>CAZOBD010000145.1:0-10050 GCA_964577665.1 uncultured Hyphomicrobiales bacterium
AGCCCTCCCCAAGGGGAGGGAGCAAGATCATTGAATTCCCTCCCTTTGGGGAGGGCCGGGGTGGGGCTTAAAATAAACAGATGAACTAAACTTTTTGTTTTATTTGTAAAACTGCTTATTTTTGCAGAGGGGGAACACGAGATAAAATAAAATGCAGTATCTGAAAATTTCCTTATTAATATATTTTGTATCTTTAACCTGCCTTTTTGGCAGCGACGGAGCATATATGTCGGCTTCTCCAAAGCAGGGCGAAGGTATCTGGGCTCTTTTCCGCCGTTATGAAATACCGCGGGACAGTCTGTATTTTAATCTATTTTACGAACTTAACAGCGAGATACTTGATAGAAATAACGAGTTGAAATTAAATAGAACTTACCTGCTTCCCATCCTCAGATTTAAATATGACGGAAATACGATACGCAGTACTCTGGGAATGAACTATGATTCGGCAAAAGTGATACAGGATTTTAACGAGCTCTTACTAAGAAAAGGAGTACGAGATAAGCATTACCGGGACGATTTGGACTTGTGGGCGCTTTTTTATGATCTGCCTCAAGAAAACCGGCAGGAGGCAGACGAAGAAGCCCCGGCAGAGACATCTCAGGAAAGCGGCGGATTTGAAATATTTGGTGAGAAGTACAAAGATGTTAAGCAAATTGACAATCGACTTGAGGGCTGCGTTTATTATCTTGTGAGCGGGCATGGCGGTCCCGACCCGGGTGCAGTCGGCAAAAGGGCGGGATATGAACTGCACGAGGACGAATATGCCTACGACATTACCCTGCGCCTTGCACGCAGGCTTTTGGAGCACGGCGCTAAGGTTTACGTTATCATAAGAGATTCTACCGACGGAATACGCGACGATGCTTACCTGAGCAACAGCTATGATGAATTTTACTGGGGAGGCGATACAATTTCACGGAGCCAGTTGGAAAGGTTGAAAAAACGCGCCGACATTGTTAACGATCTTTATGGTAAAAACAAAAGTAGTGCCAAGCGCCAAGAGCTGATTGTAATACATGTTGACTCGCGTTCATACGGAAAAAGAATAGACGTTTTTTTTTACCACCATCCCGACAGCAAAGAGGGGAAAGAACTTGCAGCTACGCTTCACAAGACTATCAAAGAAAAATATGACATTGCCCAGCCCTATCGCGGCTATCAGGGAACAGTTTCAACGAGAAATCTTTACATGCTGCACCACACACTGCCTACATGTGTATTCATAGAACTGGGAAATATCAGAAATCCGCAGGACCAGCTCCGTTTCATCAAGGAAAACAACAGACAGGCTCTGGCAAACTGGCTTTGCGGCGGCTTGATAAAATTCGCTGAAAGTAAATGAGACTCCTACTCGGTTCCGTTTCTGACAATGCCTTTTTTCTGTAAAAATTTTACAAGCTGCTTAGCGCAGTCTTCTATGCTGTAAACCTCTGTTTCAATAACAAGCTCAGGATTTTCAGGCGGTTCATAAGGAGATGAGATGCCTGTGAAGTCTTTTATTTCACCGGAGAGCGCTTTTTTGTAAATACCTTTTGGGTCGCGCTTAATGCAAGTTTCGATGCCGGCTTTCACGTAAACTTCTAAAAAATGCCCTTCGTCGATTAAATCGCGGGCAAGGTCGCGGTCTCTCTGGAAGGGTGATATAAATGCGTTTATACATATCATACCTGCCGCTCTGAACAGCTTGCTTACTTCTGCAATGCGGCGGATGTTTTCTTCGCGGTCTTGTTTTCCGAAGCCTAAATCTTTGTTTAATCCGTGCCTGACATTGTCCCCGTCTAATATTCTTACGTGGCAGTTCAGGTCAAAGAGGAGTCTTTCAGTCTCGACTGCTATGGTAGATTTACCGGATGCGCTCAGTCCCGTAAGCCATATTACGCAGCCGTCGTGTCCATTGCGAAACTCTATTTCTTCAAGATTTACTTTGCTCTGATGCCATTTAATGTTCGAAGCTTTTGTAACCATAGATCTCTTCTAAAAAAAACAAAAAAACAACCTGCAAAGTTACAAAAATATTTTCTAAGCGCAAACAGTCAAAGCATTTTTTATCAGGGATTCTTCATACCCAAAATTTTTGGGGAATATTAAAGATTTTGGTGAAAACACCGATTTATTTCTCAACGAGTTTTGCTTCGTCTTCCACTTCGCTGTGCAGAGTTTTGTGAACCGGACATTTATTTGCAATTTCTAACAGTCTCTGTTTTTGCTCTTCGTCAAGGTTTCCTCTTAGTTCAATCAATCTTTCAAATCTGTCAATCTTGCCTTTTTTGTTATCGGGGTTTTCGCTGTCTTCTTTATATGTCTTTTTGTGGTTAAGATGAACAATTACTTCATCCAGGTCCCATTTTTTCCTGTCTGCATACATGCGGAGGGTCATTGCCGTACAGGCTCCGAGCGCCGAAGAAACGAGGTCATAGGGGGAAGGACCGAAATTGTTACCGCCAACTTCTTCCGGTTCGTCGGCAGTAAGGCGGTGTCCTCCCGCTAAAATTTGGGTTGTGTATGTTTTCCCTTCGAGGCGTGCAGCGACTTGATTTTCTGTTTTAAGTTCTTTCGGCTCCGGCATGTCAAGATAGCGCTCCGCCCAAGAAGCTATAACCTTCCCTGCATACAGAGAATCCTTTTTTTCGGAAAGCAGATGGTCTGCTCCGTCCAGCATGATAAAACTTTTAGGGAGCATGGCAGATTTGTAAATTTCGGTTGCATTTTCGATGCCTACTATTTTGTCATCGGGTGAATGAAGAATAAGCAGAGGGGCATTCAGTTTGAAAAGGCTCGCTTTGAAATTCTCTGATTTTATGTCTTCAATGAATTGTTTTTTAATCTTGAAATCCTGTCCCGCTATTGTTATTGTTGTATATCCCTTTTCGTAAATTTCATTTATACTTGATGTTAAAACATTTTTAAGATGCTCCGGTCCTGACGGCGCTGCAATTGCTGCCACTGCTTTTACAGAGTCGAGTTTGGCTCCTGCCGAGATAACTGCGGCGCCTCCGAGGGAATGCCCTACAAGCAGTGATGGAGCATCGTAATTTTCCTCCATGAATTTTGCCGCGTCGATGAGGTCCTGCACGTTGGAAGAGTAATTTGTATTCTCAAATTCGCCCCCGCTTTCACCCAGACCCGTAAAATCGAAACGCATTACTGCTATGCCGTTTGCGATAAGAGATTGAACAATATTTCCGATGCTTCGCAGATTTTTTGTGCATGTAAAGCAATGGGCAAAAAGCGCCCAGCTTTGAGGGCTGCTGTCAACGGGGAGGTCAATGCGGGCGGCAAGTTTTACGCCGTCTCGGTTTTCAAAGTAAGTCTTTTTTGAACGCATATAAATTTAATTATTTATTCTGAGAAATACATTTATATGACTAAGAGAGCTTATAGACACTGTTCATACAAGCCGTAAGCTAAAATCATTTTTAGTTCTTTTTTTATCAACATCCAAAGTATCGGGGAAGTCAATTGTCAGTATCTTCGTCTCTGCCTACGTTTATTTTATTATAGATTGACTCGTTTTAACTGTAATTATTGCTTTCATAATACAGTGTTAAAATAAACAATATCATTGGAGAATTCTTTTAAGTCTATCTTACCAATTATTTTGGCTTAATAGAAAAAAAATGCTAAACTTGCAATTTAAAAGAAGTAACAATTATGAAACAACTTAAAATATTTATCAGAAAGAAATGACGGAACTTTTCATAGCCGACGATCATAATCTCATCCGGGAAGGTTTAAAGAAAATAATAGAAGCAGAATCGGATATGACTGCCGCAGGTGAAGCCTCCGATGCAGCAGGATTATTTGATTTTTTTCGTAAAAAAAGCTGCGATATGATTATTTTAGATATCAACCTGCCCGACCAAAGCGGATTGGATGTGCTGAAGGAACTAAAGTCAATGCACCCTGATTTGAAAGTTCTTATTCTCAGTATGTATCCCGAAGACCGCTTTGCAGTACGCGCTTTGAAAGCCGGAGCAAACGGCTATGTAACAAAAGAATCGGCAAATACCGAACTTATTAAAGCTATCCGGAAAGTGATGCAGGGCAGGAAATACGTCAGCGAAAGCCTCGCCGAAAAGCTTGCTTTTGGTCTCGAAAGCGACAGCGGCAGACCCCCGCATGAAAAACTCTCTGACCGGGAATTTCAGGTGCTGTGCCTGCTGGGCAGCGGCTCGGGTATAAACGCCATAGCCTCGCGGCTTTCTTTAAGCGTCAGCACTGTGAATACCTACCGTTCCCGCATTTTAGAGAAAATGGACATGAAGACCAATATGGAGCTGATACACTACTGTGTAAAAAATAATCTGGTGGATTAGTTCTTTTTAACAAACCATTCCGTTCCGTAAAAGAAAATAACAGACAGCAAAATGCCCCAAAAAGTCGGGTGCAAGCCTATCGGCATTTCAGGGCGGAGAAAGATTAAAACGAGGGTCAAAGCTCCGCCGGAAATCATGCTGAGCATTGCAGGCAGAGGGTAAAGTTTCTTTTTAAAGTATGCTGCCAAAGTGGGGACGGTAAGCCCCGCTACCATGAATGAATAAGCATGGAGAATTATTTCAAGTACCGATTCAAAAGATACTGCTATGGCGAGGGTTACTATTCCAATCATTAAAGTTGCTATCTGCGAAAGACGTATCACGGCTTTTTTAGACAGCTCCTTTTTATAAATCTGCTGTATAATGTCGTTTACGAAATTGCCCGATGATGCTATAAGGCAGCTGTCGGCAGTACTCATTATTGCGGAAAAATATGCCGATATGACTATACCCTTTATGCCGATTGGCAGCACTTCCTTTAAAAGCATGGGCAGTCCCTGCTCGGAGTCTATGTTCGGAAAAAAGATGCTTGAGCACATCCCCAGAAATACGCCGAGGAAAGCCATAATCGGATACTCAAAAACCCCGGCAATGTACCAAGCCTTTTTGGCATCTTTTTCGTTTCGGGCGGCATACATACGCTGGTAAAGCGTCAGCGCTATCAGCCAAATAGGAATGATAGTTATCATCCAGTTTATTACTTCGACTATACTTACATTGGTAAGTGAGAAAAACTCATCGGGGAGGGATGCACGCAGATTTTCCCAGCCGCCTGCTTCAATTATTGTGAAAGGTACTGCAAAAAGCGCCAGCCCGCTTAAAAGCAGTATCCATTGTATCGTATCGGTGTAAATAACCGCTTTCAAGCCGCCCATTGCTGTATATAGTAAAATCACTCCTGCTATTATTATCAGAGAAAAATGTAGGGGGTCCATATCGAATGGAATGTCGTAAAAAAGTGTTGCGGCGGAAAGTTTAGCTCCGGCGAGTATCTGACCGCCCGTAAATCCCATATAGCCTAAGCCTGAAATAAGCGCAGCTACAAAAGCCACTGCTTTGCCGTATTTAAATCGCAGAAAATCAGGGTAGGTCAGCATACCTTCTTTTTTGTCGAGTTTTTTCAGTTTGGGGACTATGAAAACCCCCGCAAGCCATGCACCGATAAGCCCCGTGAAAAGGAGCCAGCTCCCCGAAAGACCTATTAAATAACCCAGTCCGGCAAGACCTATGGAAAATCCGCCGCCGACGTCAGTTGCCACAACTGACATCCCGATGTGCCAGGGGCCTATATTTCTGCCTCCTACATAATAATCTTCCTTTGTTTTGTTTCTTTTGAAAAAATAAACTCCGATTAGGAATACCAGACACATATAAACGAAGAATATGGATAAATCTATTATGTTCATGTAATATCAGTATTTATGAAACAAAACAAGGATTTGTAAAAAGACAGCAGATAATTTTCAAGATAAAAAGAAATAATAAGATGAGCAAATTTCTTTATGTATAGAAGTTTTTAAAATAAAAAGAACCCCGCCGCGAAAGCAGAGGAGTTCCATTTAACCACAAAGTCCAAATTTTCAGAAGTTTTTTAAACTCAGAAGTCTTTTACAACAATGTATGAAGGTCCTACATAGCGTTTTCCTTTAGCGCGTTTTTCCGTGGGAGGAGGATTATTGGGATCTACCGATGCAGAGCTGCTTACGCTAATGCGGCTTTCCTTTAAGCCTTGTTCGGTGAAATACTGTTTCAAAGACTCGCATCTCTGCTTTGTAAGCTGACGGTTAGCCTCCTTATCTTCGGCATCATCGGGATAGCACTGTATTTCAAATTTTACATCAGGATTGTATTTCAATGTTTCAGCCATGTTATCCAATATAGCATCTGCGCCAACGCGGAGCTTCGATTTGTTAAGCTCAAACGGAGGTACCGGAATGGGAATTTGAACACCTTCTTCCTTGGGCTTAATAAGAAAATCGCGGGAAATTTCTTCATATCGGTCGGTATTGGGAACCTCAATAGGTATTTGCTCTTTGAAATAGCCTTTCTGACCTATATTGATAGTGTATTTGTGTCCGGGCTTCAGTCCGGCAATGAAATAATAACCGCCGTCGGCGGCGTTGCTTCTTGCAGCGGAAACGCGTTTACCGTTTTCATCGAGAACTATTAAAAAAACGGAAACAGGTTCGTGGGAAACGGCATCGTAAACGCTCCCCGTTACTGATACGGTTGTAAAATACTGTGCCGAAGCTGCCTGCACACCGAAAACTGCAAGTACCGTAAGGGCTGCTATAAAAATCTTTTTCAGCATCATTTTACCATATTCTCCTTTATTTCATTAACTAATTTTTTCAATCAATTATTTTTTTCTAAGGTATCTGACGCTGCCGTCGGCGCATCCGATAATGATTACGCTTATGTCGGTAATAAGGTCAACGGACCAAATTTCAATACCTGCGTCGTAAGTCATAAGATTCTCACCTGTGTTAACGTTCCAGAGTTTTACTTTTCCGTCGAGACTGGCAGAGACAATCGTTTCATTGTCGCCAGCAAAGGAAACGTCCTGAATAAGTTCGTCGTGAGCTTTTATTGTATTAAGAAGTGTTCCTTCCGGCATATCCCAGATTTTTATTACACCGGCTTGATCTGACGAAACGAGTTTCTCGCTGTCGAAACTGTAAAGACATGTTAAGACGGGAGCTTCGTGTCCGAGAAGTGTCATAAGGGATTCTTTTGTTGTCAGGTCGGTTGACCAAATTTTAATAGTGCGGTCGTCGCTGCATGAAGCTATGTATTTACCGTCATAGCTGTATGCAACATTATTGGTAGGTTTCATGTGCTCGCGGAGAGTTTTTATTTCGCTGCCGAGTCTTACATCCCACAGTTTGACAGTTTTGTCAAAACTTGTGCTTGCCACGTAAGTACAGCTGTCGTCAGGACTGAAATAAACGCCTATTACCTGATCGGTATGTCCCCGCAGAACCTTAAGCTGCTTGCCTGTTTCTACCTCCCATATACGCACAGTCATATCGCTCGAGCCGCTTGCAAGCCATTTGTCATTGCCGGAAAAAGAAATATTATTAACCTGGCCTAAGTGTCCGGCAAGAGTTATCAACTCTTTACCTTCGGGGATACTCCAGATCTTGATAGTCTCATCAAGGCTGCATGTTGCCACTTTGGTATCATCTTCATTAACGAAAACACCTAATACTTCATCGTTGTGACTCCCTATCGAGTCAAGTTTGTAAGCATCTTTTTTTGCCGATAAAATCAAGGTACTGAGCAGCATAAATGCAAGCGCTGCCGAAATTATCCTCACAGTTCCTAACATAATTAATGACCTTATATTGTGATAAAGATAAACTTTTTCATTTCAAATTAAAACTAATCCTGCAAATTTATTGAATATTATGCTTAGAAAAAAGTTTCTTACATAATCTAAACGCTGAATTTCAAAAAATAATGTACCATAAATATATGGTATTAATACTTCTCTTACAAAAAAAATTAAATTTATTTATGTTTAAATGTATTGACGGAAAATGTAAGCATTATAAATAAAATAAATTTAAAGGTCTCAGGCTCCGGTAAGCATGCGCTTCAGTTCTATCAAATCCAGACGAATATTTTTCAACTGTTCTTTGTAAATATCTGCTTTTTGTCCGTCTAAATTTTTATCAGTGTTGATAGTGTCAGCTTTTTTAAGCATATCTTCCGGTTCTGTTTTATGGCTTTTGCTTTCCAAAGCTTCCGGAAGTTTTTCCTTTGCTCCGTAGATGGAAAGTTTTTCTCCGCGGAGCAGCATTTTTATTGTTCTTAGTACTTTTATGTCTCTTTGAGAATAAATGCGGTTTCCTCCGCGGTTTTTGCGTGGATTCAGCTCTTCAAATTCCTTTTCCCAGTAACGCAGAATATGCTGTTCTTCATCAATTAATTCTGCGGCTTCGCTGATGGAGTAATACAATTTTTGCATGGCTTAATCGATTAATATTTAAATAAAATATTTAGTTTTGCAATTAATAAAATTTTTTATAACTTTGCAAGTTATAATTTTTCAAAATTATAAATAAGGTAAAAATGCCGTACACATTTGTAAACCCGGTAAAAGTAAGAATGAAAGAGAGCGACAAAGGCTCTATCTATCAATCCATTGTGGCTATAGGCTTTCGTTCGCGCCAGATAAATGACGATATCAAGACTCAGATAGACGATGAGCTTGCCGACGTCATTGATACGACAGACACTGAAGGCGCCAATTTTGACCAGATAGCCATCAGCAGGAAATATGACACTCTTCCTAAACCGACTTTCATTGCTATGAAAGAAATTTTCGAGGACAAGCTGAAATATGAGCTGCCCGAAAAAGAATCCGAGGAAGACGAATAGTTTTCTGCCGTATAAAAGAACATTTTTTGATGTCCGGCTGCAACTGCCTGCCGGACATCTTTAATATTCGGAAAACTTCTAACTTTTCTGGTAAGGATGCTTCCTTTTTAAAAACTGCTGCAGTTCTTCGATGTTTCCTTTGCTGCCTGCAATGAAGGGCACAGTTTGATGTATCTCCTTAGGAACAATATCCAGTATGCGCTCTCTGCCTGTAAAGGATATACCGCCGGCGCGCTCTACTATCATCGACATCGGATTGGCTTCATACACAAGTCGTATCTTGCCTTCGGGTTTTTTGGGCGATGCCGGATAAAGATATATTCCGCCGTAATGGAGTATCCTGTGTATATCTGCAACCACAGCCGCTACGTATCTTTGTGTAAAGGGACGCTTTCCGTCTTCTGAAGCAGTTTGTATATATCTCATGTATTCCGTAAGTTCCCTGCTCCAATCGTTAATATTACCCATATTGCAGCTAAAATGGCTGCCGTAATCGGGTATTCGCATATTTTCATAAGTAAGAAGAAATTCTCCGATAGCCGGATCAAGCGTAAAAGCATTCACTCCGTTGCCGGTTGTATAAACAAGCATAGTGCTGCTGCTGTAAAGTGCATAACCCGCTGCCGCCTGTTTCCATCCGGGCTGTATCAGGTCTTCAATTGTACCGGGATTTGGCGCATCCGGTTCTAAGCGCTTGTAGATAGAGAATATCGTTCCGGTTGTTATATTTACGTCAATGTTTGAAGAGCCGTCCAATGGATCGTAAAGCAGGACATATTTGCCCCGCCGCTTGTTGGTGGTTATCTCTATCATCTCAGGGTATTCTTCCGATGCCATTGCACATATTCTCCCGCTGTACTCCATCGCTTTTCGGATTGTATCATTGGCATATTCGTCTATTTTCCTGACTTTTTCGCCATGGACATTCTCATTTGCAGTCCATCCTAAAATATCATTCAGCCCGGCGCTTCTTGCCTGATGGGCTATCATTCTGATTGCAAAAGTAAGGTCGTGAAGTATCGCCGTGAATTCGCCGGTGGCTTCAGGGTGAAGCTGTTCTTCTTCCAGTATGTGGCGGTCTATTGTCCTGAACCGCTTTGTTTTTACCAAAGGCATTTATTATCCTTTTTATTGTGCTGATGTTCCTAAATGTTAAGTCTATGTTAAAAAGGCAATTTTAATCAAATTTAACAATATTTGCAAATATTCTTTCAAATTTATTTATTTTGTATTCTTATTTGGAACAGCCATGATTTGTAAAATCACCCAAGAGGATGATTATTTGATTGAGTAAAAAAAATTTCAGTGGTGTCATTCTGTCCCTGTGCCGAAAGCTTGTTTCAGT
>CAZOBD010000146.1:0-10032 GCA_964577665.1 uncultured Hyphomicrobiales bacterium
TGAAAAAAGCGTTCAGCAGGCGTTTCATTTCGTTCAAACCGCCCTTCGCAGCCTTTCAATCGCCCCGCAAAGCTGTTATGCAGAGTATAAAACAATAAAAAAGCCTTCCTGTGATGTTTCAGGAAGGCTGCGTGATAAAAAATTGCCTGAATAACTTACGCCGGCTAAATTCAGTCCGCTGCTTCAAAGCCTTCAACGAGGTCGGCAGCTCTTTTTCCACCTGCCATATCGACAATAATGTCGTCATAATAGTCAGCGATGAATGCAACAGTGTTTAGCACCTTGCGAAGCTCGTCGCTGTTGAGGCTCGAACCGGTTATGCAGTGGGTAAAAGTAACGGTGTTGTCGAACATAAGCCCGAAAGCGCCGAAATGGAGCTCGGAATTCTTTCTAAGGAGAAATGCCATGAGTTCATTGTCAACTTTGGCGTCTGTAACGACGTTAGACATGAACTCAACGGCACATTCGCTTTCTGTAAATGCACGCACAACAATCATTACCTGACTGGAACCGCGTGTAATAGTAAAAGCGCCGTCTCCAAATTCGATATGGTCGGGGTAATTTCTGACAAGGAGGTGCTTAAGCCTTAAAATGGCAGCGTCGATAATCGCCTGGGGCGTTTCGACGGTGTTTTCTTCGTTTGAATAATTGACTTCCATATTGTATCTCCGAATAATTTTCAAGAAAAATGATTATTAGTTATTGTTATTTTCGCCTGAGGCGGGGAGCATACCCATTTTAGCTTTAAGAGCGGCAAGGTCGTTATCGACAGTGCTGCTTGAGCCGAGTTTCTTGAATTCTTCGTCGAGGCTTGTTTCATCTCCGGCGAGTTCCCCGAAGGCTTCGGCTTCGGATTCTATCTTCTCGACTTTGTTTTCATATTTGTCAAATTTGCTGAAAGCATCGGAGCCGACGCCGCTGAAGGACTGCGAAATTTTCTTTTGAGCTTTTGCTGCCTGTGAGCGTGCAATAAGAGTGCTTTGTCGGCTGCGGGCTTCGTCGAGCTTAGCTTTTAGCTGGTTAAGCTGCTCGCGGAGCTTGTTAGAAGTTTTTTTTGCCTGCTCAAAGAGAGGCTGGAGGTCATTAAAGTTTCTTTCTGCAAGAGCTTTCTTTTCCAGAGCTGCTCTAGCGAGGTCTTCTCTGCCTGACTGCAGAGCCTGCCCTGCTTTATGCTCCCAATCTTCGCGTTCTTTGCGTGCTTTTTCCATTTTTCGTTCGAGCTGTTTTTCGTTAGCAATGGCTCCGCCGACTGCAAGAGTGGCTTTATTGACGGATTCCTCCATTTCGATGACCATCTGCTTAATCATCTTTTCGGGGTCTTCGGCTTTATCCAAAGCGTCGTTAACGTTCGCTTTGAAAACATCTGCTATTCTGTTGAAAATACCCATTCTTCCCTCATGGTTTGATTAATAATTCAGTTTTAGTAAAAAAGTTTGAACAATATGCAATATGAACTTTCGTGTTTGAAATAGATTTTTTATTTTATTTTATACGGTTTAGCAAAAAAATATTTTATAAAATTTTGAGGAACGGACACAAAATGAAAATGAACATGCAAAACATCCTCCAGCAGGCGCAGAAAGTACAGCAGGAAATGGAAAGAGTCAAAAAAGAAGTAAATGAAAAAACAGTTACTTCCGAATCGGGCGGCGGAATGGTAAAGGTAACCATGACGGGAGGCAATGTTGTAAAAGAATTGAAAATCAGCAAAGATATAGTTGATCCCGAAGACATTGAAATGCTGGAAGACCTCATCGTAGCCGCTGTAAATAAAGCTTCGCAGGATGCTTCTGCAATGGCAAATGAAGAGATGAACAAAGTTTCCGGTATGCTGCCAAATATACCCGGTTTAAATTTGGGAATGTAAATTTGCCTGTTGTCTTTAAGTAACTGGATGAATGAAAATCAGAGAAAGATTTTTTAAGGAATAGATGTTCTATGGATTTTCAATTTTTAAGTAAAAGGAAAAAGATGTCCAACATCTGGCAGATGTTGGACATCTGGCAGCAGAAAGGAAAATAAACAGATGAAACGGACATGATTTTGGAAATCACCCAAGGGGATGATTATTTTTAGTATATTTGCCATATATTGAAGAAAAATATTGAAAAAAAAGTAATGTAAATTAAAAACCGGAAGAGACCCCACCCCGTCCCTCCCCAAGGGGAGGGAGCAAGATCATTGAATTCCCTCCCTTTGGGGGAGGGTTAGGGTGGGACTTAAAATAAACAGATGAAACGGACATGATTTTGGAAATCACCCAAGGGAATGATTATTTTAGAGTTAATGCAGAACAGAGTTTTAAAGAGAATTACATTCCCAAATCGGAGTTTTGGAATGAGATGTAATAGTTGAAAATTGAAATAGAAATTATGAATGTCATTCAGGCCCTGTGTTGAACTTGTTTCAGCATTGTTTCAGAATCTCACGTATGAGGAACACACCCCTTTATCACCTCTTGGGGAGGGGAATTTCCACCTCCCTTACTTGTAAGGGAGGGCTGGGGAGGGATCGAAAATAAATAGTTGGCAAAGATGTCCAACATCTGGCAGATGTTGGACATCTGAAACGGAATATAATAAAAATATAATAAAAAAGCTAAATAGAATATTATTGACATAATTATGTAAAACAAACCACTGCCTTGAAAATGAAAAACTCAGCTAAACTCTCGATAGTGCTTTTAACAGCAGCCGTTTCCATTGCACTTGCCGGCTCGATTGATGTTTTTGAAAAACTCATTCCGCTGGCTGTAGGCAACAAATGGGTGTATCAAAAAGGCGATGAAAAAATCGTTGAGGAAATTGTTGAAAAAAAGACGGTATTTCTCGATGATTTTTATGATGAAGAGGTAGATGTGTTTGTTTTTCATAAGAACGGCAAAGAAAACGAAATTAAAGCATACAGGCATGAAGACGGCGGCGTTGCTTATGTAAAACTGGGAACCGAATATGAAAGTGAAAATGCTCCCGTTTTTACTCAGCACCACCTGCTCATCCCCAATGAACCTGAAGAAGGATGGTACGATCCCAATGAAATGATACACCGCACCGCAAAATTTGTTTGGGAAGGAAAAGACTCAATAGAGGTGCCTGCCGGTAAATTTGAAGCATACCATAATAAATTTCACATTGAAGGCAGCAATAAAATAGTCAAGAATTTTTATGCTTACAGCGTCGGCATGATTCAGTCTATTACACTAAACACCGAAGGAGATACTTTGGAAAAAACGGTTTTGATTGAATATGACGTTAAGGAAGAAGATTAATCTGCAAAAAAAATAATGATATATACTTCAGAATCAATTGAAAAAACAGTCGAACTTTTTTCATCCCTGCCGACTATCGGCAGAAAAACTGCACAAAGGCTTGTTTTCCATCTTTTAAGACAGCCGGAAAGTTTCGTTGAAGCTTTTTCAAAATCACTGACAGAGCTGAAAAAAAACGTGAAATACTGCTCGAAATGCTTTAATTACACAGAAAAAGACCCGTGCAAAATTTGTTCTTCTCCAAAAAGAGACACATCTGTTATCTGTGTGGTTGAAGAACCCAACGATGTAATGGCGGTTGAAAAAACTTCAGAATACTACGGTCTTTACCACGTTCTGCACGGAACGCTCAATCCACTGGAAGGCATAACACCCGACCAGCTAAAAATAAAAGAACTTATGGAAAGAACCGGCGGAGTGGAAGAAGTGATTCTTGCACTCAATCCAAGCGTGGAAGGAGAAGTAACAACTCAGTATATTGCGAAAATGCTTAGTCCTCTGGAAATAAAGGTAACACGCATAGCAAGGGGAATACCCATAGGTTCGGATTTGGAATTTGCCGACGAAGCTACTATTTCCCGTGCTTTGGAGGGAAGAATTCTTGTTTGAACTGCGTCTGATATCAATTTCCAATTTTTATTTTTTTTGAATTGAACTTCCATGATTAGGGAAAATCACACAAGAGGATGATTATTTAAGAGTTAATGCAAAACAGAGTTATGAAAGAAAAGTACATTCCCAAATCGGAGGTTGGGAATGAGATGAAAAATGTCATTCTGAACTTGTTTCAGAATCTCAGGAATGAGGAACAGAATAACTTGAGAGGCTGAAACAAGTAAAGTACATTCCCAAATCGGAGGTTGGGAATGAGATGAAAAAATCATGGATGTCATTCCGGCTGGAGAGGAGCGGAATACCTGAATCTCACGTTAGGGGAACACACCCCTTAATCCCCTCTCAAGAGGGGATATTTCTAACTTGAGATGCTGAAAAAATCTTTCGGCATGACAGAGATACGGATTTACATCTCCTTATTAAGCTGCGCTTGGTAAGGAAATTTTCAAAGGAAGTTTGACTTCTCGTGAAAATTGCAATCCCAAGCACAGCTTAGGATTGAGGGAAAAAAGTAAAAATAAACAAATGAAAAAAAAATCCATAAAATTATTCGCTCTAATATGCACTCTGTTTCTTGCCGGCTGCAATCTTTTTGAGACACGAAGCCCCGAGGAGCCGGATACGGGAAAATCAAACTTCGTCCCTCCTACCGAGCCTGAAATAGTAGTGTCGAATTTTGCAAACGCTTTCATAGAGAAGAATACTTCCAATTACACATCCTGTTTTTCAGACACTTCTTTAACTGATGCGGAAAGTTTTGAGTTCATTCCATCTACCGGGGCGCTGTCGCAGTATCCATCACTTTTTCTCAGCTGGGATACTTATTCAGAGAGACAGTATTTCAATTCTCTTTCAGCTAAATTACCCGAAGGAATATCTCCGCATCTGAGCCTTTCCAACATGGAGTACGATAAGCATCCTGATTCGGTTATTTTTGCAGCGGAATACATAATAAATATCGAGCAATTTGAGACTTCCTCCCCGTCTGCTTATGCCGGCACAATACAGCTCACTATCACTCCGCGCAGCAACGGCACTTGGAGCATACGCCGATGGAGAGACGCCCCGCCGCCACAGGGCGATACTATCCAAAACACTTGGAGCATCCTTAAAGCGGAGTATTATAATTGATACTCAGGTCAGGATTGAATTATTTTATCTATACCTTTTAGTAACACATTAAAACTTTTCGATATATTTCCTTCTACCGGCATTATTAGTCCAATTTCCATAGAGCCTAAGACTTTCTGGTACCTATTATTAGTTATTTTCATTAATTCTTCAGATGGTTTAATAATATTGTCGGTGTTCCGATATTTTCTTTTATTCTTAAGTTCTTTCAATCCGGTTATGTCCAGAGCTTTTTCAACAATATTGAGATTTCCGAAATACCAGCTTTCAATCTCCCGGCAGGCTATTCTAATCAAAACCTTAGTCTTAAAAGCCAACTCGCATTTTTCTTCTAAAGTTCTCTTAACAGCTCTGCATTCTGCTGAATCTTGATCCCTTAATATTACAAAAAAAGCATTGGGGATATTGTATCCCCTTAATTTCCTTACAATGTTTTTTTCCAAATCTGACTTACCTTCAAAAACAAGAAACTTGAAATCAACATTCCGAAAGTGTCTGTGAAGAAAGTTTTTCAAAAACTCTTTGGCAGAAATTTCTTCTAATAAAAAAACAATGTTTTTCATGAAGGATCTGCCTCCTCAAAAAAACCCTGTTTCCAGAGGTATCCCATTTTATCGCCCTGTTCCATCATGTTTTGAATGAGGGAAATATCTTTTGCTCTTTTTATATGGCTGTAACCATCTTTCTTTACTAACCAAAAAACTTCTTCTGTCTTCATTGAATTCAAAAAATCAGGCGAATGTGTCGATACAAAAACCTGACCGCCGCTATAAGCATACTGACGAAATTCTTCTCCCAGCTCAATCAATAAACTCGGATATAGTTGATTTTCCGGTTCTTCAATACACAGTAAAGGATGGGGTTTTGGATCATACAGAAGAATAAGATATGCAAACATCTTTATTGTTCCGTCTGAAACATATCTTGCTAAAAAGGGATCTTTGAAATTGCTGTCTTGAAACTTAAGAAGTACTCTTCCTTCGTCAGTAGTTTTAGCTTCAACGGAATTTATGCCGGGTACCCTTTTTTTTAGTTTTTGCAGAATCATATCGAAAGTTTTCGGATGCTGCTCAAACATATATTGAGTAACAAGAGATAAATTTTCGCCTTCTCTTGATAAATGTTCCGCATAACCTGCATCTTTAACAGCCCTTGCACTGCTGATATGAAAGTCAGACAAATGCCAGTTTTCGATTAGTCTTCCAAATTTTACAGCTGCCGGAAATCTTTCAAATTGAGAAAGACCTTTTATTGCTAAAATGTCGGGTTTCGATAATTTCTGTTCTTCTCTGTCTATCTCAGTATCATCCTGAATATATTCCATTTCATTAGTAATCGCAGTACCTCTTCCTCTTGAAAAATCTAAGAAATGCCACGGCTGCCCTTTACTGCCTCTTCTGTATTTTAAAATTTCTCGTTCAATAAAAGGTCTCTGATTCTCTTCGCCGATTATTAACTGGTATGTAACGAGCGGCTTGTCGTCCCCTTCCCGGAATTTTATTTCGATTTCTATCATACCTGTTGAATTCCTGCTGATAAGTTCTTTGAAACCGCCTCTTTTTGATACAGCCGCAGTTATGTTATCAGTCATTGCGTCTTTCAAGAATCCAAAAACGTCAAACAATGTGGATTTGCCGCTTCCGTTAGCTCCAACAATAACACAAAGTCTGGGAATATCAGACATCACAATACTTTTAAACGTTTTAAAATTCTTCAGCTTAATCTCTTCTATTTTCATTTTTTTATTATTTAATACAACATTCTTTAATTTTCTTAATTTAACAGAAAAAATAATAAAAATCAATACTTATCTCATTTTCAAGATTTATTATCTTTTTTCTAAAAATAATTGGAATCAACTAATTTATTCATATATTTACTGCTATAGAAAAGATAAATGCTAAAATTATTTTCCATTAATCAAAGGGAGGCATTATGGGTCTTATAGTATTCGGAATTATCGTACTTGTCATTGGTGTACTCGGGGCAAAATCCGGTGCGCTTGCGAAGTTCAAAACACTTATTTCAGCCGTAGGAGTAATTTTAATAGTAGCCGGCATTTTAACAGCCGGTATCAGGATAATCCCGCCGGGTCATATAGGGGTGCAGGTTTTGCTCGGCGATGTGCAGGATAATTACCTGACCGAAGGCTTTCATATCGTCAATCCGCTTATGGATATTGAAGAAATGTCAATACGGACGCAGAATTACACTATGAGCAGCACTATAGGCGAGGGCGCCGTGCAGGGAGAAGACCAGATAACTGTTCTCAGCAAGGACGGCTTGCAGGTAAAAATTGATTTGACAATTTTGTACAGGGTGGTTCCCTCAAAGGCGCCGTATATTTATCAAAACATCGGCAGAGATTACGAAGTAGTTATTATCCGTCCGGTTACGAGGGCAAATATCAGAGAAGGCGCCGCCAGCTTTTTTGCCGAGCATCTTTATTCGGAAAAGAGGCAGGAGTTTCAGGATATGCTCACCAAAGATATTGAAGCAGAATTTAAGAAACGCGGTATCGTAATGGAAAATGTTCTGGTTAGGAACATAGACCTGCCCCCCTCGGTCAAGAAAAGCATCGAGCTGAAAATATCCGCCGAGCAGGACAAACAGAGAAAGAAAATCGAAGTGGAAAAAGAAAAGCAGGAAGCAGAAAGAAAACGCGAAGAAGCACAAGGCGTTGCCGACGCACAGAGAATCGTTGCATCGGCTCTAAGCGACAAAGTGCTTCAATATGAGATGATTAAAGTGCAAAAAGAGCTTGCCCAGTCGCCAAACTCAAAGATTATAATCATGGGAAGCTCCAAAAATGCGCCGCCTTTCATAATCGGCAACTAATTTTTTATTGACAAAAGCTATTTGCAGGTGTCCGGCATTTTGATATGCCGGGCATTTTTTATTTCGTATTCAGACAAAATACAATGATTAAGTAAAAACATTGAAGGGGATGATTATTTAAGAAAGATGTCCGACGTCTTGAAAGTGTCCGACATCTGAGAATCAAAATGTTCTAACAATAGGATGAAAAAGGTGTCCGGCATCTGACAGATATTGGACATCTGAAACGGAAATCGTAATTACAAAATATGCGGCACGCACAAAATTAAATATGTATTTTCCTTATATTTTCTTTAATTTTGACATTCAGTCAGTATTCAGAAATGAATTTGTTTTACGTGATTAGATAATAATGAAAAAGAAATATTTAATTCTGCTGTCAATATCCTCCGGCGCGCTTTTAGGCTTGAGTTTTCCACCGTTAAGCTTCACACTGCTTGCTTTTATAGGTTTCACACCTCTGCTTTTTCTACGTGAGGAACATCCACGCGGAAATTTCTGGTATTATTATTTTGCATTTTTTGTTTACAATGCAATTACAAACTGGTGGATAGGGAGCTGGCAGCCGGAATCCGACCCCTACTTGATGGCGGCAGGAGTTCTGCTGATTTTCATCCATCCCTTTTTTTTTACGATTCCCATGCTCGTGTATTCATTTCTGAGAAATAAACTCCCCGGCAGCACCGGTATATGGTCATTTCCGTTTGTCTGGGTTGTATTCGAGTGGTGGCGGACAATGGGAGATATGGCATATCCCTGGCTGTCTGTCGGTTATTCTCAAACGGAAAATCTTTCCTGGATACAATTTGCTGACATAAGCGGTATCTGGGGTATCAGTTTTTTTATAAGCATTATTAATGTGCTGTTTTTAAAATATGTTCTGACAATGAGAAAAGAAAGAATAAAAGCAGCGTCATCGGGTGGTAGTATTCAACCTTTTATCGTTTTCAAAAAACCTGTGGTTTACTATGTTTCGGCAGGTCTCCTTATTTTCATTGTTCCAAGCATTTACGGATATTTCAAGCTGAATGAATACAAACATAAGGAACTTATCAGCAAACACGAATCAGTAAAGATCGGGCTTATTCAGCCGGACATTAACCCTTGGCTCAAATGGCAGTCCCATCCGCTTACTCAGATACGAAGACATTTTGAAATGAGCGACTCCCTGAATAAAACGGATGGAAATCTTGATCTAATTGTCTGGAGTGAAACTGCCGTAACTTATCTTGGAACGGAGTTTAATACCCTTGAAAATATAAACTTTTTCACTGACAGACTAAATAATCTCGGAGTGCCGCTTCTCACAGGTTTTTCAGAGATGCGGATATTTAAAAACGGTGAGACTCCGGAAGTTACCGCCAAAAGACTTCCCGGAGGTTCAAGCCGATTTTATCAGTCATACAATTCTGCTCTTTTGCTTCATCCCGACAGTATGAACATGCAAAAACAGGTTTACCGAAAAATGAAGCTGACCCCTTTTTCCGAAAGATTTCCCTGTGTAGAGCTTGTACCCTTTGCAAAAAAATGGTTCGAATGGGGTGTGGGCATTTCAAGCTGGGGTAAAGGAAAGGAACTAAAAAATTTATCTCTTTTGAAAAATGGAGATACCGTAAAAATCAGCCCTGTTATCTGCATAGAATCTGTTTTCCCGAGGCATGTGAGCAGATTCTCCGAAAAAGGGGGCGGTGTAATTGTAATAATCACCAACGATGCCTGGTACAATCACACTTTCGGACCCGAACAGCACAACAGCATCGCCGTTATACGAGCCGTGGAAAACAGGAGATACATCGCACGCTGTGCCAACTCGGGTGTGAGCGGATTTATTTCTCCGCTCGGAAAAACAATTAAAAGAGCAGATGTTTACGAACCTCGTGCCATAGCTTCTGCCGTGCCGGTACTCAAGAAAAAAACACTTTATGCGCTTTACGGAGACTGGCTTCCTCTTCTATGTACTATTTACATTGCATTATCGTTTTTTTACGTGATTTTACGTAAATTTGCAAAGAATTGACATAAGAATAAATTATGATAAAATAAATTGCATAAAGAAATGATTATTTGAGATAGCTGTAAAAAATAGACAGATGAAACGACCATGATTAAGAAAATCACACAAGGGGATGATTATTTTACATCTCCTTACTAAGCTGCGCTTGGTAAGGAAATTCTCAAAG
>CAZOBD010000147.1:0-9954 GCA_964577665.1 uncultured Hyphomicrobiales bacterium
CAGATGTTGGAAATCTGGAGCATAGAGTTAAATATAAACAGATGAAATGGTTTTAAAACGACTTGCTGTTGAATCGGAAGTCGATGATTTCCTTTGTGCTTTCTGGAAAGGTTATAACGAAATTCCCTTCTGTGTCTATAAAGCCGAATTTCTTTTCACCGCGAATGCCTGCCAGAGCCATCCCATCCTTGAAATTGCCCGCGAAATCGTACTTAAAATCAATGACCGGAAATCCGCGTGTATCGATAAAACCCCATTTGCCGTTTTTTTCTACTGCCGCCAAGTCTTCGCTGTATTCCAGAGCGTTAGTGTACTCGTACTCGGTCAGTTTCATTCCGGCAGTGTCAATAGCCGCCCAGAAGATTTTCGCCTGATTGTTCATAGCCCCTGCAAATGCCTTTCCTTCTTTAAATTCCCTGCACTGGTCCCATATAGCGACTAAAAAGAAATTCCCGGTTGTGTCTATGTAGCCCATTCTGCTTTTGTAGTTAGCCGCCGCTAATCCGAAAGAAAAATCATAAGCTTCTTCAAACTGCATTTCAATGATCTCTTTACCGTTTTCGTTTATATAGCCGACTCTGAATTTATCATTGCTGATGCGGGCTTTACTGTTCTGAAATTTGTATCCGACAATGTTATCAGGCAGTTCAAAAAGAAACTTACCCGAGGTGTCAATATAGCCCCTTTTATTGGGACTCATAACGTATGCCTTGCCTTCGGAAAAGGCTATTGCATCGTCATATTTCTTGGGAATAACTACTTTTCCGTTTTTGTCAATGTAGCCGTATTTCAAAGTCTGCTTTTCACGGTCGGCAAAGTCCATTATCATAGCTCTGCCGTGGTAAAAATTGCCGGCAATATCGCATTCGGGCTCTATGGCTGTTTCTCCTTTTTCGTTTATAAAAATCCACCGGAGACCTTCGTTAGTTTTCTTCCGGCAGCGAAAGAAACCTTCGCTGTATCCTGCTGCATCGGCAAGTTTCATCGGTTCAAACATAAGCCTTCCGCCGCTATCGACAAAATGCCAGAGACTGTCTGCGAAATATGCCGCAAGCGGCTGGGAGCTGCCGCGGGAAAAAACATTTGCGGGCAGAAAAATACTTGTCAGAAGCAGCGTCAATAGTATTATGATATTTCTTATAAACATAAGATTCTTTTATTTTTATTCCACAATCTTACATTAAAACGAATGACACCGGAAAATTATGTTTGTCTCAAAAATTTTATTCTTTTTTGGATAAAATATGTTTTTTACTGCTCTTGTAAATAATTTAAAAAATACAAAAATATTTACAAAGCTTGTTTGTCATTAGATAAATGATATACCGATAAAATATATTTATCGTATTTTTGTAATTTTATGAGTTTCAAAAATTTGTTTTAAAATAATGACAGGTTACAAAGACTACAACAGATACCGCGAACAACGCATCGCCCTTGTAAACAAGCTGAGAAATAAGGGCATAAAAGACGAAAAAGTACTTGATGCAATTATGCGCCTTCCCCGCGAAGAATTTATCGATTCTGCTTCGGCAGCAAAAGCTTATGAAGATAATGCGCTGCCCATTGAATGCGAGCAGACCATTTCACAACCCTACACAGTTGCCTATATGACTTCGCAGCTTGAGATAATGAAAGGCGACAAAGTACTTGAAATAGGCACGGGCAGCGGATACCAGTCTGCCCTTATTTACCTTATGGGAGCGCGTGTTTTTACGATAGAACGCATTCCCGAGCTTCACATTCGGGCTAAGGAGCTTTTCTCGCGGCTCGGTTATAACATAAACATGCGTTTAGGAGACGGTTCCATAGGATGGAGCGAATTTATGCCTTACGACGGTATCATTGTAACCGCCGCCGCTCCCGAAGTGCCTAAGCCGCTTTTGAATCAGCTCGCTATGCACGGAAAACTGGTCATTCCCGTCGGCAACAGACAGATGCAGAAAATGTATGTAATCGAAAAAACCGGCGAAAAAGAATTTCAAACCGAATCGACGGATATGTTCAAATTCGTACCCCTGATAGGCAAGGAAGGATGGAGCGAACACCAGATCAGGCCATGACTGCAAAGCCTAAACTCCGCTCAATTGCAATTGTAGGTTCTACCGCATCCGGCAAGACAGCAGCAGCCGTTGAGCTTTCCAAATTAATGAACATTGAAATTATTTCCGCAGATTCAAGGCAGATATACAAATATTTTGACATCGGCACTGCTAAACCCGACAGGGATGAACTTGACTCGGTAAAACATCACTTCATTGATTTCCTCGACCCCGCAGAAGCTTACAGCGCAGGCAGATTTGCCGAAGAAGCTCTCCTAACTGCAAACGACATATTCGAAAAAGGTAAGATTCCGGTTATTGCAGGAGGTTCCGGCTTTTATGTGCAGGCACTCTGCGAAGGATTTTTCAAAGAGGAAAAACCTGAAGAATATGATGAAATAAGGAAAAGTCTATCTAAAAGATTGAAACAGGAAGGTATTGAAAGTTTATTTTCCGAGCTGCAAAAAGTTGATGCGGCATCTGCCGAAAAATATACCGATAGGAATCCCCGCCGTGTGCTGAGGGCGCTTGAGTATTTTCATGCTTACGGAAGTCCCTTTTCCTCTGCCCAAACGAAACAGCATACCAAACCATTTTTTGATACGGTTTATTACGGAATTTATCACGACAGAGAAAAGCTTTACGAAAGAATAAACCGCAGGGCTGAACTTATGTGGAAAAGCGGTCTGGCGGAAGAAACAAAAAGAGTTCTCGAAATGGGATACAGCCCTGATCTAAATGCACTGAACACTGTCGGCTATAAAGAAGCTGCCGCTTATCTGAAAGGAAGCATCAGCGCCGGCAGAGCTCTTGTGCTTATAAAGCAAAACACCCGCCGCTATGCAAAAAGGCAGATGACTTGGTTTCGCAAAAATAAGAATATCAAATGGATTGAAGGAAGCGCAAGTGAAATTGCCGGGCAAATAAGAAAAGATTTTTAATTACCTTTCACTTTCGGGCGGTTCCGTTAGAAAAAGCTGTCCGGGATTGTCAGTTATCTCGCGCAGCGATTTCCTTAAAAGACGGTTAGTTGATTTCAATTCTTCGAGCGACTGATGTATGCTGAAAAGGAGATTTTCCGAGCGGTACCCTACTTTTGAAATTACGGAATTTGCGTTCGTCATAGTTGAATCAAAAATTGTTATTATTTCCCCTGCTTTGCCCGGAAAGTCAGCCATTTGGAGCTCTTTATTAAGATTTTCAGCGAAGACGTGCAGTTCACGGCTGGTTTCAAGCAACCGGGCGCTTACCTGCTCAATATTATCTATGGTTTTGCTCGTATCTGCGCGGGTAAGAAGACTGTTCAGCCTGTCAGTTGCCTGCTGGAGATTATGCATAATCATATAAAGACTGTCGCTTTTGAAAAGTCTGGTAGATGCCTGCAGGAAATCCTTTGTATCTGCGGAAACCTGACCGAAATCGAAACTGCGCATGTTGTTCATTACTTCTTTCATTGCTATTTCAATTTCCTCCAGACCTGACGGCGCCGAGCGTATCATAGGGTATTCGGGTTTAAAATCAGGTTTTGGATACATATCCATAATCTCCGGATTTTCTGGATAATAAAGCTGAAGAAAACGCGAACCTGCAAGCCCTGAAAGTTCGCTTTTTACGCGCAGGCTGTCGTTAACGTCAATTTTTTTCTCTATCTGCATAATGATTTCCACCAGCCTGCCGTCTTCTGCTATCCGGATTTTGCTGATAGAACCTGCCGATACTCCGAGATATTTGACCGAAGAGCCTTTGTCAAGTCCCTCAACGGAACCTTCAAAAAATGTGGAGTAGTAGTTTTGCTCTTTGAAAAATTCACTGGCGCCCAGAAAAATTATCACACCCACGGCTATCAGCAGACTGATAATAACAAAAAGTCCTATCAAAAACGGACTGGATACTCTTCTTGTAGGTATTTTACTCATGTATGACCTCTAACTTGGATATCCTGTTGAAAAAATTAAATACTTTCTTATTTTCTTTGTTTCTTTTTAGTTCATCGGGCGTACCTGCGGCAATAATCCCTTTTGCTTCTTTTTCAAGCATAATGATGTTATCGGCAATTTTTAAAACGCTTGCAAGATCATGGCTGACCACTACCATAGTTGTGCCTATCGAGCCGTTTATGTCCAGAATGAGATTGTCCATTGCATCTGCTGTTACCGGATCCAAGCCTGAAGAAGGCTCGTCGAAACATAGTATCTCCGGGTCAAGAGCCATAGCCCGTGCAAGCGCCGCTCTTTTTTTCATTCCGCCGCTTATTTCCGAAGGGAGAAAACCTTCGTACCCTTTCAGCCCGACAGATCCGAGCTTTATATCTATCATTTCCATAATTCTTTCCGGAGAAAGACTTGTGTATTTTTCAAGAGTCAGTGAAATATTTTCCGCTAAGGTCATGGATGCAAACATACCACCCGACTGGAAAAGCACTCCGAGTTTTCTTATTATTTCTTTTCTTTTACTGCCGGAGGCTTTTGTCAGATTATCTCCTTCGATAAAAATCTCGCCTTCATCGGGGTTTTCCAGTCCGATTATCTGTCTGAGGAGTGTGCTTTTACCGCTGCCGCTTCCCCCTACGATAACGAAGATTTCTCCTTCATATATATCGCAGCTTACATTTTCAATAATCGTCATGCCGTTGTAACTGACAGTAACATTTTTAACTTCTATTTTTTTCTTTTTTTCCATTACCAGCCGACCGCCTGAAATAAAAATGTGAAAACCGCATCGGAGAGAATAATTAGAAATACGCCTGTAACTACCGAAGCCGTTGTGTATCTGCCCACACTTTCTGCTCCGCCGCGTACCTGCATCCCGCGGAAACAGCCTACAGCCGAAATTAAAAAGCCGTAAACTATGCTTTTTATAAGTCCGCTGGCTATATCTTCGTAGCCGACTGCTATCTGGAGCTGGTTTATATATCCGGAAAAAGATATATCGAGCGTACCGAGAGCAGCAACCAAACCTCCTGCTATTCCGGCAATATCTGTAATCAAAGTCAGCAGAGGCATAGCTATCACTACCGAAAGAATTCTTGGAATGATCAGAAAAGTCATGCTGTCGAAGCCCATTGTCTCAAGGGCGTCTATTTCTTCTGATACTTTCATGGTACCCAGTTCTGCGGCAAAAGCCGAACCGGAACGCCCTGCAACCAGTATTGCCGTCATAAGAGGAGCAAGCTCGCGGGTTATGGCTATTCCCACTAGATCGGCTATGAAAACATCGGCTCCGAAACGGGCAAGCTGAACAGCGCCCTGGTACCCTGAAATTAATCCTATCAGAAAGACAATCAAAACTACAATAGGTACCGCTCCTACGCCGGAACGGGTAAAATGAAACGGAAAATCTTTCCAGCGGATGGCTCCGGGCTTGTAAAAAATATAGAGCATTTTAGCCGTCAGTTCACCCGCAAATTCTACAAACCGCCGCATATCGCCGAGACTGCTTAAAACCGTTTCGCCTATATGATAGAAATAGCCTACAAAAGCGCTTTCGTCTTTTTCGGGTTTTTCTTCTTCTACCCTGCGAGGCTGCATGGTCTCAAGAAAGTCAATCATTGCATCGGGCATGCCTTTGAGCTGCGTCTCTATGCCGCAATCTTTTGCTTTTTTGCGAAAGCTCTCTGACAGCAAAATAAAAAAAGAGTCATACTGCCGTATATGAGAAAAATCAAGTATGAGTTTTTTTATATCTCCACAGGCTTTATCGAAATCAAGATGCTCGTCGTACAAAGGCGCTTGCTCTATTGTCAGCGGAGCCAAAAAAATAAGTGTGGATGTATCTCCTTCGGTTTCCAGCTTAAACAGTTCTTTATTTTCTTTTTTTAGGTTCATAAAGGTATTTTAAGCAATATTCCTCATAAATTCAAAGATAGCGCTGAAAGCATTTGCCCTCCGCGATGACAGGCTTTTGTTAATTTCGGTAATTCTGTTGAATTCTTCTATTTGGGATGGCATTTCTTCTTTAATTTCCCGCGGGGTTTTTCCGCTGAGGGAATCTACAAGAATAAATATCATTCCTCGTACCAGATCGGTGTCCGAATAGGCTTGATAAAATACCCGGTCTCCTTTTTTCTCCGCAGTGATGTAAACAGTGGATATACACTCGTTTACCCGGTTTTCCTCTTTCATTTTTTCTTCCGGGAAAGGCGGCATCTTTTCTCCCGTTTCCATAAGAGTCTGCCATAAGAATTC
The DNA here is from genome assembly GCA_964577665.1 of uncultured Hyphomicrobiales bacterium. Taxonomy (GTDB): domain Bacteria; phylum Bacteroidota; class Ignavibacteria; order Kapaibacteriales; family UBA2268; genus CAYVTD01. The sequence continues at coordinate 6,227 of CAZOBD010000147.1, forward strand.
CTGTCCCATCTCTTTTGCGGCTGTTAAAGTATCGGCATATTTTGAGAGTTTATCGGTCATTTTGTTCAACAGCGCCTTATTTCACATATTTAATTTAAAACGCCTCTGTCCTTTTTTTATTTGAATTTCAGCTTTTTCTTTGTTAATATTTCAATTTACGATAAATTAGATTTATGAGGAAGAAAAAAATACTGGAACTGGCAAAAGAACTCGGTTTTGTTAAATGCGGATTTGCTGATGCCGTGCCTTTTAAAGAAGAATTTGATTTATACCTTGAATGGCTTGAAAAGGGTTATAATGCATCTATGAGGTGGATGGAGCGAAATCTCGAAAAAAGGAGGGATGTGAGAAATATCGTTCCGGGCGCACGGACAGTGATTATTTTAGCGGAAAACTATTTTAAAACCGATGAGATTCTGAAACAAGTTCAGAATGACAAATCACAGAATGATGAGATTCTGAAACAAGTTAAGAATGACAAATCACAGAATAATGAGATTCTGAAACAAGTTCAAAATGACAAATCACAGAATAATGAGATTCTGAAACAAGTTCAAAATGACAAATCACAGAATAATGAGATTCTGAAACAAGTTCAGAATGACAAATCACAGAATGATGAGATTATGAAACAAGTTCAGAATGACAAATCCTATAAATACGGCAGGCTGTCCCGCTATGCGTGGGGAACTGACTATCATGATATTCTACTGCCAAAATTAAAGATAATTTCCGAAAGTATAAAGAACTTATGTCCGGGAGCCGCCACTGCGGAGTACGTCGATACGGGACCTGTTTTGGAAAGGCAGTGGGCAGTACGCGCGGGTATCGGATGGCAGGGAAAAAACGGCTGTATTATTAACAAGGAATACGGTTCTTATTTTTTTCTTGGTACTGTTATTACAGATGTTTATTTCGAGCCTGATATGCCGCAAAGCGATCACTGCGGAAAATGCACTGCCTGCATTGATGCATGCCCGACAGGAGCCATAGTTTCACCGAAAGTAATTGACTCCCGAAAGTGTCTCGGCTATTGGACTGTCGAAGCCAAGCCTGATATTGAATTCCCCTCGTACATTCAAAAAAATCAGAGCGGAGCGCTTTTCGGATGCGACATCTGTCAGGAAGTCTGCCCCTGGAACAAAAAGGCATCTGCCTGCAATGAAAAACAATTTTACCCGCGGAACGGAGAAACCTGCCTTAGCAAAGGATACGTTGAAAACATGACTCAGGAAGAATTTTCTCTGCGTTTCAGGAAAAGTCCCGTGAAAAGAGTGAAACTTGCCGGATTGAAAAGGAATGCCCGGTATTTGTAAATGAACGAGATTCTAAAACAAGTTCAGATTGGCAATTCGGTTAATAAGACAAGACCGTAAATTTACCGTAAAAAATACTTTCTCCGCAGATGATCTCGACGTTGTAAGCCCCTGAAGAAAGGCGGTTTGTACCGGCTCTGACATAATTCTGAGGTAAACTCCGTGCCTGCCGGGTTTCAGTCATTGCAAGGCGCCCCTGCATATCGTATATTTTTATAAAAATCGGAGTTCCGGCGAAGTTTATGTCATATCCCAAATCAATTAAAATATCTGCACCTTTTCTGACCGGATTAGGAAAAATACTGACCTCATTTTTTATATCTTTATCACGGTAAGACGTGTCAATAGAATCTCCGTAATATGAACGGATTCGCAGATATTTAAGCTGCCATCCGTCAAAATTCTTACTGTTGTCGCTCAGCAGTCCCAGCCTGAAAATCACTTCTCTGCCGCAGAGAGAAGAAATGCAGCACTGCTGGTAAGTCCACTGCGGAAATGCACCTGCATATCCCCATGAGTCAAGAACCTGCCTGCTGTTTTTCACTCCGAGCCCCTCTTTCATGCGGGGGAAACGCAGATACTGCCAATTTTCTCCCATATCCGTTGACACTTGTATTACGCCGTAATCCCAGTTATATTCGATATCCCAGCGTGTTTCAGTTTCAAGAAAAGCATATTTTCCTTCAATTAAAATCGGCTCTTTCATAGTCATATACCGCGTATCATTTTTTGTGTAGGAGCCGCTCGGACTGTCGGTCAGGATATATTTTCCGGTTTCTGAATCGAACTGCCTGCCCCATCCTGTCATTTCCCAGTCTTCGTAAGTTTTCCCGTTCTCAGCGAGAGCAGTTGTTGTATATCTGTACAGAGGCATTTTAAATGTGTCTTTTTTTACAAAATCGTCATGATTGATACGAACTTCAAATGAAACGGTTTCTCCGTTGGAAAAACTGTTTCCGTAGTTTATGTCAAATTTGAAATCAGCAGACTCTCCCGGCTTGATAGACGGAAGTTCACGCAAGCTGTCTTCAGAGAAAAAAATGCCGCCATGATAATCCAGTGATAAATCTGCTTTTGAAGAGCTTTCATATCCTGCATTCGTTACTTTGATTTTAACTGAAGCCGTATGATTGATTGTGTCATAAAAGGGAATAACTTCGGAGGGGCGAAGGTTTGCCGATGCACTCCAAACAGTCTGTTTGCATGAATTGAAAAGTTCGCGGCAATGCGGATAAATTCTTTCCGGCAGGGGCCAGAAGCCGTCGATTTTGTTTCCGACCTCGGGAGTGAAGGCAATTATCTTATTTTTCGCTTCAGTTTCAAGGTACATCCAGTCGTCTGCCTCACCCCTCATTTGATAAGCAAGGGTTTGCATAGTAGTTCCAAAAGCATAATTATTTTCGCTCGAAATTTCTCTGCCCAGCGATCTATAGAGAAGCGAATCGGGAGTTTCCCTGTTATGTACTCCCCAAGGGAAAATAATGATAGCACCAAATGTGTGAAAATTCATTGCAGTACGAAAATTCCGGCTCAGGCATAAATCCCTCACGGCACGTGTTTCCGGTTCGGAAAAAGGAGCTGTGCCTCTGTAATCAAACTTAGCGGGATCTTCGGATGAACCTTCATTGGGAGCATCCCAAAATTCGTAAGGTCCGTAATTGCGGTTAAGATCCACTCCGTAGGAATTATCTTCGTTCAGGCGGCGGTTTTTTCTCCAAAGTCCGCCGCCTTCGGGCATCTGATCCTGATTGTATTTCAGCCCGTCGGGATTCATGCATGGGACTGCCCATATACCTCTTTCATTTAATAGATATTCGGCTTCGGTATTGCCGCTGCGTGCAAGTTCCATGAGCTTCCACAAAAAATATGTCAGAACCATAGTGCCTCCCGGCTCCCGGGCATGGTGCAGAGCCGTGAAAAGCGCTTCCGGTTTTTCTCCTGATATATTTCCGAAAGGATATGCCCATATTTCGCGGTCTTCTATAGATTTTCCTATCAAAACCGGCTCCCCTGCATATTCGGGAAATTCTTCATACATGCGCTTATATTCTGAATGAATTTGCTCTAATTTATAAAAACCGCCCATACTGCCCTGCCGGAAGTATTTTTCTTGGAAAATATTATCCCATTTTATTTTATTTGTCTTGCGGAGCCTTTCCGCATAATATTTTTCCATATCGGGTATCTTTACTTCAAAATCCGCTCCCGATTCACGAAGATATTCAATTTCTTCTTTTGAAATTATTACTTCGGCGCTGTTTTTATCGAAACTCATGCCGTCAGTGCACAAACCGCCGTTTATATAATCCCGTACGCTGAAAACGGGGGAAAATATTATCTCAACCAGTGAATAATTTCCTCGAGATTCTGAAACAAGTTCAGAATGACAAATGTCTGCACATCCAGATTCTG
>CAZOBD010000148.1:0-2039 GCA_964577665.1 uncultured Hyphomicrobiales bacterium
GGAGATTGCTTCATCGCTTCGCTCTTCGCAATGACATAACAGACGCGAAAAGAAAAGCACATTCCCAAATCGGAGTTTGGGAATGAGATGCGAGAAGGAAAGCATTATATAGTGCCCTTGTATTTCATCTGTTTTTTTTCAACTGTTTCTCGAGATGGACTCCACTTCTAAAGTGGAGACCATCTTATCTCAATTTTTATATCTTTTTCATAATTTTCATATTATTTTTTCGTTAAAATATAATGATTATTTTTGTAAGATTAGTTTTTTATGCACGAGTATGTATAAAGTAAAACGTTTGACTTTGTAAAAAATGGATACGACCGAACTTATAAAAAAAGTCAGAAAAATTGAGATAAAGACTCGGGGACTGAGCAGGCAGCTTTTCTCAGGGGAGTATCACAGCGCCTTCAAAGGCAGAGGCATGGCTTTCAGCGAAGTACGCGAATACATGCACGGCGACGATGTAAGAGCAATTGACTGGAACGTAACTGCCAAGCTGAACCACCCTTACGTGAAAATCTTCGAGGAAGAGCGCGAACTTACCGTGATGCTGCTGGTTGACGTCAGCGGCTCGGAAAGCTTCGGCACAAATCAACAGTTCAAGCGGGAACTTATAACGGAACTATGCGCAGTGCTCGCATTTTCGGCAATGCACAATAACGACAAAATTGGAGTGATTTTTTTCACGGATAAGGTTGAAAAATACATACCCCCGAAAAAGGGGAAAAAGCATGTTTTGCGAATAATCAGGGAACTGATTGAGTTTCAGCCCGAAGGCAGAGGAACGAATATAAGCGAGGCAGTGCGTTATTTTACCAATATTGTGAAAAAGAGAAGCATTGCTTTCCTTATGTCCGATTTTTTGGCAGAGCACTATGAAGATTCCTTAAAAATATCGAAAAGAAGACATGACACTGTCGCAATGCAGATTTTCGATCAAAGGGAAGCAGAACTGCCCAAAATAGGATTAATTAAAATGAGTGATGCCGAAACTGGAGCAGAGTCTTGGATAGACACATCAAGTGAAATCGTCAGAAAAAATTATACTGACTGGTGGAACCTAAAGCAGACAGCGATACGTGAAGCATTCACAAGGAGCAATGTTGACGTGGTAAAGATAAGAACCGATGAATCGTATATAGCACCATTAATGAACTTTTTCAAAAGAAGGGGAGCCAGAAAATAAACCCTTTGAACTATTTGGAGTGAACCATGAAAATCAGAAAAATAATCTACCGGCTGTTTTTTTTAGTGGTAATTGCCGCAGGAATATATGCGGCATATTATTCAGCCGAGAAAAATATAGATTCGTCCCGGAAATCCGGGGAATCCGAAGAGCCCTTTTTTGCAAAAGAAAGCATGAGATGGGAATTTGAGCGCCATAAAGATCCACAAACAGGGAATATACCGCGCGGTATATACAGGGCGCAGATGGATTTCGTTAAAAATCTCCCGGGCGCTTACGGCACAGAGAAAAACAAACGCGACAAAATAATGGAGCAGAAATGGCAGCCTCGGGGTCCTTTCAATATCGGCGGAAGAACAAGAGCCTTAGGATTGGACATACGCGATGAAAATGTCATCATTTCAGGCGGGGTTTCCGGCGGTATGTGGAAATCCACAGACGGAGGAAATATATGGGTAAAGAAAAGCACTCCGCTTCAGCTTCAGTCCGTTTCCTGCCTTACTCAGGATACTCGTCCGGGAAAAGAAGACACTTGGTATTACGGTTCCGGAGAATATTTTAACATCTACGGCGGTCTCCGCGGAGACGGTATTTATAAAAGTACCGACAACGGTGAAACCTGGTTCCCTCTGGAATCTACACTAAGCAACAGACCAGATACATGGAACGGCGCCTTTGACTATGTATGGAATATTATTACAAATCATACCAACGCCGAACAGGACGAAGTGCTTGCCGCAACCGCAGCCGGAGGAATTTTCCGCTCGGTGGACGGCGGAGAAACATGGGAAGCGGTTCTCGGCGGCGGTTTCGGTTATTCATATCCCTGGTACACAGACATTGCCATTTC
>CAZOBD010000148.1:2139-9892 GCA_964577665.1 uncultured Hyphomicrobiales bacterium
ACAAATCTTTACCGTTCGGCTGACGGTTTCCAAAGCCCTGAAAACACAACTCTTATCGGCGGATACTGCCCCGACGGATTCGAGGAATTCTGCGTTTATGATTACCGCTATCCCAATCATCATGCAGACCAGCATGCTATTACCTTTTCCCGCATTAACCCCGATATAATGTTTACGGGTTCCGACGGCGGCGTGCATAAGACTTTGGAATGTGTTGCGGATACGGTTGAATGGATTTCTCTGAATCAGGGTTACATAACAACTCAGTTTTATACATGCGCAATAGACCGGGGCACCCCCGGCAGTGAAGAAATAATCGGCGGTTTGCAAGACAACGGAACTCTTTTTACAAGGTGGGCGGATTTTGAAAAGGGATGGACAAACCCTAATCAATCCGACGGCTTTTACTGCAATATTGAAGACGGAGGAGACTTTTACTATGCCGCTCAGAATTCTTCGCTGCAGCCTAAGCATAAAATATACCGCATTAAGCTCGATGAAGACGGTGAAAGAACTGTAAGAACAAGGATAGACCCCATAGGAGGACGCGATTTTATGTGGGTAAATCCCTACCGTCTCGATCCAAATAATCAAAAGCGAATGTATCTGGCAGGCGGAGAGATAGTCTGGAGGAACAATAATCTTGATGCAATTCCCGTTGCGGAAACCACCGATTCAATCACAACCGAGTGGGACAGCATACCTGAAACCCGCGTTCAGAGCGGAAGGATATCTGCTTTGTGTGTCTCCGGAACTCCTGCTAATCTCGTTTATTTCGCTACAAGCAGCGGTAAAGTTTTTAAAATGGAAAATGCCGGCACAAAAAATCCGATAGTTACGGATATTACTTCTCAAAGATTTCCATCAAACGCTTTTGCAGGCGGTATATCGGTCGATCCGAACGACGGGAATAAAGTTTTTGTAGTTTTTCATAATTTCAACATAAAAAGCGTTTTTTACTCCGAAGATGCAGGCGAAACATGGAGGCACGTAACGGGCAATCTGGAGGAAAATCCGAACGGCTCGGGAGCCGGTCCCGCCTGCTACTGGGTGGAAGTACTGCCCATAGGAGAAAAAAATCTGTATTTTCTCGGAACTTCCACGGGACTTTATTCCACTTCATTTATCGAAGGAGAAGGTGTAATATGGAGGCAGGAAGGAACGGAAACCATAGGTAACAGCATGGTTTATATGCTCGATGCCCGGCAGAGCGACGGTTTTGTGGCTGCGGCTACTCACGGAGTGGGTATGTTCAGCGCAAAAATTGACCGGCTCCATGAACCTCTGGCATCAGCTCCCGTGCTGACAGCACCTCTTGATGTTACAAAAGGAGTCTTAACTGAAGTAACGCTCGAATGGCAGCCTCTGCCCGGCGCAGGCAATTATAAAGTTGAAATTGCAGAGGATGCAGGTTTTGATAATATCATCGGCGAATACGAAGGAATTACCGGAACAAGCATTGAAATAAAAAATTTGCAGCAGGGACTTAAAATATTTTACTGGCGTGTGGCAGCACGTAATGAAGGCGGTTACAGCCCATACTCGCCCGTCTGGTCATTTTCGACGGCAGCGGCTCCTCCTGAATTAGTTTACCCGGAAAATTCAGCAGATTCACTGGAAGCATCTTTAAGCTTGAAATGGCTTAGCGCTGAAGGTGCCGATTCTTATCATCTCTTGATTGCAAAAGATCCCGGCTTTAACATCAGAGTTATTGACACAAGCGGAGTAGAGGGTGAAGAATTTTTTGCACAGGAGCTCGAGTACGGAAAGCTTTATTTCTGGAAGGTATCTTCGATAGGTGCAGACGGAGAAGGCATTTTTTCGGAGAGCAGGATTTTTAAAACGAAAAAGCTTGTTTCTGCCGAGGAAAACTATCATCTATCCGTTTCGCAGATTGGTCATATTTCTCCTAATCCGGCTCAGAATTATGCCCGGCTCAGCTTTATCCTGAAAAAAGGGTCTCATGTAGAAGTTGAGATAGCCGGCTTAAATGCCCATACCGTAAAAAAAATCCCCGGTAAATACTATTCAGAGGGAAGACACAATAAAAACATTGATTTAAGCATGCTGGCTCCGGGTGTGTATTTCTGTATTTTGAAAATTGACGGAAAAGTAATATCTAAGGCATTTACGGTAATAAATTAGTTAAGGTAAAATGAGATATTTAATTTTTTCGGTTATTATTTCATTATTGTCCTGTACAATAGAATTATTTTCACAGGATGTAAAAGTCAGCGCCGAAATTGACACCAATGACGTGCTTATCGGCGACTGGATTAATCTTTCTCTTACCGTCCAAAGCGGCAGAGATACGAAAGTGATTTTTCCAGCTCTTGGGGACACTCTCGGAAAAATTGAAGTTGTTTCCCGGACAGGTATTGACACTGTAATGCAGGAAAATGACAGAAAGCTGATACAAAAATTCGCATTGACTGCTTTTGATTCGGGGGCTTTTTCTATTCCTCAGTTTACCTTTATGTATGAAAAAGAAGGACACGAAAGCCTTTTTCCTGCAAAAACAGATTCCATTGTTTTAAGATTCAGTCCCGTTCCCGTGGATACTGCCAAGCCTATAAAGGACATAAAAGGACCTCTCGAAGAACCTCTTACTTTCGAGGAATTACTGCCGTACATCGGCATCGGACTTGGGGCTTTGCTTGTCATTGCCGCCGTTATTTATTTCCTGAAACGATATAAAACTAAGTCGAAATCCGTTCCTTTAAAGTATGACCCGACAGTGCCGCCGCACTTGGAAGCTCTGCGACGCTTAAGAGAACTTGAACAGCAGAAGCTTTGGCAGAACGGCGAGGTAAAAAAATATTATGTCAGACTTACGGAAATACTGAGAATATATCTTGAAAGGCGCTTCGGCATACCTGCAATGGAGGAAACAAGCGGAGAGATTCTCGACGCTATGGAAAAATCGCAGATTGAAGCAGATTTGACTGGTTCCATGAGAACGGTTTTTGAAACTGCCGACCTTGTGAAATTCGCAAAACACGAGCCGCTGCCGGATGTTAATTCAAAGTGCATTTCATACGTAAGAGAATTCATAGAAAAAACCAAACAGGAAGAAACATCGGATAATAAAAATAAGGAGGCTGGAAATTGAAAGATATTCAGTTTGCAAATCCTGAGTTTTTATACGGCTTAATAATCCTGCCGCTTTTGATATTATGGTATGTACTTCGGGACCGAAAAAATCATCCCGCAATAAAAGTATCCACATTCTCCGGTTTTGCAAAGGCAGGTACTACAATGCGTCCGGTTTTAAGGCATCTACTTTTTGTTTTCAGGCTTTTTGCCATTGGTCTTTTAATAATTGCAGTTGCCAGACCGCAGTCATCATCGAGCAAGAGGAACCAAACAACCGAAGGCATTGACATAGTGCTTGCTCTTGACATATCCGGCTCTATGCTCGCAGAAGATTTTAAACCGAACCGTCTGGAAGCAGCTAAAGAAACGGCTGTGAAATTTATAGAAGGCAGGCAGAATGACAGAATCGGGCTTGTGGTGTATGCTTCCAAAGGATTTACGCAATGCCCCATCACAATTGATCATGACGTTTTAAAAAATCTGATGAACGACATAAAAACAGGCATGATAGACGACGGTACCGCTATCGGCATGGGGCTTGGCACTTCTGTTCAGCGGTTGAAAGACAGCAAAGCAAAAAGCAAAGTAATAATACTTTTAACAGACGGTGTAAACAATACCGGCAATATTTCGCCTCTGACCGCAGCGGAAATTGCGAACACTTTTGATGTAAGGGTTTATACAATAGGTGTAGGCAGCCGCGGAACGGCGCCCTATCCCTTTAAAACCCCCTGGGGCACTCAGTATAGAAATGTAGAAGTAAAGATAGACGAAGATGTGTTGAAAGAAATAGCAACAATGACCGGTGGAAAGTATTTCCGAGCCGCCAACAGGAAAGCCCTTGAAAATATTTACGGTGAAATAGACAAGCTGGAAAAAACAAAGATTGAAGTAACGGAGTTTACAAAATATACAGAAGAATATTTTCCGTTTGCCATCGCCGCAGGCATCTTTTTTGTGCTTGAGCTCCTGCTGCGCTTAACGGTTTTCAGGAGGCTGCCGTGATTATTTTTTAATCAGCATCTTCCTTTTTATTTCTCCGCCTGATTTGAAAATCAGCACATAAGCTCCCCGTGAAATATCACCTGTAGGTATTGTAAAGCAGTCAGAATTTTCCAGCCTTTTTATTCTTTTTACAATCCTCCCTGTCAGATCTATAAGCGATATTTCAGTTCCGTAATCAAAGTAATCTTGATGCTCAACAGTTATATATTCATCAAAGGGATTGGGTGAAGCTAAAAGTTCAATATTTTCAGGACTGACAGGTTCTGTAGTGTTTATAAGTCCGGGAAAAGGAAAAGCGAAAATTGTAAGTGAATGGGGAGGCACTTCAAAATGTCCGTTATTTCTCCTAAAAATAGTTTTTGGAGTTATGTTTTCCGGGTTATCCGGCGTATTTGCATCAAGATAATGTGCGGAATGCAGTCTGTACTCAACAATGGAATCGGATGCAAAAGACCTGTCTAAATCTAAAAGAAGCCTGAAAGTGTCAGAGGCTGACCTGTTTACTACTGAAATAAAAAGAGTATCCGGGTCTGCTGTGGCAATAATGTCAAGAGCAGGAATATCCATGTACCAGTGTTTTTGAACACTGTACTTTGAGCAGTTTACAAACGTTTCTGCAAGGCGTATTCCGGTATGTCTACTTAAGAGTGAAAAAGCATGAAAAGAGGGTGTTTTGTAAAAAATTCTTTCTCCTGTATCTTCCTTAATAGCACATTTAGCAATCCCGAACATAAGAGTTCGCTGTCCTAAAACAAATATATCCGAATTTCTTACGGCAGTATTAAGCATTCCGGCATTCCAGACGGCACTCTCCATGGAACTGTTCTTAAAATTAGTATCCAGCATCCAGTCGTCCAATGTACCATATGTTGACCACCATTCTGTCCATCCGGCTTTGACATTCGGATATAAATCCCAATCCTTCAGCCATCGGCGTAATTCTCTCAGGTATTTTTCATCGTCATGAGGACTTCCTGCTATAGCAAGATATGCAAGTGAATCGTTATCTTCATTTTTAAGAGGACCTCTTGCAGGATGAAAACCATATACCTGACATTTTTTACCGGTTACACTCATTAATTCCGAAAAGTTTTTGTAACCTTCCCAGTGATTGCCGTCAATCATAATATTAAGGCTGTGATCAATGCTTTTGAGAAGATCATAATATTCCAGATAACGCACTGCCATTTCCGATTCGAAACCCCACTGTTCGTTGCCGATTTCCCAATATTTCACATTATACGGTTCGGGATGTCCATTTTCTGCTCTCATGGCACCGTAAAAATCATTGGAGGAAGCATTGCAGTATCTCAGCCATGTAGAAGCTTCCTGAGGGCTTCCGTTCTGAAAATTGACCGTTATATGAGGCTCGATATCAAGAATTTTACAAAACCGGAGAAATTCGTCCACTCCAAAGTCCATCCGCTGGGGCCTTCCGTCATAATACATATTTGGCGAGCGCCTAAGGTCTTTATCGCCGACAGCATTTTGGAGCTTGTTATTTTGAGAATCGGCAAAGCAGCCCCCCGGGTAACGGAATGATCCACAGTTAAGCTCTTTCAGCATTTCATAAAATTCTTTCCGTACACCCAAAACATTATTAGCGGGCATTAAGGATGCTTCATCGAGTATTACGTATCCATTCCCGCCAAAGCTGAGGATAATTTCAGCCTTATGAAGACCTTTTAATACAGGTAATTTGATTTCGCTTCGCTGCCATGTGTTTTTATCAGGGATACCAAGACTTTTTTCAAATCTTATTTCACCGGTAAAATAATCCTTCACTGTAAGATATAAATCCGTATCTGCCGATTCACCTTTGAAATAAATATAGAAAATATGAGTTACCGAATCGCATAAATGGACACTTTGCGAAAGACCTGCCCTGCCGGCGCCGTTTTTATTTTGTATCATAAAAGAGTAATCGCTCGCGGGATTGTATTTATCTCCGCTGAACTGCCACCAGGCATCTACGGCACTGCTTTCAGTAAATTTTTCCCAGTAAAAGGGGAGATTCGGGGCGCCCCATGTGCCGAGGTCCAAACCTCTGTTCAACAGTTCCTCGGAGTATAGTCCTCTGGGGCTGTTCACATGATGCTCTACAAATTCTACGAAGATGCCGAATATCTCCCGGTTTATTTTATGCTCCGATAAATGCTTAGTATTTACCGTTACAACAGCATTCTGGCTGCGGGCAAAACCTATGCAGTTTATCGATAAAAACAGCAGAAAAAAAATTATGATTAATCTTTTATCCATAAAATTACTATCTGTAACTTCTAAAAAAAATTACTTGCCTGCTTTTTCATATTCAAAAACAACTCTTTTTACAAGTTCCTTGTTTTCTGCTTCACCTTTGTATTCTCCGTCATAGCCGCTGTAGTAAACTTCCTTGACTATTTTTCCCTCTTCGGGATGCGAAATTCTTGTTTCTTCCGAATTGAAAACCTCCCTGTGGATGCAAAAGCTCTGGTGCTTTATGTCTGCATTGGTAAAACTGAAGTTATTTGGAGGATAACTTTCTTTCCAGTCGATATACTTTGCGCCGTGAAATTTTGTAAAATCTTTCTTTTCGGGGTCATACTTGTATTCTTCATATTTTACAGCCATTCCGTCATCATTGTAGCCGAAGACCATCTTCGTGGACGATTCATCATGCTTGGTCATTGCAGAATCTGCAAAACCCAATATCGTAATAATATGACCTTTATCGTTTTTCTTCACTTTATACCATTCCTGAGAAGGATGCGTAGAGCAGTCCGGCTCACTGGTGTAAAAATAAACGGGACTGCCTTCTTCGTCAATTTCCGTTACTATCTCCATTTTCAATTTGCCGTAATCTTCATCCTTTTTATTTTCCCATATCTTTCTGTTTTCGATGAAATAGGTAAGAAATTCTTCGCCCGCGGGACGGTTTTCAGCGGGAGGGAAGAAATGGAGGGTGTAAGAGTCGCGGGCAGTGCCGCCCTCCGTATTTTTAAAATCGGGCTTTATGCAGTAACGTACTACTTTTTCTTTTACAACGGCTCCGTTTTCATTATAAGTATAGGTCTTTTCCATAACGGGCATTTCTTTGCCGTCAACCTTTTTAAATTCCTTTTCTTTCAAAAGATGTAAATGATTCGGGCAGTATTCGGTTTCATAGCGGTTCGTTGTGTCTCCGGCAAATATTGCTATTTTTTCCACAGGCAGGCGATTGTCATTAAAAACATGATATTCTTCCTGAGTAACGCTTCCCTCTTCGTCTTTATGAACTGCTTTCTGCCAGAAATAATCGCCCGGCTGCTCATACATATATTCTATAACGGCGGAGCTTGTATCTCCTTCTTTATAATCGGTAATTATTTTTTTTGTTATCTTTAAGAATCCGGCAGTTTCTTTTTCTTTTGCCGGCTTTTGCTCTTGTTGAGGCTCCGAGCATGAAAACAAGCCTAAAAGTAAAATTGCAAATATTGCCGCGGTCAGTGTCTTCATAATCATCTCCTTTAAATTTTTTTTACTTAATATTTCAGATTTATACTTATTTCAAGTGTGTCTTTGTGATTTTCAGATGTCGGACACCTTCAAGGTGTCAGACATCTTGCTTATATAATCATTCCCTTGAGTGTTTTCCCAAATCATGTATGTTTCATCTGTTTGTTTTTTACTTTTT
>CAZOBD010000149.1:0-9856 GCA_964577665.1 uncultured Hyphomicrobiales bacterium
CATCCGTGAGCTTCTGATGAGCATCCGTGAGCTTGTTTTTTTAGGTTAAATGATTAAAAAATGAAAGAATTTTCCTTTGATTCTTATTATTTAATGCATTTTTCAAACAAAATTCCGTTTTACAACAGTCAAACAGAGTATGACTTGAAACTCTCCTATCCAAATCGGAGTTTGGATAGGAGGAAAGTTATTGTTTTGAAAGCAACTTAGTATAGGATAGTGAATTTTTAAGGGCTAAACTTATTGTTGGTTTGAAATTAATATCAGGAAGTTGTTTTCTATAAGAAGAATGAAAATATCTATATCCAAGTCTTTGATTGTCATACTCTTCCGGTTTTTCGGCCAGAGATTATTTAAGAGCCCTGCCTTAAAAGGCAGGGCTGTTAAACTCAAAACTTGAAATAGTACCCGGTAAAATGAGGAAGATACAAAATTGACTTTCCAAATCTATAAGGCTTGGAAAGTTCTGCTTATATTATTTATCCTTAAATTCCGGTTTTCTCTTTTCCAGAAAAGCTTTTGTACCTTCTTTGAAATCTTCCGTGCCGCATGTTCTTCCGAACATTAGTGATTCGAAATGGAGCCCCTCCAGTTCTGAAAGCTCTTCGGAAGCATTTATGCACTGCACGGCGGCGCTTACGGCAAGAGAACCTTTAGAAAGTATCAGTTTTACAAATTCCTCGGTTTTAGGCATAAGTTCATCCGCTTTATAAACGGCATTTACCAGACCAATTTGTTGTGCTTCGGCGGCATTAACCATATTTCCGGTTAAAATCAGCTCCATAGCTTTTGATCTGCCCACTATTTTCGGAAGACGCTGAGTGCCTCCGTATCCGGGAATAATACCCAGATTTACTTCCGGCTGCCCCATTTTTGCATTTTCAGAAGCAAAACGCATCTGGCAGGCGAGTGTAAGCTCGCATCCGCCTCCTAATGCAAATCCGTTGATGGCTGCAATGGTAGGAATCCTCATCTGAGCAAGGCGTTTCATAACGTAAGAACCATACTCGGAAAACATCTTACCAGAGCGCTCGTCTGATTCGTGAAGTTCTTTTATATCGGCACCTGCGGCAAATGCTTTTTCACCCGATCCGGTTAAAACCAATGCTATAATATCCCGGTCGAGCTCAATTCTTTTAAAAGCATCGTCAAGGTCGTCAAACATCTGCTTATTCAAAGCATTGAGCTTATCAGGTCTGTTTAGTGTTATTAGCGCCCAGTTTTCTTTTTTCTCGAAAATGATAGTCTGATATTCCATAAATCCCTCCGTTTTGTAAAAAAATTAATCCGAAAAAATAATATTTCGTAATTTGCATTTTGCATTATTAATTTAAGAAAAAAAAGAATACTGACGAACGTGACGGAGTATAAATACATAAAAAAAATTAATTTTTCAGGTGTTTTTCTAATTTCAGTCATCTTGCTTTTACTTTTTCAGAAGTCTGAGTCGAGTATTGAAAAAGTAATCGAAAAACATCTTGCAGAAGGTGTAGTGTATAAGAACTGTTTTATCAGCTCCGGCGGCAGAAAACACTGCGTACATATTATAGAGTTTGATATTATTGATAACGGCATAGAGATAAAAGCCCTGAAAGCAAAGAATCTTATAGACGAGCTTCGGAAAATACATGATATTGCAGACTGGCATGATTCAATTGGCAAAGGTACCGTAATAGCTGCGATAAATGCCAATTTCTGGCGAGCATATACAAATTATCCCATAGGCCCTCTGATAATCGACGGGGAACCTGTTACCATGCGAAATTATAAGCAATGGTCGTCTGCTTTTTTTGATGAAAAGGGAAGACTGTTCATAGACACTTTCAGAATAACAGCCGAACTTATCCTGCCCTCAGGTGAAATAATCGAGTTGGACAGAGCAAATCACCGCCGGGATTCGACTGATAATGTTATATACAATCGTTTTGCCGGCGGATTTGTTCCCAGAGTTCATGTACGCGACATGAGAAAAGCCATGGATGAAGCCCTTGAAGATGCTGAATTTAACGACAGTACGGAGCATGAATTTCAGTTTGAGGAGCTTAAAGAAGAAATTGCAGAAACCGAAAGGATATCCAGTGAGGAGTATTCTTATAAAAAAATTTCATTGGTTTTTAATGAAGAGCCTGCAATCAATAAAGAAATTGAATGCGCTTTGGTGAGAATAGATTCCGGCAGTGTCGAAATACCGGAAAACGGCTGCGTAATATCTCTAAGCCCTTTGCATGATTATAACATCAGCAAAATTAACGGTAATTTTATATTAAGATTAACAACAAATGTCAATAAAGATATTATTTTTAAAAATGCTGTATGCGGCACTCCCCGTCTTGTTAGAAAAGGCAGAGCCGGCCACGAAGCTTATCAAGAAGGTTCTACGGGCAGGCGTTTTATTAGGAGTATGCTTCCGAGGACTGCTCTCGGTACGAACAAAGAAAAAACGAAAATTTATCTTGCAGCAGTGGAAAGCGGCAGCAGAAGCGAAGGAACGAACGGAGCTAATTTACGGCAGTTAGCTGAAATCATGAAAAAGATAGGCTGCTATGAAGCAATGAACCTCGACGGGGGCGGTTCCACTTCGATGCTGATAAACAGTGAAAATGCAGCATTCAGGAATAATCCCAATCATTCCAGAAAAATTTCGACGGCGATTGCTATCATAGAGACAAGTCTGGAAAAAAATTTGCTGAAAGACTGGTTTAAAGAATAAATTTATTCATATAGCAGATACTTCTGCCTGAACTGCAGGAATTCTTCCAGTCCTTTTTGCGCTAAGACCATTATTTCACTATAACTTTTACCTTCAATCAAAGTAGATAAGATTTCCTTTGATCCTGTTACTTTTTGAAACATATTCTTTTGTTTAGAAGTGATATTAGTATTCGAAAAAAGACCCGGATCCATCTGCCTTAAGGCATACAATATACGAATTGCCGTTGAATAGGGGGCAAAAAGATTGTTAGGGCGAAATTTCAGAAGATATCCCGAGCAGTCTCTTCCGCTGTACATTCCGTAAAATGGTCTGTACCTAGCTTCGATGAACTTTATACCGCTTACATTGTGTATATTGAAATATTTCTCAAAATCGGCAGTGCTAAAATAAGGAGAGCCGAAATACTGAAAGGGGAGAGTTGTGCCGATTCCGATGCTGATTATTCCCAATTCGCCTAAAATTCCCAGAGCTGCAATACCTCTTACAGAGGCGATAGTGGGGACGTGCGGTGAAGTAGGAAACCACTGAAGGTTTGTGTCTTCCCAGTTCATCCAGCGTTCCCATCCCTGCATTTCAATGACACTCAGCCTGCATTTTACAGTTTCTGTACCGAGATCGCTCAACCATCCCTCTTCGTTTATCATTACAGCCAGTTCTCCCACAGTTAAGCCGTGGATATAGGTAACAGGAACAATTCCGACAAAAGAATTCATTCCATTTTCCAGAACATTTCCGTCAACACTTATTCCGCCTAAAGGATTAGGTCTGTCAAGAATCATTACCGGTTTTCCTGCTTTTGCGCATTCCTTCATAACCTTATAGATAGTGCTTATGTAAGTATAGGAGCGTACCCCGATGTCCTGCATATCAATTACCACAATGTCGCACAGCCGGAGTTTTTCGGCGGGAGGGGTCTTAGAATCACCATAGAGAGAAAAAACAGGTATCTCGAAAAGTTCTTCATCATCAACCTTATTCCCGGCAGGCACTGTCGTAAAAAAACCGTGTTCAGGTGTCATAAGCGCTGTTAAGCGGCAGTTTTCAGCATCGAGGAATGCCTGAACTGTAGATTTTCCCGTATTTGTTCTGCCTGCATGATTTGTGAGTAAAATAACCCTTCTGCCGTTCAAAGGCATGAAGTCATTTTCAATAAGGACATCAATACCGCATTTTACGGTGTTTTCCTGAGCTTTTAGGTCTAGCAGGAAAATAATATGTAAAAAAACAAATAATATTGCTATTTTAAAGAAGTTCATTATTTCTCCGAAAATAATTATTATGATTATGCTGCGTATTCAAATATAAGAAAAACGGTTAATATAATTTATAATAAAATGTGACAAATGCACGTTTTTATTGTTAATTAACTGTAAAAGCCGGAGCAATTTGAAAAGCAGGGTTTTACTTATGTTGCCAAAAAACAGAGCAGCTCCATTATGCCCGATAATTTAAAACATATGACCGACGAAGAACTTTATTCCCTGCTCTCCGGGAACAACAAAATTGTTCGTCTTGCATTCGAGGAGTTGTATTCGCGTTATGCAACCAAGATTTTTACATACTGCCGAAAGGTACTAGCTGATGAAGAAACTGCGGAAGATATTTTCCAGGAGACTTTCGTGAAGCTTTATGAAAGTTCTTCCATTGAAAGGGAAATGACCAACTTCAACGGTTTTTTAATAAGAATATGCAGAAATCTTTGTCTTAACGAAAAAAACAGGAAAAAACCGAATTCTATTTCAATAGATGATCTTACTACTCCTTTGAGAAGCGATAAGACTGAACACGGCGAGCTGAAGCAAATACTCGATAGGGCAATTGATTCTCTTCCTGATGAGTACCGCGAGCCGATTGTTCTGAAGGAATTTTTCGGACTTACATACAAGGAAATTGCTTCTGTTACTAATACTACGCTTCCCGTAGTAAGGACAAGAATTTGGCGTGCAAAATCAAAATTAAGAGAAATTATGGCTCCATATAAAGAAGATTATCAGAGTCAGTGAAATAAATAAAATAAATCAAGGAATGGATTTTAATATGAACGAATATGATTACATATCCCCTTCTGAGCAGCTAAGCGCTTTCCTTGACGGAGAGCTTGAGCCTGCAGAAAGCAGCAGACTCTTTATGGATCTGGCGCAGGACCCTGATCTTCAGACTGAAATGCAGGATATGGTTAATCTGCGGACGGGTATGCAGCAACTGCAGTCAGCTCCTCCGCAGAAAGCCAAGGATAATATCATCGCTACCGCAGGACTCGGTGCGGCAGGAGGCGCTGCGGCAGGTTTTCTGTCAAGAGGACTCTGGCAGGGACTGCTGACAGGCAAGCCTTTGGCAATGCTGCTGACAGGGCTTGTAACTGCTTTCACAACTTTGTTTGTTATTGATTATAATGAAAAAAATCAACCAGAAGCTCCTTTGGCTCAGGATTTCCCGCCTCCGCCGGCTGCTCAGAGCAGTTTTGTTGCACCGGCTGAACCTCAACAGATTAAAGTTGTATATGTTGATAGGAACGTATATGTAAGACCTGAAGAAAAAATTTCGCTAAAATCTGATATTAGTGATAATATGGCAGAGAATATTGAAGATAACAAGGATGTACAAAAGGGGAGTCTTCTTCTGATACCTGCCGGTATGTTCAGTAAATCATCCGAAAATAATTTATCACAAAATGATGAATTGCTTAATTTTGAGAATTATTCCGGTTACAAGACCCTTGCTTCAACTCTTAAGGGCCAGGATTTCTGGAAGGATCTTGCTGTACAGTTCCGAATGCAGGGACAGGCTGCCCGCTCATTTCCCGAAACACAATTATCCTCTCTTTCCAATCCTACCTTGAACAATGTTGCTTTTGCACTTTTTTACGATATTGACAGCCGGAATTCCATCGGATTGGAAATCGGGCAGGAGAACTTTCTGCAGATTTATGAAGGTATAGAATACGGCAGCGCGGTATCATATGAGCAAAATTATATCGGTTTTTGGATTGGGGCAAGTTATAAGCATGTTTTCGATAATATTGAACCTTTATTCAATCTGCAGCCGCTAGCTCAGGTAACATTAGGCGGAAACATACAAGGTCCGGTTATGAAGGCAATGCTGGGCATGCAATACAATTTTGAAAATAAAATATATATTTTCGGGGGATTAGACGGGGGAACACTGCTCTACAAATATCAGAATGAGATGTTTACAAGCAGCAAGCTCGGATTTTCCTACGGCATGAGCG
The DNA here is from genome assembly GCA_964577665.1 of uncultured Hyphomicrobiales bacterium. Taxonomy (GTDB): domain Bacteria; phylum Bacteroidota; class Ignavibacteria; order Kapaibacteriales; family UBA2268; genus CAYVTD01. Next base: position 5,943 of record CAZOBD010000149.1, read on the forward strand.
TTAAATTTTGAGCTGATAAATGAGCCATGATTAGGAAAATCACACAAGGGGATGATTATTTTTTAAATAGTTGAAACTTAAAGCAAGATGTCTGACACCTTCAAGGTGTCCGACATCTGAAGCCGAAAGTAATAATTAACAGATAAACTCTGTAAAACATCGGAGAACAGATATGAAAATATTGATAAATATAATTTTAGCAGGGGCGCTTCTTTATGTTTTGTTTTCATGTACCCCGCCCACTGACGTAGATGCAAACAGGACAAAGCTGATAGACAATCAGGGAAATGACGTGCTGAATCAGCATATTTCCTCTGATCCCGAGCAGATCAAGTTTATTTTTGAGCAGCCGGGTGAGCCTGTAACCAGGCTTTTTAGAATAATTAATAATAACCCTGTTCCTTATGAAATAAATCGTATATATTTTAAAAATTCGGTTCCTTTTTTTAAGAAACATCATCATGTACTGCCGATTACACTTGACTCAAAGTACAATCAATATGCAAATTTCGAATCGGTTCGGATAGAATTCGATCCCAAAGAAGCAGGCACTTTTTTTGAGGAAATCTATGTAAATGATATGGATAAGCCTGTTGCAAGCATTGAAGCAATTGTAATGACCATTAAGATGCCCGAAGTAGATTTCGGATATGTAACTCCTGACAGCAGCAAAAAAATGATGGTAAGTTTTAAGAATTACGGCAAAAATTCCGCATTCATAACCGGAGCTCAATTAAGCGACCCCGAAGGAGTTTTTACTTATGAAAATATAAAATTTCCCGCTGAGATAAAATCAAAAAAAGAATTCAGATTTTGGATAGAGTTCACACCCGACGAGAAAAAAATGTTTACCGGCACTCTTCATTTTGACATTCAGTCAGACGGTTATGTCGATGATGTTACGGAACTTTCAGGCATGGGAAAGTAAGTCTCGGTTTTATTTATTGATTACATGCCGATAAAAATTCTTTTCTTATGTAACTTTTTAGGGGTATTTTTGTATTTACATTTGTAATGAAATGTTAATTTTATTAAAACTTTTTGTTAATATTTGTAGGATTTATTATGATTAAAAATATACTGCTTACAGCATTTCTTGCCGTGTTTTTTGCCTCTTCGTTTGTCTTTGCACAGAGTCTCGAGCTTGTGCGCGGAGATGAAACCGTAAAAGGTGCTTTGGATGATGAACTCGTATCTTACGGCAGAGTAAAAAATATCAGCGATGAAGAAGTTACAATTACTATAAAAATTGAAATAATCGAAATAACCCAGGGGCATGAGCTTCAGCCCTGTTTTAACATGAACTGCTATCCTATGTTATCCGAAACAACTGTATATTCCGAGCCTTCCCAGCAGTTTTCTTTGGCACCGGGTGAAGTAACTGACGATCAAAACTTCAAAGAACTCTTTACCCACTTGTATCCCAACGGAAATTCAGGAGTTACAAAGGTAAAGTTTTATTTTATGATCAGTGATGACGATTATGCGGCTTATGAATGTACATATACTGCCGGTGTATCATCTGTCAACGATGAATTTGAAATAAGTTCAGGAATGATTTACCCTAATCCTGCCAATGATTTTTTAAATATTAACGTAAAAAATATTTCTAATGATTATCAACTGAATGTTTATGATTCCCAAGGATTAAATATAAGAGGCATCAACTATGAAATTAACAGCGGAAATATTCTGCTGAATACAGCAGCGCTCAATCAGGGGATGTATTTCTATACTCTTATAGCTGACGGCGCTAAAAAAATGAACGGAAAATTCAGTATTGTACGCTGAAATCTGCCATAAAATGCCTTTTCATAGGTTTTTTCCTCCAGTAATCGGGGAGAGATTCAATTGTAAAAACAACCGGCGAAATCCGCCGGTTTTTTATTTTTTCCGTGTCGGCTTCCAATACAGCGAGGGTTATCGAAAAAATAAATGCTATGATTGTATTGCGTATTCTTTTCATCTGTTTATTTATTAAGATGCCGTACAACTAAACTGTGCCGGCATCTTCCTATTATTTTATAGTCAAAGGTTATTATTAATCTATCTTATTTTAAAAGATTTTATCGCCTTGTCAAATATTTTCTTGTAATATTCAAATTGTACCTGCGGACATTGAAAATAAGCATAGAAAAGATCCTTCTCCGATGCCATTACCATCTCGTAAATCTGCAAATAATAAGATTCCGACGTTACTTTCACATGTACCAGATTCAAACTTCCCTTATATTTTGCCCCCCGGCTCATGGTTTTCTTTGAATAAATGCGGTAATCATAGTAATCATCGGCATTTTTTTGCGCACTGCCTTCCCAAAAGGCTATCAGCTCCGCTATGCCCTGTATATCATACTCCTCTTTCATCTTCTTATTGAAAACCATCCTCACCCCGACGGCATATCCCCCGTCCTTAGGGTCTTCTTTGGACACAATAAGCTCGGAAACCTCCTCATCGGCGAAAGTTTGCGCATGCCAATCCGCCGGCAGGTCTATCCAAAAGTGTTTTTCCTTGTCCGTATAGGTTTTGAACTTTATTTTATCCACCGGCGGGAACTCCGGCTCCACGCCGCGGATGTCCGCGAGCCTTTTTCTGTCCGCCTCGGCCTTTTTGTCCTGTCCCGAAAGGTCATAAGCCATTGCCCGGTTGTTCAGCGCTTCCAAATCACCCGCATCGAAGCTCAGCGCCTTGGTATAATCCTTTATTGACTGCTTATATTTCTTCTGCTTAAAGTAGGCGTTGCCCCTATTATAAAAAACTTTCCCCAGATTAAGCCCTTTTTCGATTGCTTTACTGAAATCTCCCGCCGCCTTTTTATAATTTTCCCTCGAATAATGCAGCCTCCCGCGGTTATAATACACCTCAGGGTTGTTCGGTTCGTATTTGGCAGCCTGATTAAAGTCTTTCATCGCCGCATCAAAGTTCTTAAACTGTATATAAATGCTTCCGCGGTTCAAATAAGCCTGTCCGAAGTTCGGATCAATGTCTATTGCCCTGTTAAAATCGTTTATTGCCTGATCCAGATCGCCTTGAAAGCTGAACGCAAGCCCGCGGTTATTGTATGCATCCGCATTTTTCGGATTAATATCCACTGAAATCGTCAAATCATCTATCGCCTGCCCCGGCTTTTCGGCATAAAGATACGTCAGACCCCGTTTCTCGTAGTACTTATAGTTCGAAGGGTCTAACTCCACGGCTCGCGTAAAATACTCAACCGCTTCCTCGTAATTTTTACTCTTCAATGCCTGCTGTCCCTTGGCATACCACACCTCCGCCTGAGAAAAAAGGCTCGTTGTCATCAAAAATATGCCGATAATAGCGCCGATTAGTTTCATATTTTCCCCCAATTTTTCAATATAAATTATTTTCCATTATAGAATGACACATAAAAACGAAAACATCTCAGAATTATTAAAAAAAATACTAAATTATGAACGTCTCTGTGAAAACTATATTATCTTAATTTATTTTCTAATTTTTTTGGAAGGTTCAGATTTGATAAACCAATGTATAAACAGCCTGATATTAAGAACATATTTTCCTTTTGAAACGACAATTTTTTATAAAAAAACAACAAATATACTTAAATAAATATTGCATTATTCCTTCATATTTATTATATTTATTAGTAATTATCAAATAGTTCTTATTTAAAAGGCCTAAAAAGTAAAAATATTCTTTAAATGGATTATAAAAACTAATATTATTAACGAAATGAAAATGATTTACGATAAAAAAGTCGATGCTCTTTATATCGAATTTAAGGAAATTAAGGATGGAACGGCTTCAGTGCGCGATATAAGCGATTGTGTAAGCGTCAATTACGATAAAGACGGCAAAATAGCAGGTATTGAGATATTAGAAGCATCAAAACAGCTTGAAAATATCCTTCCCAAGTACAACTTAGGAAGGAGAA
>CAZOBD010000150.1:0-9847 GCA_964577665.1 uncultured Hyphomicrobiales bacterium
CCTGTATACTTTAAAACGAAATGGGGTGGGTAGATTAGCCGAAATATCCATTTTGAAAACTTGGTAAGTCTAATTTGCCTCACCCGAAGGGCTTTTTTGTAATAATCATAATACATATTCGTTTTGCCAAAAGAGGTAAGAGATATGAAATATACAAAATATTTTGAATATACTAAACTGAGACCAGATAGAGTTGGCATCAAGGAAGAATGGATAGCTAAAGCATTTTTTGAACCGATTTTTGAATTAATTCAAAATGATGGTAGAATAAGAAAATGGGCTAAAATTCCTGATGCTGACGATAAGTATCTAAGAATAGTTGTTCTCGAGGATAACGAAACAATACACAACGCATTTTTTGACCGTTCATTTAAGGAGATACTATAATGCAAATAAAATATTTTCAAGATACAGATACTCTATTGATAAACTTTAATGATAATTTCGTTCACGAAACAAAAGATATAAGCGAAAATACTCTTGTTGAGCTTGACGAAAATGGCAATGTGGTAAGTATTACTTTAGAGCATGCCAAAAGTATTGCTAATGTTAATGATATTTCATTCCAGCAATTAGCATTAGTATAATTTCTTTATCATAAAGCCCTTCCCTCACCCCGAAGGGCTTTTGCTTTACACAAAATATTTTACACCCGAGTCCCCTCTAACCTTTCCGCCAACCAAATTTTAATTATAGACTGGCGAGTAACTCCCAATCTTTCGGCTTCTTCATCTAATTTTTCTATCATCCAATGGGGCATATCAAGATTAATCCTTTTAGGAACTTGCTTGATTCTTCTTGCTTTGCTCAAATCCAGCATAGACGAAATATCTTCTCCGTCATCAAATATTTTATCAAAATCAACAGCTTTCATAAATTTTTAACTCTTCCTTTCTTGAACGTCTTACTGAAATTATTCTAATGCTTGAATTTCGATAAGTTATAACAGCAGACCAAAATGTATTATCTATTTTGCCTAAAACCAAGTATCTCGGTTCATCCTCAGTTCTTGCCTTTACCTCGATTAAGTTAGGGTCTGTCCAAATTCTTTGAGCTTCAAAAAAAATCAATTCCATGCTTTTCTTTATTAGCTCTACTTTTGTTATCATCAAATTCAAACATCAAAAACATATAATAATTGAACAATAATTATCCCTATTAATGTAATTTAACGAATAGAGTGAAAATAATATTGCAACATAAAATCAGCAACCTTTAAAAAACTCAAGAAGGATATTTTGCCTCGAAGAAATTCTAATTTTCAAATAAGCTTTTCCACAGAAAAACTTTACATCTTTCAATTTTGCGGTAGTGATTTGATAGTGGTGGGTGGAAGTGCCAAATAAAGATCGGCTTATATTTCATTCAAATAGGAAATTACACAGAAAAATTGTGGTGATAAAGTAAAGAAGCCGGGTGATAATAATCGGGGCAAATTCATGTAACGTTTTTACATATACTTTTCATCTGAATTAACCGAGGCATCTTATTTTGAATGAAACTCAATGTCTTCTCCCCTTGCTCTTGCATCTCTTACCATTTGCTGATACTCTTGAGGCAAAGTGCTTATAGGTACAATAAATCCATCAACCATTACCATTTGATTCATAGGATTGGAATCTGCTATTTCTGGAGTTGAAAATTCAGGGCTGAAATGCCACATATCAAACATATCCTTAATCTGTCTGGCTTTATTTGATACTGTTGAGTTTTTAGTTCCAAAATATTCATTAATCTCCTCAGCAGTCATATAAGGCTCGAAGGATTTGTCAAATAAAAAATTAATCGACCCGAGAGCATAGACAACAGCAGCAGCCCATATTTCGAGCTTGCCCCTCTGAAATGGCACATCTCTTTTTCGCCCAAGTTTTTTTATAAGATTTTCACATAATTGCAAATAATCATCATCCAATTTTTCAGAACAAAAGTCTCTTGTCATTTCAAGAAGTTTTTCTTCTTTTTGCTTAATTTCTTGTTTAGTCATAGTGCCTTTTCTCAAATGGTATTTTGTTAACTTTTTCAATATTACGAATAATTTTTTTAAGAGTCAAATCCAATTTTTCTTTTTCGGGTGGATTTCCCCAAAAAATATCATCCAACTCGTAATCCTCCATCTGCATTATTTCTCTAGTCAGTTTCTCGGCTTTATAAATGAATTCTGTCTCATCTTTGCATTTATAAGAAAGCAATCCAAAAAGCAGAGTCAAATCATGAGTGAGTTCTTCCGCTTCAATCAAAATTCCAATATATGCTTCTCTTGATAAATCGTAAGTATCCATTTAAGTTTTTCCTTTTTTTTGTTGGAAATTATTGGCAATATGAAATCACTGCAAATTTCGAAGCACATCTATATCAGACCTTTACTGCCCCTGAAAGTATGTTGTTTTTCTCAAATTTTGTACATCATCGCAATGTTTTATTACCTGCTTTTTTTCCTTAAGTTCAATCATTCTATTTGTATCTACGAAATGAGTTGAGTAGTTTTCTTCAATTTTTTTATCTCCTGATTTACTGAATTTTAATCGGCGTTTTGTACCTTTCCCATATTGATTGTATGCTGTTAGGGAACATTTTAATTTCAATTCAGATGAGTGTTTTCTAATGGATTTATTTATCAACTTCAGTTTATTTAAATTAACTCCGCAGACTTTCTCTAAATATGGAACCCTTCCGAATCGCCAGTCTTCGTAATCCTTTTGTTTGAGATAATCCATTTGCAAAAGTATATCTAATGCGCAGACATATCCTTTTTCATAAATATTATGCTCTATTAGTCTTTTTACTTTTTTATCTAAATCTTTGTTATTCATTAATTACTTTTCATTGCTCCTATTCATTGATCCTGTTATTTAATTCAATCTGTTCCTTAACCCATTCAATATAACGATTTTTTTTGAAATCAAACCACAGTTCTCTGTATTTACCAGAATTATCAATTTGCTGCTTAAAATTCCGGAAAGGTTTAGATCTGTTCAATGCATTAATCAATTTGTTTTGCAGTCTTTTATCGTCAATACTTTCTGCAAAATCTGCCGTCATCTGGAAAGATTCATGGGTTTCAAATCCTTCAAATTCAAAATAGTCATCCCAATTTTCATCAATCTCGTTTATCTCTTCTTCCCATGGTTCTTTATCGGCATAAGTCCAATTTTCAAAATCGAGAACTGCCCTAATTTCTCCTGTCTTAAGGTTGTAAAAGCATCTCATACCACAATCGAGGCTGTCAGCAATTTCTTCAATTTGTTTTTCTGTAAGTTTCATAATGCAGTATTTTTGCTAAACTTATTTTTAAATGCTGTCTGCCGGCACTGAGCACGGCAAATTCATTTTTGTTAACGAATTTCAGCTTGTGTTAGTTTATACAGAAATCCCGCTTACCCCAGACACGCCCGCCTCAAATGAGCGAAGCGAATTCAGGACAACGTTTGGCGGTATGAAATGTTGGGGGTTCGGGGCTACTTTACTATCAAGATTCAGCAAACCTTGATGCGAGAACCGAGGCTCGAATAACCACTTAGCCCCCAATGTTTTATGACCGCATGTTGCCAGTAGTGCTATCTATTTTATCAACTGTATAAAGGCTTTCCCTTCTTGATTTTCAATTATCTTATATGCAGGAGTCTGTGTTAAGGAAATAATGCAGGAATGATGTAAACTTAAGACCTTATCCTGCAAATCATCATCCGATTCCAAATCAATAATATTCAAACCCAATTTTCCTCGTAGAATATCAATTGGTAAATGTCTGTCATGGGAAAGTGTGAGAGCATGACTCGCTAACTCTTTTATTACTGCCTTTACTTTATTTTCTTTATCGGGGTCATTTAAGAACATGTTAGATTTTAACCAGTCAGAAACCATTGTTTCAGACCATTTTATTGCTTTTTCACATTCTCCAATCAGGGTAGGGTTGTATCTTGAAAGAATTGTCTGCCATACTGGAATTGATTTCGGATTTGAGGAAATTTCTTTTTTTGCTTGTTCAAATTCTTCTATTATACCATGAGTTGGCAACCCATTAATTTGAGGGTCTATTGGTCCCAAATTTGAATGTTTACCCATTAGTATCTCCTTGCAGGAACAAGCAATCATCGTACCAGCAGACATCGCTATCTGAGGTACAATTGCACGAATATTATTGTCGAATATTGATTGAAGATAGTGAACAATGGATTCTGTTGCACCAATTGAACCTCCTGGAGTATGCAATACTAAATCTAATCCTTTACTCTTGTCTAATCCCTTTATAGTCGTCATGAACCCCATTTTATCGGAATCAACAATATCAAAACGGAATCCATGTTTAGCAAGATTACCTTTTTGCAACCAACCAGAATAATAAACAATTACATTTCTTTCAGTCTTTTTAGAAAGTTCTGCAATATACTTTCTTCTGATTAAATCAAAGGCGTTGGGCTGTGAGCCAATTTCTTTTAAAATATCATTCCAAGTAGGCATAATCAATCAGCGATAAATCCAATATTTGAATTGTTTGACAATCTAGTCCAATGAAATTCAATTTTAGAACCTTCTGATTCATCTGTGTCAAATTGGAAACACGGACTATCGCCAGTTTCTAAATTGGGCTCATTATCAGTATTAATGCCAAGTCGTTTAAACAACTCATTAGCTTCTTGAATTTTTTGGTCTTTAATCTTATCTAAGTCCATAGTTTCTGTTTATTTGGTTAAACCTTAAAGTTAATCATTTAATTATCTAAACGCAAATATATAAAATTAATTGTCAATCCCATTATTTTATTTAAAACTTTTCTTACTTAATCAACTTGGATTGCAATTGTTCACCGCATTACTGACAACGTGTCTGGGGTAAGCGGAGTAATTTCAATTATTGTGTTTACCCCATGTTGTACAGAGTTCGCTTAAGCGGACTCCCCGCTTACCCCAGACACGTTGTCCTGAATGAGCGGAGCGAATTCAGGACAACTCATTGTTATACGCAACTGCCCTTATTTATTCGTATATCCTTTAAAAATTTAACATAAAAACGAATGTTTTTCTGCTGTTTCATATAATCTTTAAATTCTTTTTTGATATACGCCACTCTAAATTTACTCAATTAAATTTACTTACTTTCAGTAAAATAAATAAATTTCTATAAAAAAACAAGAAAAGAATTTCAGTTAACTGCTGCATACTTAAATTCTGCTCTACGATTAATTCTAATTCCGTAATATTTATTCTCCAATAATTTTACATCGTCGCTAATGCATATCTCCTATTTTTCCTTATATTTGCACAATCGTTAAATTTTGAAACAAAACTTAAAGAGCTGTATGTTTTCGAGAAATTTTTCTGCCGCTGTGTTCGGCATAAATGCTTTTGTTGTGGAGATAGAGACACATCTGGACAATGCTGTCCCCGCTTTTTCCATAGTGGGACTGCCCGACAGCGCCGTGAAGGAATCGCGGGACAGAATACCCGCCGCCATTAAAAATTCAAACATCATTTTCCCAAGCAAGAGAATAACCGTAAATCTCGCCCCTGCCGACGTCAAAAAAGAGGGCAGCGCTTTTGACCTGCCGATTGCAATGGGTATTATTTCCGCTATGGATATGATACCTAAGGAGAAATTTGAAGGCAGGATAATTCTCGGTGAGCTTTCATTGGAAGGTATTCTGAGGGAAATTCGCGGCGCTCTTCCCATCGCTCTTGAGGCGCACAAACAAGGCTATCAAGAAATCATACTGCCAAAGCAAAATGCAGATGAAGCCGCTTTAGTCGAGGGGCTGAAAGTTATTCCGGTGGAGTCTCTCGGTGCAACTATGGCTTACCTCAATGATGAATCTCCCATAGAACCGAGGAAAGCAGACATAAAATCCATTTTTGAGGAAAATCAGCGAAAATACAGTCTCGACCTATCCGACGTAAAAGGACAGGAAAACGTAAAAAGAGCATTGGAGGTAAGCGCCGCCGGAGGGCACAATCTGCTGATGATAGGACCTCCCGGCTCAGGCAAAACCATGCTTGCAAAAAGAATTCCGTCCATTCTTCCGCCTTTGTCATTGGAAGAAGCGCTGGAAACCACTAAGATACACTCTGTTTCCGGACTTATGGAGCGGGACGAAGCCTTAGTAACAATCCGTCCTTTTAGGGCTCCGCACCATACTATTTCCGATGCCGCACTCGTGGGAGGAGGCATGAGCCACATACGCCCGGGTGAAATTTCGCTTGCCCACCACGGCGTTTTATTTTTAGACGAACTGCCCGAATTTGCCAGAAACGTACTTGAAGTAATGCGCCAGCCTCTGGAAGACCGGAAAATTACTATTTCGCGTACAAGGATGACAGTCGATTACCCGGCAAATTTCATGCTTATATGCTCTATGAACCCATGCCCCTGCGGCAATTACGGAAATCCGAACAAAGAATGCTCATGCACATCAAATACTATTCAGCGTTATCTTTCTAAAATCTCCGGTCCCCTGCTTGACAGGATCGATTTACACGTGGAAGTACCTGCGGTTAAGTATCAAGAGCTTTCATCAAAGCGGAAAGGAGAGCCCTCCGAAAATGTCCGCAAGAGAGTGATAAAAGCCCGAAAAATACAGGAAGACCGTTTCAAGGAACTGCCCGGCATTTACAAAAATGCAGATATGGGAAGCAAGCTTATACGTCAGTACTGCCCGCTTGACGAAGCATCGCAGAATCTGCTGAAAATGGCTGTAGATAAACTCGGTTTTTCTGCAAGGGGATACGACCGTATTCTGAAAGTATCCCGCACCATAGCCGATTTATCGGAAAGTGAAAACATCAAACCGGAGCACATCAGCGAAGCCGTACAGTACCGCAGCCTCGATAAAGAATACTGGGTTTAAGTTAATTAGGAATATGTTATAGTTAATAGATTTAACTTTCTTACTTATAAATTACTATAAGAAAATTATGTAAATAATATATAAATCAATAAATTATAATTGCAGATTCCCTTTTAATTTCGTAAATTGCAAATGCTGCTAACTGCAATAATATCAAACAAAAGGGAAATGCAATACAAATTACAAAAACAATTTCTAACGACCAAGAAAAAAGTGTTCAAAAGAGTTCTTTCTTTTAATACTACTGTGATGATTATAAGCACATTTGACTAAAAATCAACTCAGATGATATAAAAAATCAGATGAAATAAAAAACAATGTGAAAATATTTAAGCGGAACATACTTAACTAATTATAGAATTACTATCCGAAAAAAAGAGGAAGATTGAAAAATGTATGCATATCAGGGGAAAATACAAATTGAAAAAGGTCAAATATCGGGTTTGCAAAAAAAACCGGGCGGGGTTTGGATAGTATCAGATAATAAGGAATATTTTTTCAAGGATGCTTATGCTTATCCGGGATTAAAAGATTCTCACGGGCATATTGCTGCACTCGGGAAAAAACTGAACGGACTCGCTCTTACGGACTGCAAAAGCGCCGAAGAATGTGCTGAATCAGCTTCAAAACATAAAACCACTCAGGGTGGATGGATTACCGGCTTTGGATGGAATCAGGAGAAATGGGATACGAAGGAATATCCCCCGGCAAAAATTCTTGATGATTATCTTCCGGATATACCGGTTATGCTGACAAGAACTGACGGTCATGCAGTATGGGTAAATACCAAAGCAATGGAATTAGCAGGCATAAAAGATTATGTTCAGAATCCTCACGGCGGGGAGATAATCATAGATAAAGCAGGCAAACCCACGGGAGTTTTTGTTGACAATGCAATCCCGCTGATAAAAAGGCATTTGCCGAAACCGGGCAGAGATAACATAAAAGATAATATAATAAAAGCAATGGATGCCTTTGCCGAAGCCGGGTTGACGGAAGTGCACGATATGGATGTCCATCCCGATTATCTCCCGATATACAAGGAACTTGATAATGAAGGGAAGCTGAAAATCAGGGTAAAGTCTTTTGTAAGGGCGCAGAATAAAGAATGGCTTGAAAAACAAGTCATGCCTGAGAAATTTGATTTATTCAGCATTGAGGGGATTAAAATATTTTATGACGGAGCGCTTGGTTCCCGCGGTGCGGCTATGTTAGATTTATATTCTGATGCTTCCGGTAAAACAGGTCTGTTGCTGCTTGATTATGAAAATGCTTATGATATTTGCAACAGAGCATTAGAGCAGGGCTTTCACATTGCGGCGCATGCCATAGGTGATGCTGCCGTCAGATTGGGCATAAACGTTTATGAAAAGCTTAGGAAGAATATGAGCGAAGCAGAAAAAGCCGTACTGAGAATAGAACATGCACAGCATTTTCATCCATCCGATATTTCGCGCTTTGCAGAAGCGGGAATAACAGCGGCAGTACAGCCGGCGCAGTGCATAAGTGATATACCTATGGCAGAGAAACGCATCGGTTCTCAAAGAATTAAGTACTCCTATCTATGGAAAACACTTTTAAACTTTGGAATTAATTTGGCAGGAGGCTCCGATTTCCCCATTGAGTCTTTCAATCCCCTGACGGGAATCCATGCCTTTGTAACAAGAAAAGATAATAGAAATGACTTACGCTGGTTTCCGGAAGAGATATTATCCCGGCAGGAAGCTCTATATGCTTACACCGCAGGATGCTCTGCTGCATCGGGAGAACATGTAAGAACGGGCTTGAGTGAAAAAATGCCTGCGGATATTACTATTTTAAACAAAAACATTATAACATGCCCGGAAAATGATATACTTAAGTCAAAAGCTGCCGGGGTTTATACAGCAGGAAAATTATCTTTTGCCGGAGAAGTATCTGACAGGTGAGACCGCAATAGGTTCAGTTTTAATTACCTTAAATTCCGGCGGTACTTTAATCTCTGGCATTAATGAGCCGGTGGAGTCTTTCATAACGGCTGAATAATCAAGCGCTGCGGAGATTTCCCCTAATAGGTCGAGATAATCGTATGCAGCCATGTCTTCAGCGCCGCCACGCAAGAAAATGTTTATCTTAACCGGAAGGATGGACATATTTTTAGGGAGCCTCCCGCCCTTTACTTTTACAGGAATGTCATATATTTGTTTTTCTGCAATCTGCTGTATATCTGCCTTAAGCAAAACTTCATTTTGGGAAATTTCTATACCCGTTTCAGGGTCTTTAAGTTTTACATTTTTTTCAACCGGCTTGTAAGCATCAGAAACGGATACTTTTTCGGTCAGCCAGAAATCAATGGTATCGAGAAGAGAGCGGTCGCCCTTTATTACTATGCTGTCGGGTTCGGTACTGAAATCGCCGGCAAGCATAAAGTATTCTCTCGGGGAGAAATCCACTCTAGGTTTTACAGGAATGCTTTTCTCTATTTTTGTTCCGATATTCAGGCTGAGCAGTTCATCAACAACGTCTATGGTTTCTACATTAATCATTTCCTGCACACCTGAGATGATTTCTCTGCGGGAAACACGGTAATAATCTTCTTTTTTATCTATATCTGTCAAATCTATAACGCAGCGGGCTGATGTGTTAAAATTCATAAGATAAAAAAGGTTCCATCCCTGACCCCTTACTTTCAAGCGTATCTTTTCGGGCACATTACCATGGATAGACCTGTTTTCAGATGTTTCAATTGTAAGCGGAATAGAATAATTCACGACGTAAATATCATTCATTGTATTAAATGCCCAAAGAGCTGCTGCAAAAAGGAAAGCTCCCAGAAAAGACTTTGATAAAGTAAGTTTTCTGGCTTTTTTCAAGTGATCTTTTGTAAATACTTTCCTTTTTTTCATCTGTTTATTTTTTCCTTTCCGCTTCAGATGTCCAACATCTGCCAGATGTTGGACATCTTTTTCCTCCTATTGTTTCGTCATTGCGAAGAGCGAAGCGATGAAGCAATCTCCAACCATCAGTAGA
>CAZOBD010000151.1:0-9828 GCA_964577665.1 uncultured Hyphomicrobiales bacterium
TCAAGGCACGTTCGGGACTTTCACCCTATAGTTATTACCCATGCCGGGCGCACAAAAAATAAAGTCCGGCATTTTCCAATGCCGGACAAACACTTATATAAGAATCATTTAAATAATTTACGAAATATCCTGAGCTACGAAAGGTATCAAAGCAAGATGCCTGGCATATTTGACTGCTTTTGCAATCTCGCGCTGTTGATAAGCGTTAACTCCAGTAATTCTTCGGGGGAGAATTTTCCCTTGGTCGTTAGTGAAGCGGTTCAGGAATTTCGGATCCAAATAATCAATAACCTTGCTTTTTTTTAAGGGATTAATTTTCTTTTTGACCGTCTTTTTATTTTTCAGATTATTACCGGTCTGCATCGGATAAGGTTGATTGGCGTTGATCATTTTTTATGCCTCTGCTCTTTAATTTTTTTTGCTTTTTCAAAACGTTTATTAAATCTGTCCACGCGCCCGGCGGTATCGACGAGCACCTGCTTGCCGGTGAAAAAGGGATGGGACTTCGAATCTATTTCGAGCACCATTTTTTCGTCTTTATAGCAGCTCCTTGTCATAAAAGAAGTGCCGTCGGTCATCTTTATTTCCACCGGATGATAGTATGGGTGAATGCCTTTTCTCATTTTACTAAACCTATTTTGATACTGATACACCGCTTAATTCGTTGACGTCGCTGACTCTGACAAAACGCTCTACGAAACGTGTCTTGCCGTCGTCGGTTTTATAGCTCTGAACGACTTTTACAGTTATTTTGTCGTCAGCTTTCTGTTTTTTCAGCTTATCGCCGAATGTCTGTTTCTTAGCCATATCTCATTGTTTTCTTTGTGAAAAATACAAGAACTACAAATATAGGAAAATATTTTAAAATGTCAAATCATTTTTCATTTTTATCAATATTTATTTTTTTTAGAAATCAATATGCCGGGTATTTATTTACTCCGGCTGGTCGTAATACATATCCAAAACCGATTTTTTCTTTACTTCCTTTTCTTTTCCCAAAAATGGAGATGCTATCTTTTCTATATACTTTCCGATAATATCAAATTCCAGATTTACTTTTAAGCCGGGCTTTAGGTCTTTCAAGGTTGTCATCTGCCATGTGTGGGGAATTATTGAAACCATAAATCTGCTCTTTTCTTCACGGGCGGTGGTGAGGCTTACCCCGTCGATGCAGATTGAGCCTTCCGAAACTATATAATTTGAAAATTTTTCAGGATAGCTTATCCATATCAGTTTTGCAGTTGCAAGAGCTTCAATCGAAACGACGCTGCCCGTGCAGTCGGCATGTCCCTGCACGAGATGTCCTCCCATACGGTCTCCGAGGCGGGCAGCCCGCTCAAGATTGAGCTTCTGCCCCGGCTTCATGTCTCCGAGTGTGGTTTTTAATATTGTTTCCTCCACAGCTTCCACTTCGAAGGTATCAGCCGAGCGGGAAACAACAGTCTGGCAGACGCCGTTAAGCGCTACGGAGTCGTCAATCTTCAGATCATCCATAATTTTTTTTGCTTTGACGGTTATTCTTCTCCCGCCGCCGGCTTTTCGGATAGATTTTATTTCGCCTTGTTCTTCTATGAGTCCTGTAAACATAACATTCTTTTCAAATTATTTCATATTCTATTTAAATAACTTCATCTGCTTGTTTTAAGCCCCACCCTTATCCTCCACAAAGGGAAAGTATTCAACGATCTTGCTCCCTCCCCTTGGGGAGGGCCGGGGTGGGGTCTCTTCCGATTATTCATTGCATTAGGTTTTTTTTCAATATAAGGCAAATCTACTAAAAATAATCATCCCCTTATGTGTTTTCCTTTCATAAATGTTTCATCTGTTTATTTTTTACTTTCTGCTTCAGATGTTGGACATCTTTTTTCTTCTATTGATTCGTCATTGCGAACTTGCTCAAGAAACCTTGCGTATTACGTCCCCTCCCCAAGAGGGGATTAAGGGGTGTTTTTCTCACACGTGAGATTCTGAAACAAGTTCAGAATGACAACCATTATTTTTATTTCAACTCAGGTGTCAGACACCTTGAAGGTGTCGGACATCTTGCTTAAATAATCATTCCCTTATGTGTTTTCCTTAATCATGTTTGTCTCATACAATTAATTAATCGACGAAGAAAGCAGGATTTTCATTTCATATCAATAATTTAATGATAATATCGTAATATTAGCTTAATATTGTTATATTGCCAAATAGTAATTGTTGAATTTTATTTGATATAGGGATATGATTTCACCAAACGCCGCCTTTGTTGACCAGCTTTATTACGATTATCTCCAAGATCCCGAGTCGGTACCGGATGAATGGAGAAAATATTTTGAGGAATCGGAAAAGCCTAAACCGGAAGATGTAAAACGAGAATTTAAGCCTGCGGCGTCAGCTCCCCGCGAAAAAAAATCTTTCCATAGTGCCGACCCTGTATATTTGAACGAAGGCGACGAGCTCGAGCCTTTGGGCGCCATTCCTGCGCTTATGGCAGAGAATATGGAAAAAAGCCTTGAGGTTCCTTCAGCTTCATCAGTTAGGACTATGCCGGTGAAGGCTCTTGATGAAAACCGGAGAGTGATAAATAAATATCTGGTGAAAATGAAAAGGCCCAAAGTCTCTTTTACTCACATGCTTGCCTGGGCGCTGGTAAAGACACTCCGCAAATTCCCGCAAATGAACGATTCTTTCGATTACAAAGACGGTAAAATGTACCGGATAAAAAGAAAAGCCATAAACATCGGTCTGGCTGTTGACATCACAAAGGATAACGGCAGCAGGCTCCTGCTCGTCCCAAATGTAAAAAATGCAGATAAGCTGACTTTTGACGATTTCATCAATGAATTTCAGAAACTTATTAATAAAACCCGTGAAAACAGAATTACACCCGACGATTTGCACGGCACTACAGTAACGCTTACAAATCCCGGCATGATAGGCACCACTCATTCCAGTCCGAGACTTATGCGGGGACAGGGCTTGATAGTAGCTGCCGGCTCGATAAACTACCCGCCGGAATTTTCCGCGGTTCGTCCTGAGTTTTTAACATCCCTCGCCGTCTCAAAAGTAGTTACGGTTACAAACACTTATGACCACAGGATAATACAGGGAGCAGAATCCGCCGAATTCCTGCAGTACATGAACGAGCTTCTGACCGGTAATCATCATTTTTACGATCAGATGTTTGCTCAGCTCCGCATCCCCTTCGAGCCTGTCCGCTGGAAAATCGACAAGCCCGGCGAAGTGCATCACGAGGGAATAGCCGATGAAAAATCCATGATTGAAAAAAACGCACATGTAATGCTTCTTATCAACGCATACCGTGTGCGCGGGCATCTGCTGGCTTCAACTAATCCCCTTGGGCTTGTTTCTTATTATTATCCCGAGCTTGATCCAGCTCATTACGGATTTACCATCTGGGATTTGGACAGGTATTTCCATGCGGATGATTCATGGGAAAACAATGAAATGACCCTTAGAGATATTATAGAGCTTGTCCGTGAAACCTACTGCGGTCCCATCGGGATTGAGTTCATGCACATACAGGACCCTCTGAAAAAAGACTGGATTAAACGCCGCTTGGAAAGCACACGCAGCGTTTCCGAATACAACAAAGATGAAAAAGTACACATATTGAAAAAGCTGATAAATGCGGAAGAATTTGAAAACTTCCTGCATACCAAATTTGTCGGGCATAAGCGGTTTTCTCTTGAGGGCGGCGAAACGATGATTATACTCTTGGACAAAATCATGGAGCACGCCGCAAATTATTCTCTTTCCCAAGTAGTGATGGGTATGGCTCACAGAGGCAGATTGAATGTAATTGTAAACAATCTGAGAACCCCCCTGGCAAAAATATTCGACGAATTTGAAGACCAGATAGACTATTCCGCTTTCGAAGGCTCCGGAGATGTGAAATATCATTTAGGTTCCGAGGGCGAATATGAATCACCCGGTAAAAATAAAATAAAAGTTAAGCTGGCTGCAAATCCAAGCCACCTCGAGCTGGTCAATCCGGTAGTAGAAGGTATGGCAAGAGCCCTTGAAAATCAAATCGGAGACAGGAACCACTCGCAGGTGCTGCCCATACTCGTTCACGGCGATGCTGCTTTCGCCGGACAGGGCATTGTTGCAGAAACGCTTAATCTTTCAGAACTCGAGGCTTACAAAACAGGCGGTACCATTCATCTGATAGTCAACAATCAGATAGGATTTACGACAACTGTCGAAGAAGCAAGATCAACAGTCTATGCTACCGACATTGCTAAAATGATTCAAGTGCCTATTATACACGTAAACGGCAATGACCCCGAATCGGTAAGAACGGCGGCAAGCTTTGCATTCGATTATAAAATGAAGTTCAAGAGCGACGTTATAATAGACATGCTCTGCTATAGGAAATACGGGCACAATGAAGCCGACGAACCGAGTTATACACAGCCTTTGCTTTATAAAAGAATCAAGAGCATGAAGCCGGTCAGCCGCTTGTATCAAGAGGAATTGATTAAGCAGGAAGTAATCGATAAGGAAGAATCCGACCAGTATTACCGCGAAGTAATTCAAAATTTTTATGATGTTTTCACTTCAAGACAGGCAAAGAAAACAGGACTGGTGAAGCATTCCAATCTACATAAAAATGTTATTCTGAAAGAATACAGAACCAACGTATCGGAAGAAGTAATCAAAAACGTTACTCAAGCCCTTACCACTTTCCCGGAAAAATTCAATATTAATCCTAAACTGAAGCGCCTTCTCAAAAAACGTTCGGATATGATAGAAGGCGAAAAACCAAAAATTGACTGGGCAATGGCAGAAGCTCTTGCTTTCGGCTCCATACTGCTGGACGGAAGAGAGATACGAATGTCGGGACAGGACTCGCGAAGGGGAACTTTCAGCCAGAGGCATGCAGTTTTGGTTGACAGCATAAGCGAAGAAAACTATATTCCCTTAAATCATATCGAGGAAGGACAAGCAGATATAAGAATTTTTGACAGTCCCTTAAGCGAACTTGCAGTGCTCGGTTTTGAATACGGTTACAGCGTAATGGCAAAAGATGATCTGACGCTTTGGGAAGCCCAGTTCGGAGATTTTTCAAATATGGCTCAGCCTATTGTTGATCAGTTCCTCACCTGTGCCGAAGCTAAATGGGGGCAGCTTTCCAACCTCGTCATGCTCCTGCCTCACAGCTACGACGGTCAGGGACCGGAGCACTCCAGCGCACGCCTTGAAAGATTTCTCCAGCTTTGTGCCGAGGAAAATATGATTGTGTGCAACCTTTCAACTCCTGCGCAGTATTTTCACGTTTTGCGGAGGCAGGTGCTGATGGAATCGCAAAAGCCTCTGATAATTATGACCCCCAAAAGTATGCTGCGCCATCCGAAAGCGGTTTCCCACATTTCTGAATTTACCGATGAAACCTTTAAAGAAGTGATTGATGACCAGAGAATCACACGGCATGAGGAAATAAAAAGACTGCTTCTCTGCACGGGCAAAGTTTATTACGAATTGCTCGAAGCGCTTGAAAATTCCGACAGGAAGGATATTGCCGTCGTGAGAATAGAACAGATATATCCTCTGCATAAGAAGTTTCTTTCCGAGATTCTGGCTAAATACAAAAAAGCTAAGGAAATAGTATGGGTGCAGGAAGAACCGCAGAATATGGGAAGCTGGAATTATCTTCTGCCTTATTTGAACGAACTGATAAAACGCGGGCAGAAGCTCTTTTATGCAGGCAGAAAACAGCGTCCTGCCACCGCGACAGGCTCGGCAAAAAAACATGCCATTGAGCAAAAGGAACTTATCGACGAAGCTTTAGGAAAATAGCAGACCAATTTTTTACTGCACTTCCGGCCTGATATTATATTTTTTTCTAAAATCATTAGCAGCCTGTTTTGCTTCGCTAAGTGTACGATAGCCCCATATTTTTACGCGGTACATTATTTCTCCTTTTTCAAGATAGCGTTCGTAATAAGCCATTTCTCCGCGTTTTTCCCATTTTTCGGCAATTTCTATGGCTTCCTGCTCCGTCTCGGCTTTTTCTGCAAGTATTTCATAAGGCAGCATTGACGGGTACAGCCAGCGTACTTCTACCCTTCGGTTCAGCTTGCTCTGCCAGTCGTACATTTCAAGGTAATAACGCGGACGTGAAGCTCCGTCAGAGCGGACTCTTATTTGATTGGGGGATGCTCCGTAAGCCATAAGCTCTTCTTTCACTTTTTCTGCGCGCTGCATGGCAAGTTTGTCTGATGCACCCTTTTCTTTCAATGATGTATTGCCTATCAGCTCAATAACTGCCGAGGGATTATCAGTCAGAACTTTTGATATAGAAATAATGACAGACTGATATTCATCATCGAGAACCGAGCTTCTCTCATTGAAAACAGCAGCAACCTGATACTGTGAATATTGTATCTGGGGCTTTATTATCAAATCCACATCATCGAAAGCTTTATTTGCATCTATTACGGATGTGATTTCCGTATTTAGCTTAGTACAGTTCTGAAGCTGCATTGTCAGAGGGACGTCAACTTCGTAATAAGCTTTTTGAGCAAATGAGATTTCCCTGAGTATCTCGGGTAATGTCTGGAGTTCGCCGTTAAAAATGTGATAATATTTTCCTCCGGTAAGAGTTGTAATATACTGAAGTGCATAACTGTCCACGGCATCGCCTATGCCTATTATATAAACCGGAAGGTCTTCCGAGAGGGCATAGTTTGCTGCGTCATTTGCCGTATAAATGATAGATGAATTATCAGCCATGTGTGTAATCAAAATCAGAGCTTTTTTATTCCTCGTTTCAAAATCATTAATGTTTTTGTACAATGCCTTATAGAGAGAATTCATTCCTGACGGGGAGGGTAAAACGCCTGCTTCGAGCTGGTTAGCGGCGTCATCGGCGGGAATCATTTTCATGTATTCTTTATAATCTTGATTGAAATAACCCAAAGTAACATGATCATAGGGAGAAAGCAGTCCGAAAAACTCTTTCAGAAGAGAAAACACTTTCTGATTAGATTTTGCAGCAGAAGAATTGTCAATTACAAACGAAAGGTCGAGAGCATCGTCTGTCTGCACCCTGTTGACCTCTTTGTATTTGTTTAAAGCTACCAGAACAGGTTCTTCATTTATATTTTTACATTTATTGTGGGCAAGCCAAGATGTTTTTTTATCGGATTTTTTTAAACCTGTTATATAATTCCCGAATCTGTCGAGAACAAGCGCCCTGATGTGAAAGTCCATGTTAATATTGTCTTTCAGCTTAGTCCGCATTATTTTCAGCTTGTAAGGAGGTTGAGAAAGATCGGCAGCCATTACACCGTTCAAAAAAGGAGTTTCCACATAAGAATGGCTCATTTCGTCATAAGGAGCGAGAGTAGGACCTTTCCGGACAGATTCGTCCTCGCTGCCGGCTTTGTAAATGTAAGACTTAAGCGAGATGTGGTCAGAATCTTTATACGCAAAGATTTCCACTATGGTAGAAGCAGTGGGATAAAGTTCTATTTTGTCTTTGGGTTCATAGCGGGTAGTGCTGCCGCTTATTGTAACAAAATCGGCATTTTCAAAATCCCAGCTTATGACAGCCGCTTCATTTCCTATAATCTCCTGATAAGAAGTAAAATCGCGGATTTTTATGTAATCGTCTTCTGCATAAAGATATACAGATGTAAATATTATAACTGCTGAAATAAGTACACAAAGCGTGCTTATCCGGGTTTTCATGATTTTTTTCCTTTATTTTCAATAATACTAATTCCGAATAAGCAAAAACTGAGCCTATTTTTATAAACTTAGCCGTCTGCTTTTAAAAAAATGAAATTTCCTTCTCTGTCATCCTCAATGATTATTTTATCACCGCTCTGGAATGTTCCGTCCAGCATTTTGACTGCAAGCGGATCCGCGATTTTTTTCTGAATGGCGCGTTTCAAGGGACGGGCTCCGTAGTTAATGTCATAACCTATTTTTGAGAGCCTTTTAAGAGCGCCGTCACTGACCTTCAGCTTCATACCTTTTGCCTTCAGTTTTTCTTCCAGTTTCAATAGCTGAAGCTTGGCAATCTGCTTTATTTCATTTTCGGTGAGGGGCTTAAACAAAATTATCTCATCTATGCGGTTTAAAAATTCGGGACGCATTGTTTTTCTGAGCAGCTCTGTGATTTTTCCTTTCACGCCCTCCATCACTCTGTCGCGGCTGTCGTTATTTATTTCGGAAAGACTGTCCTGAATTATGTCAGAACCTAAATTGGAGGTCATAATAACTATGGTATTCCTGAAATTAACTGTTCTGCCTTTGCCGTCGGTAAGCCTGCCTTCGTCGAGCAACTGCAGAAGGACATTAAACACTTCGGGATTAGCTTTTTCTATTTCGTCAAGAAGAACGACGGAATAAGGCTTTGTTCTGACTGCTTCGGTGAGCTGCCCCCCTTCTTCATATCCCACATATCCCGGAGGAGCGCCTATCAGCCTCGAAACGGAATATTTTTCCATATATTCGCTCATGTCAAGACGTATCATAGCCGTTTCGTCATCAAACAAAAACTCGGCGAGAGAGCGTGCAAGCTCGGTTTTTCCGACACCTGTAGAGCCAAGGAAAATAAAAGAACCGATGGGCCTGTCGATATCCTGAAGCCCCGCCCGGGAGCGCCTAATGGCATTTGCAACTGCCGAGACGGCTTCGTTCTGATTTATCAGACGCTTGTGAATCCTGTCTTCCATCTTCACGAGCTTATCCCGCTCGGATTCAAGCATCCTCTGCACGGGTATGCCCGTCCATTTGGAAACGATTTCCGCTATGTCATCTGCTTCCACATCCTCTTTCAGCATCTTTTTCTGCCCGCCGCTTATCTTTTCATTGACGGAATTCATCTTTTTTTCAAGTTCGGGTATTCTGCCGTAACGTATTTCCGCAACTTTTGCAAGTTCACCTTTGCGCTCCAGCGTTTCTGCTTCGTGCTTCAGGCGGTCTATCTGCTCTTTGCAGCGGCTGACGCTTTGAAGAAGATTCTTCTCGCTTTCCCATGTCTCCCGCAAAAATTCGCGCTTTTGCTTCAAGTCCCGTAGATTTTTCTCAACGTCTTCCAGTTCTTTTTTTATTGCATCTTTTGTTTTTTCTTCTGCCATTTCTCTGCCTTTACGATAGTTACACATACCGCAGCGGAAAATCTGTTTTCGCAGGTTTTTTCAGGCTTATAGAAATCTGTTTAACCCGCAAAAAGAATTACTAATTATAGACGAAAAAAAGCGCGGGAGTAGTGCATGAGATAAGCAGGATGCTTAATAAAGTAATTTTATTGTTTTTGCAAATCTGAATTAATTTACTTATCTTTATTGTTGGTATTTATTTTCTTTTTGATATGTGTACTGTGTAAAATTGAAATACTATTCGTGTATGTCATTACGGCTGGAGCAATGCGGAATGCCGGAATCTCACGTAAGAAAAAAAAGATGTCCAACATCTGGCAGATTTACATCTCCTTACTAAGCTGCGCTTGGTAAGGAAATTTTCAAAGGAAGTTTAACTTCTCGAGAAAATTGCAATCCCAAGCACAGCTTAGGATTGAGGGGAAAAAGTAAAAAACAAACAGATGAAACATACATGATTTGGGAAAACACTCAAGGGGATGATTTTTTTACATCTCCTTACTAAGCTGCGCTTGGTAAGGAAATTTTCAAAGGAAGTTTAACTTCTCGAGAAAATTGCAATCCCAAGCACAGCTTAGGATTGAGGGGAAAAAGTAAAAAACAAACAGATGAAACATACATGATTTGGGAAAACACTCAAGGGGATGATTTTTTTACATCTCCTTACTAAGCTGCGCTTGGTAAGGAAATTTTCAAAGGAAGTTTA
>CAZOBD010000152.1:0-9806 GCA_964577665.1 uncultured Hyphomicrobiales bacterium
TTTTCTTTCAAAACTCTGTTTTGCATTAACCCTCAAATAATCATTCCCTTAGGTGATTTCCCTTATCATGGGCGTTTCATCTGTTTATTTTAGCCCCACCCTGACACTCCCCAAAGGGATGGAAATCATTAATTTAGCACCCTCCCCTTGGGGAGGGCCGGGGAGGGGTCTCTTCCGGTTTCATTTACATTACTTTTTTTTACATCTCATTCCCAAACTCCGATTTGGGAATGTGCTTTTCTTTCAAAACTCTGTTTTGCATTAACCCTCAAATAATCATTCCCTTGTGTGATTTTCCCTAATCATGGGTGTTTCATATTATGAATTTTTGAGAGGGCAAGGCCTGCCTGCAGCCTCAGCCTTATCGATGCCGGGCAGAGAAAGTGAACTCATTTAAGGGACGGCAGTTAAAAAAATTACAATGACCTAATCCATAAACAAAAACGGACGCCATTCTTCTGCAACCGCTCCGATATACTGCTTCAAAAAAAGAATGTGATGCGGTTTCGTCGGCAGATTCAAAAGCGGCATTTTTGCTTCATCAGGCGTACGGTTACCCTTTTTATTGTTGCATTTTGTACATGCCGTTACCAAGTTTTCCCAAGTATCACTGCCTCCCCGCGAGCGGGGAATAACATGATCTATCGTCAGGTCTGCCGATTTTGTACCGCAGTACTGGCACTGGTGGCTGTCTCTGCGCAAAATATTTTTGCGTGAAAGTTCTACCTTCTTATAAGGCAGGCGGATGTAATTGGCAAGCCTGATAACGCTCGGGTAAGGATAAATATCTTTGATTGTTCTTATCAGATGGTCTTCGCGGCGTGCTACTATTTCCGCTTTCATAAGGAAGAGAAGTATAAATGCCTTTTTGGCGCTGCAGACAGTAATAGGCTCATAGCTCTGGTTCAAAACCAAAACTTTTTTGTTAAGGAAGAAGGTGCATGCAGCACCCGGGTTTGCCGTCCCTTTCATTTCCTGTAGTTTCTGTGAGTAATAACTGAATGCTTACCTCGCTTATACTAAAGTAAAACAACTGATTTTTTATGTGTATTCAGAAAACGTTTTATTAAATCGAATGAAATTACAAAAATATTTACAAATAAAAAAAAATCATAGATATTTTATTTTTTTTATAGCCCGATTTTTTTTATTTAATTAAAATACGATTAATAACCAAACAAGTTTTAACAGGGAATTAACTTTAGTATAAAAAGCTATTTTTTATAGAGATGGGTATAATAGTTGGCAGTGAATCTTTTTGTTTCAAAAGCATGATTTTTACCGGGAATTTCAATTGTGATTTTCATCATATTTTCCAGATACCACTTATGCCGATAAATGTCCCATTGCCAGATATGTCTGAAAACCGTTACCTGCGGCGGCATCTCAAACATATATGAGTGGAAAACGAATGACCGCTCGTATCTTTTGGAGTAAATTTCTATTTCGGCAGACCTTCGTTCTCCGGGAAGAGATGAAAGGTAAAAAATTTCTTCATCGAGAAATCCGGTTACCCAGAAACTTATCCTTTGTACCCAGTCCGACCTGCTGTTCTTGTCATCTTCGCTGAGGTCTTCGACACAGGTTAACTTAAAAGAAACAAAGGTACGGGTTTCAATAGTGTCAAATATTATTTCAATATCTTCAATTTTGTTTTTCCATGATTCTTTAGTAGGGTCGGGATTTTCAAATATTTCATACGAGTAATAATACTTCAGTCTGCTGTTGTAATCATCAACAGGTTCTATAGGTTCATCTGCATGGCTTGTATCATCCTGCAAAAGAGTTTTTTCAACGTACTCGTCATAGCCGAGGGAATCCTCGCAGGAATAAATACCGCCGAGCAGACAAAGAGCAGCTGTAATGAAAATGAAAGCCTTTATGTATTTGCAGTTTCTCATAGTTCTGTTAAAAATTAAATAATACTCCGTAGCTTACACCCCACTTGGGTGAAAAATAAAATTCGTTCTGGTGACTGTAAACAAGAGCGCTGCCTTCTGCGCCGATTACAAAGCTGTATGCCTGAGAGGGAGCTATTTCTATGCCTATACCTGTCCTGCCGACGGCGCCGGTAGCAGCCCAGCCTCCTGAAAGCATTACATAAGGTTTGAATAAATCATCCCTGTAAAAATAATACTTCCCGGCTGCTGTCAGCGTTATGTAATTCGGATTCTGCCGGTATCTGAACTCCAGCCCGGCTTCGTCAGTACCTTCAAATTCCTGAAAAAACTTCTCCTGTCTGGCTTCAATACCTGCCGAAAAATTATCGCTGATTTTGTAATAAGCACCAAAAGACATATTGTAGAATTTCGGTACTATGGAATATATATCATAAGCTTCTTTAGATGTCCAGAATTGCGCTCCGCTGACAAGGAATGACAATCCGATGTATTCGTTGGGATTCATGCCGGATAAAAGCAAATCCCGTTTTCCGCGAAGATAGTCTCCTGTATATAAAGAATGACTGCCCTTTGTACTGCCGGGTATATCTATAAAATCGTGATCTTCAACGATTGAAAGAGTTAGTTCGGAATCATAGAGATTTCCGCCTCTGCCGGAATAATTGTTCTCATCGGATGCCTGATTATTTTCATCAATATCTGTTATCTGATTATCCTTCCCATCTTCTGCATAAGCTAATCTTTTCGCAAAAACAGGCTTTGAAGTACTCTGGTTTTGACTGCTTTTTTTCGCTGCGGAGGGTGCTTTGGAGGTTCCTGTTTGGTTACGGGTATCGTTATCAATCTGATATGTTTCTTTTTCGTATGAAGATACAACCGCAATATTAGTATTTATCAAAAGAGCTGCATATTCCGCTTCTTTTTTATTAATTGCTTCTGCAATTCCGCTTTCGACTGCCGACGGCATGATGAATAACAAAAATAGAGCTGCTACAAGAATGCCTGCCCCGAGCGCAGATAAAAAAATACTGCCGGGTTTTCCGAAGAAACCGGCTTTTGGCGCTGACTTTCCGGATGAAGTAATTTCGGAAGGTATTTCAAAACCAAGCTGTGAAAACACCCCCATAGTAGCTGCAGTTGAAGGCATATAACTGCTGAGCTTTCGGTGGAGAGCTTTATCGATTGCAATGGTTTGTTTCAATTCCTGACGAAGCTCGTCGCTGGACTGAAGCATCATAAAGAGCTGGTCTTCCTGTGAGCTGTCAAGCCTGCCTTCTACAAAATCGTTTACAAGTTTTACCGGGTCCATAACTTCTGCTGGTTTATTTAATATTCTTATAATCTTCAAAATAAGGCTTTAGCACTTCTTTAAGTCTCTGTTTGCCCGTAAATACAAGATAGCGTGCGCGGGCGTCCGTTATATTCATTATCTTTCCAATTTCCTTGTAAGACAAATCATTGAAAAATCTCATAATAATAGCTTCTTTGTATTCCTTTTCTATGAGGTCTAATCCGTAAATAACAAGGCTGGAAGTTTCTTTGTCTTCGTAGCTTTGTTCGCCCTCGAATGCAAGGTCTATGCTGTCCAGTGAGATGTTATGCTTTATATCACGTTTTGCATTGAGGCAGAGATTGCGGGCAATGGTTATTAAAAAGCCGATAATGCCGCTGTTTGTCTTTTCGGAGCGGGCAAACTGATAAAACTTAAGAAATGTTTCCTGAAAAACATCCTCAGCAGTATCATCGTTGTCTAAAATTGTTTTACAATAAGCATTTACCCGCAGGGCATATCTATCATATATCTCTGCAAATGCAGCTTCCGACTGTTTTCTGGTGCCTGCAAGCAGTTCAAGCAGGTGCCTGTCACTGTATTTTGAGTATTTTTTACGCATCCTTAAAAGAAACCTTATCCCAAGTCCTTTTCCCAAAGGGGGGAGGACTTTTTTGCGTATTCTGTTAAAAAGAATATATAAATCGCTTCCTATATTATATGATATACACAATATAAAAAAAAACGTTAGAAATTTATTTTTTTTTTGATTTTTAAACTTTTTTTATTTTCTTTTGTCAATTATAAGAAGTCATTATTCCAATAAATAAAAGGAGTTTATTATGATTGAAGGAATCAACCCGGAAATAAGAGCACAGGGCGCGGGAATGCCCATAAAAAGCAGACCGATGACGGATGAACAGAGAAATACTTTTTTAGATATTTTAAAGAATTACGATCCACAGAACATGACTGCCCGGGACAGGGAAAATCTTAGAAGTGAAACAAGGGCAGCCGGCATTATGCCGGGAGAAGAAATGAAAACTATACTGGAGGAAGCAGGGTTTCGGGCAGGTCCTCCCGAAGGGATGCCGCCCGGCGGCACATCAGAGACCGAACTGCCGGATTATCTTGCAGAGTTTGTAAACAAGTTTCGAAGCGGCGACGCTGACGAAGATGACCTAAACAATCTACTTCAGCAATTATATGCTAACGGATTGACATCCAGCGGAAACATTGTTGATTATTTTTCGTAGTATGTAAGTAAGAGCAGAATTTTAGTTTTTCATAGAAGAACACCTTAATGCAAGCCAGAATCCCGGGACCACATATTCCGGGATTTTTTTTGTGCTGTTAATTGTAAAAACGCTCCATTTCTTCCGGCTTTTCCTCTTCTTTTTTATCTTCTTTTTTGGGAGCGGCAGCAGGAGAATATTTCAGGTTGATTCCTATCTTCAGAGAGTTGACATCCCATGTAAGATCTTTGGCAATATCTGCATAACCCGAAGAAAAAACTGCTTCGAGCCCCACGAGAATTGTACCGTTATAATTGATTGGTATGTCGTATCCGATTCCTCCCATGAATGCGCCTCTTATGCTCTCTCTTTCCAAATCGGTATCTGTGTAACGTACAGTGGAGCCATTTTCAAAAACAGATCCTGAGGGCTGGAGCAGCTTTTCCTTATGAGTGAAATCATCGCCGATTCGGGCGCCTATTCCTATTCCGCCTAAGACGAAAAGCCTTTTCCATACATAATACTTTAAAACAGGTTCGAACATTATAGAAGAAATATCGGCGTTCAGGGTATGCTCAATCAAAGTTTCGCTGCTGCCCCCTTCAATCATTTGTACGGACTCGGCTTTGCCGGAAATTTCAGCGTCATGTATGCTGTAAACAGCACGCAGCATCAGGCAGAATCTCTCAGAAAAATAATGCTCATAAAATGCCCCGGCGCTGAAGCCTGTTTGACTGCCGCCGGCAAACCACGGAACAGTATCTGGTATGCCCGGAAGACGCCTCAGGTCAGTGCTGTGGTAGTTTAGGTTGTAACTGAAAAGGATACCGTATTTTGAGCATACCGGCAGTGAAGGGACTGTGTCGCTTTCGTTCTGGCAGTGAAGACCAATAACAGCAAATGCAGTCAGAGATACAGCTATTGCAGATAAGGCAGTTATTTTCCTGATATAATACATAATTTTCGGGCTTCTGCCTGTTTATTAAGTGAATAATAACTAAATATTTACGCTCGTTTTTATTGTCTCAAAATCAAAAGCGGCTCAAAGAACTTTTTCAGCGCCGCATTAGTCATTGCTTCAAGTTAATTAATCTTTCTTAATTTCCAAAAATTAAATGTAAATGTTAAGGAAATTTTGCATTGCCGGTCAAGAACGTATCAGAAATTTTTAGGTTCTAACTCATTTATAATTGATAAGAATATAAAAAAACTGACTTGAAATAATCTTCGATTTTCCTATTACTACGGCGCCGTATAATGTGCTGAGTATTATACAATATTTTTGAGTTTTCTTTCTATTATTTAGAAAATTTGTGTAATATTGCCTTATTGCATTTTTCAAGAGGTATCATTAATCTGGAAAAAAAATGAAAAATATTATTCTTTTATTTATGCTTATAGGAGTCCTGCTTTTCTCATGCGGGGAATCTACTAAAAACACCGATTATGAAAGCTTTATCGGCAGAGTAAAACTGAGTGCTTTCAGAACTATGGTTTATGAATACGGTATATATTTCGCAGAGCTTAATATTTCGAATAATCTTTACTACTCCACTCTGCATTACGGTACAAAAGGTGCTCCACCGATCAAATGACTTTTGCTGTATCGATAATCCATACATACTGGAAATATTTATAACCGGCGTTATCACATTATGATTATTTTTAGTAGATTTAACATATATTGAAGAAAAATATTGAAAAAAAAGTAATGTAAATTAAAATCCGAAAGAGACCCCGCCCCGGCCCTCCCCAAGGGGAGGGAGCAAGATCATTGAATTCCCTCCCTTTGGGGAGGGTTAGGGTGGGGCATAAAATATACAGATGAAACCGAAGAAAGCGATTCCCCAAAACCCCTTATAAATAAGGGGGATAATTTTTGTTTTACTCCCTCCCTTTTTTAAAAGGGAGGGTCGGGGAGGGATTCCCAAAGTTCGGGTAATGTCAGCCTCTTGGGGAGGAGATGCTTACACAAATCTAAAGACTCATTTTCTCATATCTCATTTAAGTAATGCCCTTGAAATAACCAACCTCTGAATCTCACTCGTGCCTTCGTATATTTCCGTGATTTTTGCGTCGCGGAGATAGCGCTCTGCATTAAAGTCTTCGGTGTAGCCGTAACCTCCGTGAATCTGAACGCACTTGTTGGCACAGAAAGAAGCCACTTCTGAAGCTTTCAGTTTCGCGGCGGCAGATTCGATGGAATAAGGAATACCCTTGTCTTTCATCAGAGATGCCCGCCAGACCATAAGCCATGCCGCTTGATACTCCGTCCACATGTCTGCAATCATCCACTGTATCGCCTGAAAATTGCCGATGGGCTGGTCGAACTGTTTGCGTTCCTGCGCATATTTAACGGCATCTTCGATGCAGGCGCGGGCGATGCCGAGAGCCTGAGAAGCAATACCGAGTCTTCCGCCGTCGAGGGTAATCATCGCTACTTTGAAGCCTTTGTTTACTTCGCCGAGAAGGTTTTCTTTGGGTACTGTTACATCTTCAAGAATAATCTCAGCGGTGGAAGAAGAGCGTATGCCGAGTTTTTTCTCGAGCTTTCCGATGCGGTAGCCGGGAGTGTCCGATTCTACAATGAATGCAGAAACGCCGCGGGTTTTCTTTTCGGGTTCCGTAGAAGCTATGAGAACGAAAACTTCAGCTTCTTTGCCATTTGTGGCAAATAGCTTGCTGCCGTTGAGAATCCATTTGTCGCCTTCGAGCTTTGCCGTGGTTTTAGTAGCGCCTGCGTCGGACCCTGCGCCCGCCTCTGTCAGAGAAAAGCTGCCGATTTTTTCGCCCGAGAGCAGTGAGGGGAGATATTTTTGCTTTTGTTCCTCGGTGCCGAAGCGGTAAATCGGATCGCACACAAGCGAAGAATGAGCTGAAATAATGACGCCAGTGGAAGCGCACCAGCGGGATACTTCCTCTACTGCCAGCATATAGGAAACGCTGTCCATTCCGGCTCCGCCGTATTCTTCGGGATAATTTATGCCCATAAGTCCGAGTTCTCCGGCTTCTTTTATTATGTCTGCGGGATATTTATGATTTTTCTCATTTTCCGATGCAACGGGTGCAATTTTTTCTTTGGCAAACTTGGCAACCATGTCTTTCAGCATTTTTTGTTCGTCGGTAAGCAGATAATCCATTGAAGAGCCTCCTGATTTTTATTTTTAAAAGCAGTTTTTTAAAAGAATTTCAATTCTTTCGTACAATTATTTTAAAATATAGAAAAAAATACATATATTCTAAAATAATTTGTATTTTTTGTTAAATTTTGTATTAGAAATCATGGGAAAGAAGCTCCAATAAAATGAAATATGGTTAAGAGTAGTGTTCTGAATTTATTAAATACAGATGACCCAAATCTATCAGATGTTATAAATCTCATTTTTACGAAATTTTATCATTAATCAATATAACTAAAACAAAAAAAATAAAAATGAACCTTAAATGCAAAAACTGCGGCAGTTATGAATTTATCTCTAAACCAAACAGGTATGATGTTTTCAAATCTGATGGTAAAAAGATACAGTTTCAGCGTTCAGAACTGATTAATGAAAAATTGGATTTATATTGCAGAAACTGTTCAGAAAAAATCGAAATAAATAAAAATTATGTGAAATATAGTTGAAATCGTTTTTTTCTAACGAAGTGGAACTTAGCAAAAAATTTCCTTCTGAAGTTCAGCTTCCGGAGAATTGTTCTTTCACAAGTAAAGAGGCTTTATAAAAGAGTAATTAAAACTGAATAATTTTTATCAATAAACATTTAGGAGTTAAACTATGCCGATTAACCGCGGACTTACCGAACAGCAGATACTTTTAAGAGATACAGTCAGAAAATTTGCAGAAGAAGTCATTAAACCCAAAGCTAAAGAACTTGATGAAAAAGAGGAATTTTCTTACGAGATAACCAAAGAAATGGCGGAGATGGGCTTCTTAGGCGCCTTTCTGCCGGAGCAGTACGGCGGCAGCGAGCTTGACTATGTTTCTTACATCATTGTAGTAGAAGAAATCTCACGCATTGACGGCTCGCAGGGAGCTACCGTAGCGGCGCATAATTCGCTTGGCGTGGGACCTCTTTATTACTACGGAAACGATGAGCAGAAGAAAAAATATCTGCCTGAACTCGCCGGCGGAAAGCTGTGGGGTTTCGGCTTGACCGAACCGGAAGCAGGCTCCGACGCCGGTAATACGCAGACCACCGCCGTAAAAGACGGAAACGAATGGGTGCTGAACGGCTCCAAAATTTTCATTACAAATGCCTCTACTGATATTACCTTAGGCTCGACCGTACTGGCGGTTACCGGCGAAAAGCCCAACGGCAAAAAAGAGCTTTCATGCTTCATCGTAGAAAACGACGCCCCCGGCTTTGAAGCGAAAAAAATGTCTGGTAAAATGATGTGGCGAGGCTCTAACACCAGCGAACTTTACTTTACGGACTGCCGCGTTCCCGCAGAAAATATGCTCGGTAAACAGGGCGACGGTTTCAAACAGATGCTCGGAACTCTCGACAACGGCAGGCTTTCCATCGCCTCTATGGGGCTGGGGCTGGCTCAGGGCGCTTTCGATTATGCATTGCAGTATGCTAAGGAGCGCAAAACTTTCGGCAAGCCCATTTCAACATATCAGGCAAACGCCTTCAAACTTGCCGACATCGACATGAGCATAGAACTTGCAAGAAATTATCTCTACGATACCTGCAGAATGCTCGATAACGGCGAAAAAATCACCCGCGAAGGAGCCATCAGCAAGCTCTACTGCTCGGAAATTGCCCACATGGCTGCAAACCACTGCGTGCAAATTCTCGGAGGCTACGGCTTGATGAAAGAATACGACGCAGAAAAATACTACCGCGACCAGAAACTGCTTGAAATCGGCGAAGGAACCAGCGAAATTCAGCGCCTTGTCATTTCCCGCGAGATAGGATGCTATTCGTTTTAGATGAGTATTAAGTACATGAGTACATGAGTATATGAGTATATGAGTAGTTATTATCTAACGAATTTATGTGCCTAGTAAATAAGATATAAGAGATTTAAGTTTTTATTCCGCCAAGTATTTCATATCTTAAAGCATGTCCTTTTGGGGAGGGGAGGGGATTAAAATAAACAGATGAAACAACCATGATTAAGGAAAAACACATAAGGGGATGATTATTTTACATCTCCTTACTAAGCTGCGCTTGGTAAGGAAATTTTCAAAGGAAGTTTAACTTCTCGAGAAAATTGCAATCCCAAGCACAGCTTAGGATTGAGGGAAAAATCAAGGATGTCATTCTGTCCCTGTGCCGAAAGCTTGTTTCAGTATTGTTTCAGAATTTCACGTGTGAGGAACACACCCCTTAAATCCCTGACATTACCCGAACTTTGGGAATCCCTCCCCGACCCTCCCTTTTAAAAAAGGG
>CAZOBD010000153.1:0-9766 GCA_964577665.1 uncultured Hyphomicrobiales bacterium
CTCCTAAGCAAAGGAAGAATCAGCTTGTTAAATTTTGCTTAAGTTAACGCTTATGCCCCTAAATCTCCTCTTGGGGATAATGGCGCGAAGATAAGAGATTTAATAGCCCCGACTTTTAAGTCGGGGTATGAAAATCAACAGTGAGGCTTTAGCCAAATTAATTATATTTTTGGCTAAAGCATTTATAATATAAGATTTAATAAACCCCGGCTTAAAAGCCGGGGCTATTGAAGAAAAAATAAATTTATGTATTTTTGAACTAACTTCATGACATTACTCTTGGGGAGGGGAATTTCTCCCTCCCTTACTTGTAAGGGAGGGCTGGGGAGAAATCAAAAAAAGGAAAAAACAATGCTTAAATCAATTAATCATATAGGAATAGCCGTAAAAGACCTTGAGGCTGCCATGAAGCTTTTCGGAAAAATTTTCGGCGTGGATGAGTTCCATCGGGAAACAGTCGAAAAGCAGAAAGTAAACGTGGCTTCTTTTAAAGTCGGGGATGTGCTTATTGAACTGACTTCTCCGACTGATGATGAGTCTCCCATTGCAAAATTCATTGCAAAAAAAGGCGAGGGCATACACCACATCGCTTTTGAATCGGACAGCATAGAATCCGACCTTGAAAGAATGAAAGAAAACGACATCAGGCTGATAAACGAATCGCCCCAGAAAGGCGCCCATGAGATGCTGATAGCTTTTCTGCATCCGAAATCGACCGGCGGAGTGCTGATGGAGATGTGCCAGCCGGGATAATAAATTTCTAAAGTCATAATTCATATATTATTCAATAATTGGATATCTGCTCTGTGAGTTTCAATGAATTAATTAAAATTCTAAAAAAGAATGGTTTTTACCTTTTTAAAGAAAAAGGATCAATCCGGTATTACCATAAAAATGGCATTGATTCATTAATAAGAGTTGATTATCATGGCTCAAAAGAAGTGCCTAAAGGAACTTGTCAAGCTATATTGAAATCTGCAGGTATTAAAGGAGGAAAAAATGATTAATTTACCATATTCGCTCATTATTGAAGCAACTGAGGAAGCTGACTTTTTTGGTTTTTACTCCACCGAGCTAAAAGGCTTTACAGGGGTCGGTCATTCAATTGAGGATTGTATGTACAAAGCCGCCACCGGAATGCTGGATCACGTAAAGAACTTGAAAGAACTAGGTCTATCTGTTCCGCCCGTTAATCCAAGGCCGGAAATAATTATTAGAAATCAAGAACTTGAACCTGCTGTATAGTTCTTTTTTAAGACAGAGAATATAATTGCGAACCAAAGTTGCACAGGAAAGTGAATTTTGGATTGCACATATATAATTAATAATATTTAATATTTCTTGCTTTAATAAGTTCTTAAACTTTTTAAGGAAGTATTTTCTTTTCTTGGATTAAAACTTTGTAACTAAATTAATCATATTTCCATCCAATTTTTTCTCTGATTAGAAGTCTAATTATAATTGTGTTGTTTTATATAATTACATACTCATTCCCAAACTCCGATTTGGGAATGTATTTTTCAAAAGAAACTTTGTTTCGCAAGATCCAAACAGAGTTTGACTTGAAATAATCCTATCCAAATCGGAGTTAGGATAGGAGGGAAATTATTGTTTTGAAAGCAGTTTGATATTATATTGATAAAAATTTGTTCAATAAAATAAACCAAATAAGATGCCATTAGAAAGAAACGATCAGGAAAAAAGAAGATTAGAAGAACTCAAGAATCTTGAAAATGCAGGAGTGGAGCCTTATCCATACTCTTTCGATAAAACTCACGATGCGCAGGAAATACTTTCTCGTTTCAGCGATGATAATCCCGATGAACTCAACGATGTTTCTGTTGCCGGAAGGATAATGAGCATCCGCCGCATGGGAAAAGCAAGTTTTTTTCATCTGCAGGACAGCACAGGCAAATTACAAGTTTATTTCCGAAAAGATGATATTACCGATTTTTACAACAGGCTGAAGCAGCTTGACATAGGCGATATACTCGGAGTCAGGGGTTTCGTTTTCAGAACGAAAATGGGTGAAATATCTGTTCATGCTAAGGAAGTATCCGTTCTTTGCAAATCTTTAAGAATATTACCGGTCGCCAAGGAAGAAACTGACGAAGAAGGAAACAAAATTGTTCATGATGCCTTTGCCGATAAGGAGCTTCGTTACCGCAAGAGATACTTAGATCTGATAGTAAATCCTGATGTTAAAAGCACGTTTGTTAAAAGGGCAAAGATAATCAGCTACATCAGACATTTTTTAGACAAAAAAGGATGGCTTGAAGTGGAAACGCCTATTTTGCAGCCTCTGTACGGCGGCGCCTCCGCAAGACCTTTTATTACGCACCACAATGCCCTCGATATTGATCTTTACCTCAGAATAGCAGATGAACTTTACCTGAAAAGGCTTATTGTCGGCGGTTTCGAAGGCGTTTACGAAATCAGCAAAAATTTCCGCAACGAAGGTATGGATAAGAAACACAATCCCGAATTTACCGCCATGGAGCTTTACGTTGCCTACAAAGACTATAACTGGATGATGAACTTAACAGAAGAATTGATAAGCGGGGCTGTTCTTGAGGTTACGGGCGAACAAAAAGTAAAACTCGGGGACAGGGAAATTGATATGGTTCGTCCTTTTGCAAGAAAAAAGATGGCTGACCTTTACAAAGAATATACCGGTATGGACATAATGTCCATGGAATTTGAAGAGCTTAAGAAAGCAGCAAGTGAGCTTGACATAGAATTAGAACCAAATGCTAATAAAACAAAGATATTAGATGAAATTTTCGGAGAAAAGGTAGAACCGAATCTCATAGAGCCTGTTTTTGTAATAGATTATCCGCTTGAAATTTCTCCTCTTGCAAAGAAACACAGAGAGACAGAAGGACTTGTAGAACGTTTCGAGCTTTTCATTAACGGAGCCGAAATGGCAAACGCTTTTTCCGAACTGAACGATCCCCGCGATCAGCGGCAAAGGCTCGAAGAACAGGCACGAAACCGGGCAGCCGGCGATGATGAAGCAATGGTAGTAGATGAAGATTTCCTTTATGCGCTTGAAGTCGGAATGCCCCCGACGGCAGGCCTCGGAATAGGAATAGACAGACTTGTAATGCTCATAACGGGAAACACTTCCATTCGCGACGTGCTTCTCTTTCCCCAGATGAGACCGGAGAAATCATAATTAACTCAACTTTCTGAGTTGTTATAAATTATTAAACAACATATTGATACAATGTGATTAAAGTATGACAAATATAAAACACTTAATGAAGAGATCCCCCTAACCCCCTTATAAATAAGGGGGAATTTTAAGCCGCCTTTCTCCCTCCCTTATTCATAAGGGAGGGCCGGGGTGGGATCACTTGAATACAATTTTATGCTTATGTCAATAAGTGATTTGATATTACGAAATTATATTTTTATTAAACATTCTGATTCAATGATACATAAACTCAGAAAGTTGAATAATTCAGTTTCATGAGAGATAAAATAGACATAAGATACTTTTTTGGTGCAAAGCCTGAAGGCAGGTCAGGGCAAAAATATTTTTTACATGCTGTGCTTTTTGGCTTGACTTTCATTACATGCGTTTTCGCTGGAACTTTATGGGCGCATAAAGACCCGACAGATGTCTCAAACTGGGGTCTGGGCATTACTTATGCAGTTTTGATCATGGGCTTTCTAAGCGCCCACGAGTTCGGGCATTACATCGCTTCGCGTATTCATAAAGTAGATGCTACTCTGCCTTACTATATCCCGAATCCGATACCTATTTTCATAAATTTCGGCACATTCGGCGCCGTAATTAAAACAAGGACGCAGATTCCCAGCTCTAAAGCCCTTTTTGACATTGGAGCAGCGGGACCTATTGCAGGTTTTGTGGTCTGTGTCGGCTATCTAATTTACGGGCTGAGCACCCTGCCGCCGATTGATTTTATTTATGAAATTCACCCGGAATATCTGGAGCTTTACGGAGGTGAAATCCCAAAAATAAGTCTTTTTTTCGGGGATACTCTTCTTTATACGGCTCTGGCAGAAATCTTTGCAAATCCCGACGGTTTTCTGCCGCCTATGAATGAAATATACCACTATCCCTTTTTAAACGTGGGCTGGTTCGGGCTTTTTGTTACCACGCTGAATATGCTCCCTTTGGGACAGTTAGACGGAGGACATGTTACTTATGCCATGTTCGGAGCAAAAAAACACAAAATAATTGCAAAAACGGCATGGTGGGCAATGATTGCAGTCGGCTTCGGCGCTGTGCTTGAGTTTTTACTATTATTTTCACTGCCCGCCGAGCCTGAAGGCGGTAAATATGCCGCTTCGTTTTCCATGATGCTCTATGAATCTCTAAGCTGGCTGAAAGACAAAATCCCATGGTATTTCAATGCCTGGGGAGGATGGATTTTTTGGGCTTTAATAACGAAGTTTTTCATAAAATTGTGGCATCCTCCTGTTGCTAATGAAGTAAAACTCGATTCTACACGCATGGCATTAGGCTGGTTTGCGCTGATTATACTGCTTCTCAGCTTTTCATATAACGGTATTTATTTTATAGAGTGAGAGAATTATGGCAAAAAAATACAACACGGCAATAGTCGGAGCAACAGGATTGGTAGGCAGAACAATGCTGAAAATAATGGAAGAGCGAAAATTTCCGGTAAACAGTCTGAAGCTGCTGGCATCTGAAAAATCAACCGGAGAGAAACTGGTTTTTAGAAATGAGGAATTATCAGTTGAAAAGCTGGATGAGAATAGTTTTCAAGGTGTTGAAATTGCTCTTTTTTCGGCAGGCAGCTATGTAAGTGAAAAATTTGCTCCGATAGCATCGGGAACAGGCTGTACTGTAATTGACAACGGCAGTTTCTGGCGTATGGATAAAAATGTTCCGTTGGTTGTTCCCGAAGTCAATCCCGGTGCCATAAAAAACCACAAAGGCATAATTGCAAATCCTAACTGTTCTACAATACAGATGGTAACGGCTCTTAAACCCATATATGACAAATATGGAATAAACCGCATTGTCTGCTCGACATATCAGTCCATAAGCGGCGCAGGACAAAAAGGCGTTGACAAACTTATGAACGAAATAAGGACTAAAGGCTTTATTCCGAAAAAGGACAGCATAGCTTACAATACTATTTTCCATCCCATTAAGACACAAGACGGTTTTACGGTAGAAGAAATAAAAATGATGAATGAGACCCGCAAAATTTTCAACGATACTAGTATTCAGATTGCCGTTACATGTGTCCGTCTTCCACTGCTTGGCGGACATGGAGAATCGCTTAATCTCGAGCTGAAAAAATCCTCTGAAATCAATGATATAAGGCAGCTCCTGAAAAATTCTCCTGGTATCGTTGTTACAGATGACCCGCAGAATGAAAACTTCCCGACGGTAGCTGAGGCATCAGGAAAAGATGATGTATTAGTTGGAAGACTAAGAAAGGATGATTCCTGCAAAAACGGATTGTATATGTGGATTACGGCTGATAACCTTAGGAAAGGTGCTGCAACGAATGCTGTGCAGATAGCAGAACTTCTTATAAATAAATGAAGTCAAGTTATCAGACTTATTTACTGCCGATTACAATTAGTTTCTTTTTAGTCCAAATATCTCCTGTTTCAGAATCAGCAGCTTCAAAAAACAGAATGTAAGGACCCGGCTGAAGAATATATCCCTCATCATTTCTGCCGTCAAAAACAAAACTACCCTCAGATGAAGAAGAAACCGATACTTTCAGCTTTCTAAGCCTTCTGCCTGAAGTATCAAAGATATAAGCTGTTACTGCCGCCTGACTGTAAGGCAGTGAGTAGGATATAATACAGAAGCTGTCGTCTCCGCGGCTGAATGGAGAAAAAGGATTCGGTTCCGCTGTCAAATCTCCCGATTCTTTTTGTTCCGCTGCAACACTGTTTTTTTCTAAGGGAGTAGCTCCCCTGCTGCCGGAGCAGGTTGACCAGCTTTCGCCTATATTTGTCTCAAG
Source organism: uncultured Hyphomicrobiales bacterium (assembly GCA_964577665.1). Taxonomy (GTDB): domain Bacteria; phylum Bacteroidota; class Ignavibacteria; order Kapaibacteriales; family UBA2268; genus CAYVTD01. The sequence continues at coordinate 5,985 of CAZOBD010000153.1, forward strand.
TGTGGGATTAATCTTCTCAAGACTGGCATTTTTTGTGTCTATTCCGCTTAAGTGCCAGTTTTCATAATATGTTAATGAATCAACATAATTTCCGTTTGGATCAAAGAGTATCAAGTCTTCGTTAGTTTTGTTGAGATTGAAATTTTCCTCAAAAACCGTAACAGACAGATTATCGGCAAGCTCGGGGTAGTTTCCAAAAAACAGCGAATCCCATGCAATTACGGCATATCCACCCGGAAATATGAAACTATCTTCAGAAAAGTACACATAATCAGGACCGCTGCTTTTCCATCTGTCATGCAGACCGTACCCTTTCAGAGAAATTGTATCTTGCGACGTGTTAAATATTTCGGCAAATTCGGCATGTTCTTCATCAATATCGAATAATACTTCATTTATAACAAGAGTTCCTTCAGGGTATGATTTATAAACTTCGCCGCGAAGAGAATCATTCAAGGGATTTTCATCTGTTTTCGCGGATAAAAAAGCTAAATAGTCATATCTGCCGGAATTTATAGTCTTATTTAAAATATCATTTTCGCTGATTTCTATTTCTTTCAGTTTTTCCAAATTGGTTATCTGACCGGTAAATACTTTTTCGGATTCATCGAAACGGCTGTTATTATTGAAATCAATTTGTAAAAATAAGTCAATTGAATTTATTATTTTTCTACCTGTGTTTTCGAGAAATATAAGGTATTTGTTGTTTTCAGGATCATACTCCAGAGATGATATTTCCGCGTCAAAATCAAGTTTGGCATTTGAATTTGCATAGCCGCATGTAGCGCCGCTTTCGTCAGTGGAGGCAGCCCAGTTTTCTTTGGATAAAGCAGGAACCAAATAATCAATTCTTTCCAAAGAAATCCCTTTCTTTCCCCAGCCCATATTGTAATAAACAGTGTCAATAAGTTTACTTTCAGAAATAATCTTAACTTCATCACTTGTATTGTTAAAAATCGGCAGCGAAGTTTCAATCAGAAAAACGTTGTCAGCTATTAATCTGGCAGCTTTCAAAGCATTTGTATCAGAAGTGAGAATAACAAATTCTTTTGCTTTTATCATAATATCCGGCAGAGACTTAGAACCGACCGCATCAAAAATTCTGCCGTCTTTTAATTTAAAATTATTTTGTGAAAAGTTGTAGATCTCAACCCATTCGGGCTCGTCCCCTAAGGGAGCAGGCATTATTTCATTTACTGCAAGCTGTGAAAAAAGACAGCTAGAGAATAATAGAAATATTATACAAACTATAAACTTCATTTCCAATTATAATATTTTTCCAACCGTACCATATCCGAACTGTTTAGCAAAATCTTTGCCAGCTCTTCAAGAGCTTCTTTATCATTTGTGCCGAATCTTGAGTAAACAGGGCTGTCAATATCCAGCACACCATAGAGTTCTTCGATTTTAATGAGTGGAATAACTATTTCGGAATTTGAAGCGCCGTCGCAGGGAATATGCCCGGAAAACTTGTGAACATCATCGGCAATAACCGTCTGTCTTTTAGCAAATGAAGTTCCGCATACGCCCTTGCCGGGTGGAATTCTGATACATGCGGGTTTCCCCATGAAAGGTCCTAGAACAAGCTCCCTGCCGTCAAAAAGATAAAAGCCTGTCCAGTTAATATTTTCCATTGAATTAAAAAGAAGAGAAGCTAAGTTCGAAGCATTAGCAATGAAATTTTCTTCTCCAGATAAAAGTTCAGCGGCCTGCTTTTTTAAAAATTTCCAATTCATTTTGCAACACCTGTCAGCTTTTCAAAATTTTTTATTTGCTCGCTGGTGCCGAAAGCTACAAGCTGATCGCCTTCTTTTAAAACAAAATCGGCATCGGGATTGACGTAAGGCACACTGCCGTGATCAATGGCAAGTATAGTAGCGCCGATTTTTCTTCTGACATCTATTTCCTTCAGATTTTGACCGAAAAGACTGCATTTTTCAGGCAGACGGATATTTTCGATAGTCAGATTTTGACTACCGGTTCCGAAACTGGTTTCAAAAAACTCTACAACATTAGGATTTATCATCAGGTTAGCCAGTCTCTGACCACCTATGGCGTAAGGATTAACAATCCTGTCGGCTCCTGCGCGGCGGATTTTTTCATTTGCATTTTCCTCGTCTGAGCGGGCTACAATGAAAATCTTAGGATTAAGTACTTTTGCGCTTAGCACAACGAAAACATTTGTCGCCGAATTTGCAGTGGTTACTATCATACCTTTAGCTCTTTTAATACCCGCTCTCAGCAGCACATCGTCTTCGGTGGCGTCGCCCAGCACTGACAGCAGCCCCTTTTTCATCCTTATGGAAAGGTTCTCTTCAAACTCTTCGTCGATAACAACAAAATCCTTTCCTGATGATTTCAAAATGTCGGCGGCAAGTTTGCCCACTCTGCCGTTTCCAATTAAAATTATGTGGTCTTCAAGTTCTTCGATTGTTTTTTTCATTTTTCGTTTTCCTCTATGGTTTTGAATTTGGAGGACAAAAAGGTTCTCCATTACAACGGCAAGAATATAAAAAAGACTGCCAATACCTAATACACCAACAAAGATGGTAAGCAGCCTGCCTGTGTTGTCGAGTGGATACACCTCATGAAATCCTACGGTTGAGATAGTAATAAAAGTCATGTAAAACGCATCAATTATGGTCGCGTCTGTGTCCTGCCATAGGTATTTAAAACCTACAGTGCCTGTTACTATCACTCCCGCGAGCAAAACTAACGGAAGATAGGGTATCTTGACTTTAGTTTGTATTTCTTTGTATTCTCCGCTGACCATAGTTTATTGTTAAGTTTTAAGTGATTCTATCGAATCAAGATTGTTTCTCCACTGCAAACAAGAGTTTGAAAAGGAAATAAATATAAATATACGATTTAAAATTATTATATTAAAATCGTTTTGCTTATTAAAACAATATTTTTAAGATTAAGCATCAGTTTCGTATTTTTGAGCTTTAGGAATAATCGGAAAGAACAAAATGGCGCTTTTAACATCTTTGGAAAGCCTGAGGAGAGAATATCTGCACGATAGATTTAACGAAAAAACCGCAAAGGACGACCCTTTCGAGCAGTTCGACATTTGGTTCAAAGAAAATCTGGAGTCTAAACCGGAAGAGCCGGCAGCCATGACTCTTGCTACCTGTGGTAAAGACATGATGCCTGCCGTACGCGCAGTTCTTGTGAAAGCTTATGACGAAGAGGGATTTGTATTTTACACTAATTACGACAGCCGCAAGGGGAGAGACCTTGCCGAAAATCCCAAAGCTTCCTTACTTTTTTACTGGGATAAGCTGGAAAGACAGATTAGAATATACGGGCAGGCAGAAAAAATTTCCCGGGAAGAATCTGAAGAATATTTTCAGACAAGGTCTTATGAGTCAAAACTCGGTGCATGGGCATCCAGGCAGAGTTCACCTTTAAAATCGCGGGAATCGCTTATGAGAGATGTCGCAGCGCTTATGATTAAATATCCTAAAAAAGTTCCTCTGCCGCCGCACTGGGGCGGTTACAGGCTTCTGCCTGAAGAGTTTGAATTTTGGCAGGGCAGGGAAAGCCGCCTGCACGACAGAATAGCATATAAACTCATTGACCGAAAATGGAAAAAGATGAGGCTTTATCCATAGGTTTCTCAAAATTGTCAAATCCAAAGCTTAAACCTTCCGAAGGTTTAAAATAAACAGATGAAACACCCATGATAAGGTAAAAACACATAAGGGGATGATTATTTGAGAGCTAATGCAAAACAGAGTTTTGAAAGAAAAGCACATTCCCAAATCGGAGTTTGGGAA
>CAZOBD010000154.1:0-9733 GCA_964577665.1 uncultured Hyphomicrobiales bacterium
GTGTCTGACATCTGAATATCAAAAATTGTCCGCTCCCCAAGAGGGGAAGCACAGTATGGAAGAAAAAAGATGTCCAACATCTGCCAGATGTTGGACATCTGAAGCATAAAAAAAATAAAAAGTTACAGTCTTTTTCGTTTTAATAATTAAAATTTCGTAACTTACATATCTTTTTTTAGTATGATATTAGAAAAATATTTTAGTATATCAAAACAATCAGAATAAGATGAAGAAAACAGCAGTGATAATGGCAGGCGGATACGGAGCGCGTCTCTGGCCCCGCAGCCGTGAAGACAAACCAAAGCAGTTTCTTCACTTCGACGGTGAAGGAACACTGATACAAAATACTGTGAGAAGGCTGATGCCTTTTTTTGACCCGGAAGATATCCATGTTGTAGCTAATGTTTCCCTGAAAAAATTAATTGAAGAACAGCTTTCGGAACTTCCTAAGGATAATCTTATATTCGAACCCATGCCGAGGAATACGGCGCCCTGTCTTGCGCTTACAGCCCAGATCCTTGAACAAAAATATCCGCCCGACACAGTGCGGATGGCTTTTCCTGCAGATCATATCATAGGAAACGTACGGGAATTTCACAACAGCCTCGAGCTTGCCTGCAGGGTGGCTTATGAGAAGCAGGGCATAGTTACTATAGGCATAGAGCCGACCAGACCCGAAACCGGCTACGGATATGTGCAGATTGACGAAAATCCGGAAGGCATTGAAGATTATTACGGTTTCGGAGTCAGAAACACAAGAACCTTTGCAGAAAAGCCCGACAGGGAAACTGCCCTGCGGTTTATCCGCTCCGGCGATTTTCTTTGGAACAGCGGTATTTTTGTAAGCAGGATGGACATCTTCAAAAGCACTTTAAAAAAATACAATAAAGAAATGTTCGATTTGTTTGAGGAATTGAAACCCCACATAGGCAAGGACACTTATGAAGAAGCTGCCGACAGTATCTACAAGCAGGTACCCTCGCTTTCGGTAGATTACGCCATATTGGAATATGCGGAAAATGTGTATGTTTTGAAATCGGATTTTAAATGGACTGACCTTGGTACCTGGGATGAGTTTTACAGAATCTCTCGCAAGGACGGAAGAAACAACGTTATCGAGGGCGACGTGATTTCTCTTAATATTAACAACTGTCTTATCAGTGCGCATAATAAAATCATCAGCATAGTCGGCGTTGACAATTTGGTCGTCATCGACAGCGAAGATTCGATTTTTATATGCAATAACGGCGAAACGGAAGGCGTGAAAGACATAGTAGATTACATGAAGAGAAAAAACATAAGCAAGCTGTTATAATATGTCATCCGGTCTGACAATCAGATTATTTCTCATTGCCGCGGCTGTTTTAATGCTTGCATCCTGCAGCTCTTCAGTCCGGTTCACTTCCGAAAAAACGAGAAATAAGATAAAAATAGATGCTGAAAATCAAGGAAAAGCAGAAAGAGGAATTGCTTCTTATTATTCCGATGAGTTTAACGGCAGAAGAACCGCTTCCGGTGAAATATTTGACAACGAAGCCATGAGCGCGGCTCATAAAACACTGTCTTTCGGTACGGTTGTTTTAGTGAAAAACCTCGAAAACGGAAGACAGGCAGCCGTTAAAATAAATGACAGAGGACCTTTTATTAAGGGAAGGATAATTGATCTGAGCAGAGCTGCCGCACGCAGGCTTGGTATGCTTGATAAAGGAATCACTGAAGTCGAAATAGTCGTTATAAAAGAACCGTAGGATGTGAAATTTTGTATTTATAAAGAACATGAAAAGAACACTTATTACTTCTGCTCTGCCTTATGCAAACGGATATATTCATCTCGGTCATATTGCAGGGGCTTATCTCCCCGCTGATATTTACGCACGTTATAAACGCCTGACCGGTGAGGAACTTATTTATGTATGCGGCTCGGACGAGCACGGAGTGGCTATTACTATTGCGGCTGAAAAGGAAAAAGTGCAGCCGCAGGTTATAATAGACAAATACCACAACGCAAACAGAGAAGCTTTCAAAAAGCTGGGAATGTCTTTCGATATTTTCTCTCGCACATCCCTGCCAAAGCACCACGAAACTGCTAGAGAGTTCTTTCTTGATTTTTTGGAAAAAGGCTGCCTGAAAGAAAAAGAAGAAGAGCAGTTTTTCGACCCTCAGGCAAAAATGTTTCTTCCTGACCGATATGTGGAAGGGGAATGTCCTAACTGCGGCTCCGACAAGGCAAGAGGAGACCAGTGCGATTCATGCGGAGCATATTACGAGCAGACAAAGCTGAAAAATCCCGTAAGTCTTGTGTCGGGAAAGCCTCCCATTGTAAAAAAAACCACTCATTGGTACTTTCAGTTCAATAAATTCAATGACTTTTTAAACGGATATTTCGGTGAAAAGGCTGAATATTGGAAAGACAATGTAGTGCAGCAGACTCGAAGCTGGCTTAAGCAGGGCTTTACAGAAAGGGCTATCACCCGCGACCTGAAATGGGGCGTGAAAATCGAAGGTCTGGATGAACTGCCGAAAGAAAAAACAGATGGGAAAGTCCTTTACGTTTGGTTTGAGGCAGTATTGGGCTACATATCCGCAACGAAATATCTTATGGAAAAGCTCGGTAATGAAGAAGACTGGAAAAAATGGTGGCAAGGCGGCGACACTCGCTATATTGCATTTATCGGCAAGGATAATATCGTTTTCCACACGCTTATTTTCCCCGTGCTTCTTCATGCAAAAGGCGAGAATTATATCCTGCCTGACAATGTACCTGCAAACGAATTTTTAAATCTTGAGAGTCAAAAGTTTTCAAAATCACGCAGCTGGAGCATTGACTTAAAAGACTTTGCCGAGGATTTCCCTGAAGAATCATATATGGATGCGCTGCGATATACTCTTGCTATGAATTTCCCCGAAACACGCGACTCTGATTTCACATGGAAGGATTTTCAGGCAAGAACGAATAATGAACTTTCGGCAATATTCGGCAACTTCGTGAACCGGGCAATGCAGTTTACACATAAAAATTTTGACGGAAAAGTACCGCAGTTAGAAGGGAAATTCAAAGACCTTGACGAAAAATGGAATAGATTGATAGATTACTTGCAGGAAAAAGACATTGCGGAGTTTTCGGCAGATGATTACCCCGAGGAATTCAGACAAATTTTCAATAAAAACGACATTCTTCTTATTTTTTCACTGTTGAAACACCTGATAAAAATAAATGCCAATTACGAGCGCTTCCGCTTCCGCGATGCTCTGACTGAAACAATGAACGCCGCCCGCGCCGCAAATAAGTATTTCAATGACGAAGAGCCCTGGAAGAAAATAAAAACGGACAAAACCGAAGCCGCCAAAACACTTTACATTTGCATGCAGGCTGTAAGGACACTTGCAGTGCTTTTTTCTCCGATTACTCCATTTTCATCCGAAAAAATATTCGGCTTTTTGGGTATTGAAAAAGAAACAGGTACTGCCAATAAAGGTATAAAACTGCAAAAAGATTTATGGAGCAAATCAATTTTACCCGGTGTAGAGCAGGGAAAAGAAATACAAAAGCCGGATTTGCTTTTCAGGCAGATAGAAGACGAAGCCGTTAAAAAACAGCAGGCAAAACTCGGTTCTGACAGCGACAAGAAAGAAGACCTCATCACAATAGATGACTTTATGAAAGTAAAACTCCGCACAGCAAAAGTAATTCATGCGGAAAAAGTGAAAAAATCTAAAAAACTGCTAAAGCTGCAGGTTGACCTCGGCGATGAAAAAAGACAAATTCTTGCAGGGGTTTCTCAGCACTACGAACCGGATGATCTGATTAACAAGACAGTTGTTGTAGTTGCTAACCTGAAGCCTGCTAAGCTGATGGGACAGGAGTCGCAGGGAATGATGCTCGCCGCAAGCACTGAAGACGGCAGACTTTGTTTCGTAGCACCGGAAAAGGATATGCCGGCAGGCGCTGAGGTAAGATAGTAAACTGAAAGTATGTCAATGAAAAGAGAGTTACATTTATTCAGGATATTATTATTGCCGAAAAAGTATAGTTGGCTTATTAAGAGTTTTGATATTATTGGAAAATAATTAAAAATTTAATAAATTGCTTTTTTATTTGGCTTATTTTCATCGGGAAAAATTATGAAAAAGATTGAAATAAAGAAGTTAAGCGAAGATGAAATTTCTTCAATGGGCATCAGGAGCTGGCCCGTATGGACTAAAGAAATATCGGATTTTGACTGGTACTACGATTCTTCTGAGCAATGTCTGATACTTGAAGGACAAATAACCGTAGAAACTGACGAAGAAACAGTAGAAATTAAAGCCGGCGATTTCGTAACATTTCCAAAAGGCTTAAAATGCGTTTGGCATGTAAAAGAACCCGTCAGAAAGCACTATTCTTTTGAGGATTAAAAGTAAATGAAAATTTCCGTCGTAATCCCTGTTTACAATGAAGTAACTACCCTGCAGGAAGTAATAGAAGCGGTCAAGAAAAGCTCTATACCCAAAGATTTTGAAACGGAGATAATAATAGTCGATGACTGCTCAACGGACGGTACCACCGAACTGCTGAAAAAAATCAACGACGGCTGCATAAAAAAGTTTTTCCATGAAAAAAACACCGGCAAGGGAGGCGCCCTTCAAACCGGCTTTGAACATTGCACCGGCGATATTATTATCATTCAGGATGCCGATTTGGAGTACGATCCCCAGGAGTATTTTAAGCTTCTCAAGCCTATACTGGACGACAAGGCTGATGTCGTATTCGGCTCGCGCTTCATGGGAGGAGAACCCCACAGGGTAGTGTATTTCTGGCACAGCATCGGCAACGGCTTCCTGACGCTTCTTTCAAATATGTTTACGGACATAAACCTTACCGACATGGAAACATGCTACAAGGTATTTCGGGCAGATATACTGAAAAAAATTAAACTTGAAGAACCCCGATTTGGCATTGAACCCGAGATGACAGCGAAAATTGCAAAACTGAAATGCCGGATTTATGAAGTAGGTATCTCATACTACGGCAGAACTTATGAAGAAGGAAAAAAAATCGGGGTAAAGGACGGTTTCAGGGCTATTTGGTGTATTATTAAGTACAATTTATTCAAATAACGCGGGAGAAATCTTAATGCTTGCGGTTACCGGAATATGTATTTATATTTTCGCACTTTCCTTTATTTACGGTATTTTTTCCGTAAGGCTGATTAATCTCCTGTTCAATTTAAAGGAAGACGAACCCCTGCCTTTTACTATTATCACTGCATTAGGTCTGACCTTTGTTTCGGTGGTTGCATCTCTGCTCAGTATTTTTCTTAAAACGTCCTTAGTAACAAGCCTCGTGCTTTTCATCGGGGCGCTTCTTTATCTTGCTTTAGATTTTTCTTTTGTAAACAGCGAACTGCGAAAACGTTTCTCTAAAATAAAACTCTTATCGCTGCCTTCGTTGGTATTTTTTGTAATGCTTCTCGGATACTTTTTCACGATTTCCGAGATGGCATCTACAAATTACGACACAAGTCTCTATCATGCTCATTTAGTAAAATGGCATGAAAACTACGCTGCAGTGCCCGGGCTTGGGAATCTACATGACCGCCTTGCTACAAACAGCTCTTGGTTCGTTCTCGCAGCAGTTTTCAGCTTCTCGTTTCTGGATATTATGTCTTTCAATGTAATGAGCCACTTTTTACTTTTGCTTATTATCTTTTATACTTTAGGCGGCGTTAATAATCTTTTCAGAGGAAACCTAAAAGCTTCCAACTGGATACGGGTGTCTCTCATACCTGTTTTTCTGTATTCTTATTTTTACCCTCATCTCGGATGGGCTGCAACTCCGAGTCCTGACGTTCCAACCGTAATTTTTACATGGATATTCTTTGCATTTGCCATGCAGACCATTGAAAAAAAAGGCAGTTTCGGCATAAATACGTGGACTCTGTCTTTAGTCATTATTTCTGCATTTACTATGACCATAAAGCTTTCAGGAGCTATGCTGGTTATTTTCACTTTCCTTCTTCTTTTCAGAGAGCTTTCAAAAAAGCAGTTTCGGAATCTCATAATAATTATCATTGTAACCGCCGTAATACTTCTGCCCTTCTTAGTCAGAAATATAATTTTTTCAGGCTATCTTCTGCATCCTTTTCCCGCAATTGATTTATTTTCTTTCGACTGGAAAATACCGCCGGAGGCTGCCGCGCATACTAAAAAAGTGATTGAAGACTGGGCGAAATTTCCCGCATGGTTCAGAAATGTGCCGGAAGGAGCGGCTCTTGATAATATGAGCTTTTCCCAGTGGTATGAAGTATGGCTTGCAAATCAGACATTTCCTTTTTTGAAAGAAATTCTTAATATTATTTACATGTTTTCTGCGGTGTATTTAGCCGGTTTCTTAACCTATATCGGGGGGGCTGCCGCAAAAATAAAATTATTCAAGAATCATTACGAGAATAACAAAAATACAATTTTGTCTTACGCAGCAGTTTTCTTAGTGGGAGCAGCCGCCTTTGCCTTCTGGCTGACATCGGCGCCCGATTTGAGATTCGGCTGGGGTGTTTTATTTGCTTTTTCCGGTATGTTTGTTTTTCTGACTCTCCAAATATTCTTTAATTTCATCGGGAAAGCAGTGCATTTAAAGATTTCTCCCCATCTTCAGACGGGGATTTACCTTGTGTTTTCAGCCGCGGCAATATACTTTTTTCTCAATTTCTACGGCGATATGAAAGACCTTATAGAACAAAGGAAGCTTTCTCAGGGAAAGCCCGCTTTCTGGGATACATTTTATCTTCCGCCGGACTATTCCGTCGGAAATTTAAAAGTTCAGCAGGTTAACGGCTATGAAGTCTATTATTCCGGGCTGACCGGGTATTCTCCGATACCCTCTAACAGCTTGAAAACTTCGGTAAATGTATATATGAGGGGAAATACTTTTCAGCAAGGATTTAAAATAATAGAAAAAAATGAAAATGAGCCAAAAGAAAAAAAATAGAAAATCTACCGCTTTACGGCAAAAAAAATCAGTACAAAAAGTTAGGAAGACTGAAAATATTACAGGCAGCCGCGAGAAAAAACCGGTTTCCAAGAAAGCACATGAGCAGACCTTGCTTAATAAGTATTTATTCGGCGAAAAATCAATTCCGGCTTTACCTTTCCTGATGAGTTATCCTGTCATAATCATTATTCTACCGCTCATTGCAGGTCTTGCGCTTTTTTATTATGCTTTGGGCGCCGCCGAAAAGAAGCCTTCCCTTTCTGCCGGTGACAGGCTTGCAAGGGCTGAGGCTGTGCTTAACACTCTCGATTCTTTTGAAGATCCTTTAGAAAAACAAAAAAGACTTGAGCAGGCAGGAAAAGAAATTCGTCAAATTGCCCGAGAATATCCTTATAATCCGAATGCTTTTATTGCTCTCGGGATTTACCATATCAACACCGGATCGGCAGATTCAGCCTTTTACAGCTTTAGAAAAGCCCTCAATCTTGACGAAGGAAAATCAAATATTTCCCGCAATGCGCACAATATGATGCTCAATGCCGCCCTCAGCCGCGGCAGTAATATGCTCCAAAAGCAGAACTATAGAGGTGCTCTAAATATTATACATCAAGCCCTGCCTTATCATTCAAAAAACGAACAATTGTTTTCCATGGGCGGATATGCCTACCGTCAAATGGGAAAACTTGACAGCGCCGCTATGTTTTTTAACCAAATTCTTCAGATTAATCCGAAAAATCAGGAAGCCTCGCAAAATCTCTTCTCGACTCTTATGATAATGGGACAGAATGCCGAAAATCGGGGAGATTTTAGCTCTGCCATAAACCACTTCCGGCGTGCCGAACAGCTTCAGCCGGAAAATACAAATCTGCTTTTGAAATTGTCTGAAATTTTTATGAAAACGAATGATGTTCAAAACGCACAGGCATACAGACGGAAAGCCTTGCACTGATTCTTTGTCCTGAAAGTCGGCATTTTAAAACTCATTCCCAACCTCCGATTTGGGAATGTATTTTTCAAACGAAACTCTGTTTCGCTGCTGCCAAACAGAGTTTGACTTGAAAGTATCCTATCCAAATCAGAGTTTGGATAGGATGAAAATTGTTTTTTTGAAAGCAACTTACTATAACGACAAATTTAGAAATAAGAAAAATATAAAAAAACGCTCCCTTTTAAAAGGAAGCGCCTTTTCGAAATTACTGATATTTAAGCTGTTTACACGGGTTCTTCTTCGTCGAAGCAGGGACCTTCGAGCGAATTGATGAATTCGTTCCAAATCTTTAGCTGGTCTTCATCGAGAACACTTGCGATGTTTTCAAAAAACTGCTTAAGACATGCGCATTTTGCATCCCAGTCGAAAAGACCTCTGAGCTGTTCGTGTGTTTCCACCCATATTTCTTTCATCTGTGCTCTGGCTTCCTCAGCGGTAATTGAACCGTTTCTGTATGCGGTAATTACTTCGCGGCGGTCTTCATTAGCCTGCCTTATGATTTCACGTCTTGCCTGCACATACGGCACCATCACTTCATACATACAGCGGTGGTACTGTACCTTGAAATCCTGTATCTGTTCAAACTGTTCGCGGTCAATTTCCATGGCGCGGAACACTCTTAAAAGCGGATGTGTGCGGCGCGGCGGTTTTTTGCCGTGGCGGGGGTTGTCTCTGAAATCGGGAGTGATTTCTTCGGCTTCCATCTCGAGTTCCATTGTGGGTTCGCTGACATTTGCAAGCTCTTCCGCCGGGTCGATTATTTCAAAGTTTTCAAACTCCTGAGCTGCCGCGATTCCATAGAAATCGCCGTTGTCGATGGGATCGTTGGGTCCTTCGCCGGGCTTTTCGCAGCCCGTTACCGAGACAAGCAGAACTACCGCAAAAGCGGCGAGCAGGGCGCTTAGTTTCCTGTTCTTTTTCATAGCGTCATCCTTTCTTTTAGTTATAAATGTGTAATGCAGTTTTAGAACGTTCATTGCTTACATATACACTTATTATTTATTTGTGTTAGATTATGCAATTATTATACAATATCAGAGAACTATTCTGTGCTGTGCCGGAAAATAATTTACTTTCACAGAGCCTTCTGTTACTAAGACAAATTTTTTATCGAAAGGTTTAAAAGAAAATATAAAATATTCTAAATTTTTGACTTATGATACGCCATCATCTCGAAACAAACCCTAAAAGACAAGGATTTAAATGAGGGGCGGGAAACCTTCTTGTAAATTTCTTTATAAGGATCGTTAATTTTTTTCCTTTATCATTGTGAGCAGCATTTTAAATTTTTCATCTGCTTTTACTGCATGGGGAATATTTGCCGGCATGATGATGCTTTCGCCCGCTGAAAGCTTATGTTCTTTTTTGTCGATTATTATTTCTGCCTGCCCCTCCATAATCTGCACTAAGGCATCGAAAGGTGCTGTGTGCTCGCTCAGTTCTTGCCCTTTATCGAATGAAAAGAGGGTGATACTGCCTTCGGGTTTCTGAATTAATTTTTTGCTTATAATGCCGTTTTCGGAATACTCAATTATATTTGCAAAGTCAAATATTTCAGAATGTTTTATGGAACTGCTCATTGCTGCCTTGATATTTGTTAAAAAAAAAGACACGGTCAGACAGCTTAAATATTTTCTTTAAGAGTATTGTATAAAAAGCCTGAAGACTGCTTAGCCTGTTCGCTCCTTTTATTAAGACAATTGTTAATAATTGCAGTAACTTCATCTGTTTATATTTGATCCCTCCCCAACCCTCCCTTACAAGTAAGGGAGGGA
>CAZOBD010000155.1:0-9595 GCA_964577665.1 uncultured Hyphomicrobiales bacterium
GCATTTTACAAAATAGGCGCCTGCAGGCAAACCTTCGATATTCATCCGATGACTTCGAGTCATCGGATGAATTGGTTCTGTCAGCACACATTCGCCGATAGAATTGAAGATTATTAGCTCAGATGGAGTCCATCTTGAAGATGGGCTCCATCTATCAATTTTTATTTCAATATACTCCGACGCAGGATTCGGATATATTAACATTCCATCGTTATTTTTATCCGGCATGTTTTCTTCTACTACATCGGTAGCCCAATCGGAGCATTTCCAAATATGTCTGTAACTATCCTCAATGCCGATAATATCGCCATTTGATAGTAAGGCTATGTCTTTAAAACAATCATCCCCTTCTGTCTTTTCCCGAATCATGTTTGTTTTATCCGTGTTTATGAAACTTTTTTATATATTGCGGCGTATGAAACTCTCAGAATACAAATTGCATTTTTTATAAAGAAGGAGGAGTAATGAAATTTCTAAAGTCAACGATGCTGATGATGTTGATTCTTATTTTTACGGCGTCTGCACAGCAGAAGAGCTTTATAAGCTATTATGAGATGCGCGATTTTTATCAGGCTTCTCCCGGGGCATTTAAATACGGGCTGTACGGCTTTCAAAACCCTGCAATAACCAGTTATATGCACGATTTCGATATGCTTTTTACGGTATCGGGGCAGCCGGGAGATGTTTCAAATTTTGACCGCTGGGGTATTTTCACTGGATCGCCTTACAGCGGTTTCGGTTTTCTGCACGATACAAGAAACGGAAAATCAGTGAATGACTACCGACTTTCCACGGCATTCGGCTCACGTGATTTTAGTCTCGGGGTCGGATACGGTTTCACCGGCGGGGACAAAGCGGCTTTCGGCAGGAGCAATATTATTTACGCGGGCGCTTTGATACGTCCGCTGCCTCAGGTTTCGGTTGGTCTCAGCCGTACATGGGCGCTGGACAACACAGATGCCGAAACCGTTGCGGAAATTGCAGTAAGACCCATTGGCAGCCTGCCGGTAGCCCTTTTTGCGGATATGGCTATGTTTGACGATCAAAACCTTGATGCAGCAGGCTGGAGCGCAGGCGCTTCCGTGGAAGTAATCGACGGTTTCAGAATAAACGGCAGGTACTTCGAAGACGAAACTTTCACCGTGGGCGTTGATTTAAGCATCGGTGCAATGGGATTCGGCTCAAACTCGCAGTTTGATGCAAATCAGGAATATGATTATAATGCGTGGTCAATCCGGCTGGGAGCATTAGACAGAACGGTCTTGGAAAATATTATGCCCATAGAGCTGTACCTCGTTTTAGACCTTAAGGGTGATATAAAATATCAAAGATATAAATTTTTTGACGATGGAAAGACACTCTTTGCCATACTTAAAAAAATCGACGAAGCAAAGAATGACGACAACATTGGCGGAATTGTCATTAATACATCCGGAATGTCCGTTAATATGGAAATGATGTGGGAAATACGCGAGAAACTGCGTGAATTTAAGGATTCGGGCAAAGAAGTCATCATTTTTGCAGACAGGATGGGCATACGGGAGTACCACTTTGCCAGCGTAGCCGATGAAATAGTTATGGACGAATTCGGTATGCTTACTCTGGAAGGCTATATGCTCGGAAGGAGTTATTACAAAAAAATGCTGGAAGATGTAAACATCGGCTTTGAGGAGATAAGACTTTTCAAGTACAAATCTGCGGCAGAAACTTATGCCAGAGAAAAAATGAGCGATGCCGACCGCGAACAGCGTCAGGCGCTGGTTGACGACTGGTATGAAATAAGCAAAACTGAGATTATGAAATCACGCGGTTTTACCGACAATGAATTTGAAGGCTTCGTAAACGATAATCTCATATTTACGGTAAACGAAGCCATGGAAAACAATCTGATTGACCGCAAAGGCAGGTGGACTAATTATAAAAAGATTGTTAAAGAGATAACCGGTAGAAAAGTATTCTTTACCGAATTTGGCATGTACCAAAGCAAACCCCGGCCCTTCGATGATAAATGGAGCGCCCCGCAAAACAATATTGCCATTGTTTATGCCATCGGCGAATGCGCCATGGAAAGCGGCATAAAAGCCCGCAAGCTCGCGCAGGATATGGAAAAAGTTATGAAAGATAATTCCGTTTCAGCCGTAGTGCTCAGAGTGGATTCCCCGGGCGGTGACGCAATGGCTTCGGATTATATCGCGGAAATAATCCGCCGCTATAAAGATAAAAAGCCGGTAATTGTTTCACAGGGAATGGTTGCCGCATCAGGCGGTTACTGGCTGAGTATGGATGCCGATAAAATTGTTGCCGCACCAATGACAATAACAGGTTCCATAGGTGTTATTGCCGCATGGATGTACGACAAAGGCTTGGCAAATGACATCGGAATTACAACGGATCTGGTATTAAAAGGTAAACATGCAGACCTTGGGCATACATGGAGGCTGCCGCTTATCGGCTTGGGGCTTCCCGTTAGAAATCTTACCGATGAAGAGCTGAACGAATGGAAAGAGAAAATAAAAGTGATGTATGACGAATTCGTTACAATGGTGGCAAACGGAAGGCAGATGGACAAAGATAAAGTTGCAGAGATTGCTCAGGGCAGAGTCTGGTCGGGCATGGACGGAAACGAAAACGGCTTGGTGGATAATCTCGGCGGCTTATGGAAAGCAATTGAAACAGCTAAGAAAGAAGCAGGTATAGAACTCGATGAATACTGCACTTACGAGCAGTATCCCGAACCTGAACTTTTCGATTTCGGTTCACTGTTATTTGGAATGGCAGGAGTCAAAGTTCCCGAAATAGGTTATGAAGCCGAATCATTGATATGGCGGGCGGAAAATAACGGCAAACCGATGCCCATTCTTCCTCTCGACTACATGCAGTTTACCCTAGAGCCCGATTTTGATTAATTTGAATATTACTTTGGAATTAAGACTTTCCGGGTCTCAAAGACTTGGAAAGTCTTTTTTTGGTAAAAACTGACATCCGGAATATCCGGGCTCTTTACAAAGCACAGAAAGGATAGATAATAGATGAATTTTTCGCAGGCTGCCGATACTGCTTCCAAAAATGAGTATGCGGCTTTTCGAAGAACCTTGCTTCAAATAAGGAATTCATGATAACTATTAATGATCATATAAAGCAATAATGCAGGAGATAAGTATCATTTTGAAATAATATTTTCTATACATTTATAGACATGGCTGCCAATATCATTAGGCCAGTCTTCACTGGAATTTTTATCTAACTCCTTAGCATTCTTAATTGCCCTTTGAACATAAGGTGCTAATGAATCAATATAACTATATAATATGTTTTCTTCCTGTACCTCATCAAATATAAGCTTATCTAAATATCTTCTGTTTCTGCTTATTTTTGCATTTGATTTTATCCTATTTTTTTCTTCTTTCGAAATATTTGTTAATGATTTGAAATGTAGTAAGATCCATATTTCAAAGCATGGATTTGAAACAGCTAAAAAGTACTTCTTTTGATAGCATAATTTATTTATCTCACTTAGCTTCTTAACTCCCCATCTATCGAAATCTATTATAATCCAAAGTTCATCTTCAGTATTTAATATATATTCCTTTTTAAAGCTATTCAGTCTATCCATAACATATTCGGGAGCACTTTTTGTAGTGCTTTTTTCGGTTGAAATTATTTCAATGTGAGTTCTTTTTGAACGAAATTTTCTTCTTACAGACTCAAAGTATTTCGGTTCAGTTTCACTGCCTTCAGTGGCAATAATAATTAATCTGGCGCTTTTATTTCCCGATTCTCTTATAAAGCGACGTCTTTGCCTTCCCATTTCAAATACTAACTCCCTTATAAAAAGCAAATGGAATTGCTCCATATCGTCCATGAATATATCCTGCCCTGATATCTTTATCATATCTTGGACTAAACTCTTCTAAAGAATAAATATCAGATTCACCAAATTCATTCTTTTCGCAGAAAAAAATCTCATCTCTTCTTAATACAGATAAATCAAGATAAAATGTCTCGTGAGTGGTAAAAATAATTTGTGACTCTTTGCCTTTTGTTAAATCATTAAAGACATTAATGAAATCTTTTGCAAGAATAGGATGCAAACTTCTCTCTAATTCATCGATTACATATACTTTTTCAGAAGACAGAATACTTATCAAAGCAGGTATCAAATGAAGCATTCTTTGTGTACCTTGAGATTCTTCAGCTAATTCAAAATCAATCAAAGTCTTACTGTCGTGTGATTTATGCTTAGTAATCAATCTGGATATTTCCGGATTGTTCTTTGAGTCCAGATCAAATAAATAAGTCATTTCGTCATAATTTTTTAATGTAATCGTATCTTTATTTGTCATTGAATTGACTATGTCATCAATTACCATCCTTGGCAAATTCAGGGAATCAATCGATTTAACCTTTTTAAAATCCAGTCCCTCAATATTACTATCAAATGTTTTTAAAAACTCTGTAAAAATTATTTTGAAGTCGGAGTCCTTTTTTAAATTAGTTTCTAATCCCTTATATTTAGATTCAGGCAGTATAATTCGAAGCTTATTATCAAACCAATCATAAACATTATTGACAGGTTCTAAAAAAATAATATTGTTATCAATACATTTTTTTAGAAAAAGTTGATCCTTTCTTGTTGTTTTTTTGGTAAAATCTATTAGTTCTTTTTGTTCTGTATCAATCAGAAAATTGTAATTGAACTCCCATTTGTTGTCTTTGTTATTTACATAATATATTTTTGTATCATTATTCTTGTCGATTTCATAAAGCCACTCTTCTATGAAAATATTTTCATCAACCACAAATCCATAGGCATAGTTTTTGCCATTTGATTTTAATTCGATTTCAATACTAATGGGGTTATTCTTAGACTTTTTTGAAAGCTTATGCTTGAAGGTCTGAATCGGAGGAATTTTGTTTAGTCCTTTCTTAATAATTGTTCTAATAAAGTAGAGAGACTGAATAAAATTGGATTTACCGGAAGCATTAGCTCCGTATATTGCACAGTTTTTTAAAACATTTATACCTTTATAACTATTTTCTTTAATAATATGATCTTTATGGATTCTAGTCTTACCCGGAGTCAGAAGAAAGTTGGTTTCTTTATTAAAAGATTTGAAATTCTTTATTTTTAATCTAATTATCATATTATATTTTATTTAATGAGAAAATATCACATTATATAAATTAGAGATAATATTTTTAATAGCCAAGTTTTTCAAAATAAATTATGAGTTTATTGACTAATTGAATTACGAAATTAGTCATATTTTGTTTACAAAATCACCTACATATTCCTTCTGTACTGCCCGCCGACCCGGTACAGAGCTTCGGAAATTTGCCCGAGTGAGCAGACCTTTGCCGCTTCCATCATTTCTATGAAAGTGTTCTTGTTTTCCACTGCGGCTTTTTGAAGTTCTTCGAGAGCTTTCTTCGATTCCTGCTCATTCCTTTTATGAAAAGCATTAAGACTTTCTATGGCAAATTCCTTTTCTTCTTTTGTGGAGCGTGATACTTCCTCGGGAACTATAGTAGGCGAGCCGTCGTCATTTAAAAATGTATTTACGCCGACAATGGGAAGCTCTCCGTTGTGCTTCTTTTGCTCGTAATACATCGATTCTTCCTGAATTTTTGAACGCTGATACATCCTTTCCATAGCGCCAAGCACCCCGCCGCGCTCTGCAATGCGCCTGAACTCCTGCAAAACAGCCTGCTCGACTACATCGGTCATCATTTCAGTTATGAATGAACCCTGCATTGGATTTTCATTCTTAGCCATACCGAATTCTTTGTTGATTATAAGCTGTATTGCAAGCGCCCGGCGGACACTTTCTTCCGTAGGTGTGGTTATGGCTTCGTCGTAAGCGTTTGTATGAAGAGAGTTACAGTTGTCATAAATAGCATAAACAGCCTGCAGGGTTGTGCGTATATCGTTAAATGCAATTTCCTGTGCATGGAGAGACCTGCCCGAGGTCTGGATATGATATTTCAATTTCTGGGAGCGTTCGTTGCCGCCGTATTTGTTTTTCATGGCTTTTGCCCAGATGCGGCGGGCAACTCTTCCTATCACCGAGTATTCCATATCCACTCCGTTTGAGAAAAAGAAGGATAGATTCGGGGCGAAATCGTCTATGTGCATACCGCGGGAAAGGTAATATTCCACGAAAGTAAAGCCGTTTGCCAGTGTGAAGGCAAGCTGGGTAATAGGATTGGCGCCTGCTTCGGCTATGTGGTAACCCGAAATGGACACAGAGTAGAAATTCCGCACTTTGTTGTCAATAAAATACTGCTGGATGTCGCCCATCATCCGCAGGGCAAACTCCGTTGAAAAAATGCAGGTGTTCTGTGCCTGATCCTCTTTTAAAATATCTGCCTGCACCGTTCCGCGGACAACTGACATTGTTTCCGCTTTTATCTTATCATAAACTTCTTTCGGCAGAACTTCATCCCCCGAAACTCCGAGAAGCATCAGCCCTAAACCGTCGTTTGTTTTTGGAAGAGCGCCGTTGTAATTTGGCTTCTCAAGTCCTTTACCGGCGTATATATTATCAATTTTTTTCTTTACTTCCTCTTCCAAACCGTTTTCTTTTATGTATATTTCGCACCGCTGGTCTATGGCGGCGTTCATAAAAAATGCAAGCAGCATTGGAGCAGGTCCGTTTATGGTCATGGAAACTGATGTTTTCGGATCTGCAAGGTTAAAGCCGGAATAAAGCTTTTTGGCGTCGTCAACGGTTGCTATGCTGACGCCCGAATTGCCTATTTTCCCGTAAATATCAGGTCTGTAGTCGGGATTTTCGCCGTAAAGGGTAACGCTGTCGAATGCGGTGGAGAGCCTTTTTGCCGGCATATCCATGGAAAGATAGTGAAAGCGCTTGTTTGTCTTTTCGGGTCCGCCCTCGCCTGCAAACATGCGGGTCGGATCTTCCCCGACTCTTTTCAGAGGAAATACTCCCGCGGCAAAAGGAAACATGCCGGGTACATTTTCGGTAAGAACCCATTTTAAAATTTCTCCCCAGTCCTTGAATTCAGGCAGTGCAACCTTCGGAATGCGTGTGTGCGAAAGACTTTCATGGAAAAGAGGCTGCTTTATGATTTTATCACGCACCTTAAATTCAAAAAAGTCTTTGCCGTAAGCTTCTTTAAATTTCTTCCAGCCTTTTAAAACTTTTTTACTGTCTGCGCTAAGCCTGTCAATCAGTTCGTTGTACTGCTGAACAAGTTCTTTCAGGTTTCCGCTGTCTTTTTCCTTTTCCTCAATGTCCGGCAGGAACTCATCTTCACGTGTCTCTTCTTTTCTTAAAAGAGCAATGGTCCCAAAAAACTGGAAAAGTTTTCTGGCAGTGTCCGTTTGTTCCTTTACAAAGCGGTCGTAGCGGTCGCTGTCTTCTGCAATTTCCGCGAGATACCGTACTCTGTCCGGCGGAATAATATGAATCTTCCTGCTCATAGCTTCACTTACGTCATAACTCGAACGAAGCTCTTCCGCATTGGTTTTTTCTACTATTGTGTCCATTATCCGGCGGTATAAGTTGTTCATGCCCGGGTCGTTGAACTGCGACGCTATTGTTCCGAAGATGGGGAACTTTTCATGGTCTTCGCCGAACAGCATGTGGTTTCTCATGTACTGCTTGCGTACATCGCGGAGGGAATCCATAGCTCCGCTTTTGTCAAATTTGTTTATGGCGATAATATCGGCAAAGTCGAGCATGTCGATTTTTTCCAATTGGATGGCGGCGCCGTATTCAGGAGTCATTACATAAAGCGAAACGTCGCTGTGATCTGTTATTTCCGTGTCGGACTGCCCTATGCCGGAAGTTTCCACTATTATCATATCAAAATCTGCCGCTTTGCAGATGTCAATGGCATGGCGGACATACTTGCTCATGGCAAGGTTCGACTGCCGCGTTGCCAGGGAGCGCATATAAACCCTCTCGGTGAAAATCGAATTCATCCGGATGCGGTCGCCTAATAGCGCGCCGCCGCTTTTTCTCTTTGAGGGGTCAACGGAAATCACTGCGATAGTCTTTTCTTCAAAATCCATCAGGAATCGTCTTATCAGTTCATCTACAAGAGAAGATTTGCCCGAGCCGCCGGTGCCAGTAATGCCCAAAACAGGCACATGATTCTTCTCCGCGTCTTTTAAAATATCATCCTTAATAAATTCATAATCCTCCGGAAAGTTCTCGGCGACGGTGATTACACGCCCGAGAACAACCGAATCTTTCCCGCCGAGCTTCCGCGTGTAATTTTTAAGACTCTCGCGGAATTTATTTATCTGCTGTTCATCCTTAATCAGGTCGCGAGTCAGTACTTGTCCGTTTTCCTGATATTTGCAGGTGGAGAAATCACATTTTTTCATCAAATCATTTATCATTCCCTGCAATCCCATCTGTCTGCCGTCGTCGGGAGAATATATGTGGTCGATGCCGTATTCATGGAGTTCCTTTATTTCATCCGGCAAGATGGTGCCGCCCCCTCCGGCGAAAATTTTCGTGTCCCCGCCCCTTTCTTTTATCAGGTCAAACATGTATTTAAGGTACTCAACGTGTCCGCCTTGATATGAGGTAAGCGCAATACCCTGAGCATCTTCCTGCACGGCGCAGTCAACTATTTCCGCGACGCTCCGGTTATGCCCCAGATGTATTACTTCGGCGCCCGTGCCTTGTATAATGCGCCTCATAATGTTTATGGCGGCGTCGTGTCCGTCAAAAAGGGATGCCGCGGTTACTATTCTAACGTGATTTTTCGGTTTGTAAGGTGTTATTTTTTTCGTTTTCATGGCTGTAATTAATAAATTTTTAACAAATATACTTTAGTTTAAAATAAAGAATTTTTCGGACTTATTCAAAATCTTATCGAGCTTATAAACATTGCATTATTCAATTTATCTTTTACCAAAAATCCTTCTGTGTATCGTTCTGTTTTTATCAAAAACTTCCCTTTGGGAATTATAAATATTGAATTTTATCATCAATTTATCCCGGAAAAGTCATTGGGAATAACTGATCATTTATAAACCCCCATCCCCTGCCCTTCCCCCAAGGGGAAAGGGAGTATGAATATCTTAATGTTTTGAAAGTCCTTTCCTCCTTTGGGGGAAAGGATTTAGGAAAGGGGGTTCTTTTCTATTGAGTAATTTGAGTTTAAAATTTATGTCATTCCGAACTTCTTTATGAATCTCCGCAGATGGTGAAAATTAAATCCTGAGAAGCTGTAACAGGTTAAGCATTGCAGTTTTCATTTTAATTTTACCTTTTTTCAAAAATTATTATGCTTCATTGATATTTTTATTAACATAAATGCTTTACATAACTCCTTTATTATACTTCCTAACTCCTTAGATGAACTTCCTAACATCTTTAATGAACTTTTGAACTCCTTCATCCTTGAAAAGTCATTGTGAATAACTGATCATTTATAAACACTCATCCCCTGCCCTTCCCCCAAGGGGAAAGGGAGTATGAATATCTTAATGTTTTGAAAGTCCTTTCCTCCTTTGGGGGAAAGGATTTAGGAAAGGGGGTTCTTTTCTATTGAGTAATTTGAGTTTATTATACTTTCGTATTCCTTTATTATACTTTCGTATTCCTTTATT
>CAZOBD010000156.1:0-6385 GCA_964577665.1 uncultured Hyphomicrobiales bacterium
AATTCCCTCCCTTTGGGGAGGGTTAGGGTGGGGCTAAAAATAAACAGATGAAAATGAAAGCTTTTACTTCACAATAACTTTTCGGCTGATTGTCCGATTTTTTTGCTTTAAAGTAATGTAATATACCCCAGGTGTTGATTTCTTTAGTTTTATTTTGAAAGAGCTGCCGTATTCCTCTTTTCTGAAAAGGGATTTCTGCCCTAATATATTCATGACGGATATTTCATATACAGGTTCTGAACTGTTGGAAAAATTAATTTCAAATGAACCGTCGTTTGGGTTAGGATAAACAGATATTTCCTGCTCTCGCCGCCTTGAGCAGGTTTCTTCTGAAATAATTTCCTCGGAACATTTTCTCGGAAAAGTTATACTGCAAGGCGACGGGCTTGTGTAAGCATGAAAGCTTGACGAGCTTTGCGCATGAAAACCCGGCAGCAATTTTACATAATTCACAGCGGCAGCCGTCATTTTCCCTCCCGAACTGATTTCAAGGGTAGTGCTGTTTCCCGCAATTGAAATAAAATCCGTCGCTTTGAAAAGAACGGGACTGTTGGAATTTGTATAAGCCAAATTCCGTAGTATCAGTTCTTCATAGCATACATCCTGTTTTTCATAGGGACCTGCGTCGCAGCCCGCACCGTAAGGTCTCGGATTTCCTTCATAATCCGTTTCCGGAAAACCCGCAGAAGGGCACACATCTATTGCCGCGGAAGTACCGCTGAGATGAAAATCTCCGCCTGCATAATCCGTAAACAAATCCGCCGGATTGTAAGAAACAATAGAATGATCATCTTCTCCGCTGAAAGAAGCCCAGTCGCCGTTATTCATTTCGTCCATGGAAAATTCATTTGAGAAGCCGTAGTTTATCACGCGGTAGTCATTGTCATTGTGAAAAATATTGTAATCGCCGCTGTAGTTCAGTTCGGCGTTGTCTTCAAAACAGAGACCGTTGTTGTCGCCTCCGGCAAGAATGCACGCGTACATGTTCAGCTCGTCGCGGGAGTCGGATATCCAGATATTATAAGTGGATGACTGCCCCAAAAAGCAATTTTGCAGAGTGACGGATTTCGGCGAGCCTCGCCAGCAAACCTGCACATTTGAAATGTAATTATCCCAGAAGAGAGAATTTTTAACGGAAATATTGTCTCCCCAGAGCTTAAGCGCTCCGTTCACACAGTCATAGCCCATGCAGCGGTCTATTGTAACATCGTTTGCGCTCATGTCGAAGCCGTCGTAAACATCATAGACCGTGCAGTTAGTAAAAGAGAAATTGCTTTGAGAACCGTGCCCGAGAGCAAATCCGTCAACATTCTGACTGTCGTCATTGCAGGAATGTGCCGAGCAGTCAACGAACTCGCCGTTATAACAGTCCGAGCCGTTTCCGGTGGCATCGAAGCCGTAAAGAGTAAAGTGGTGAATTTCGACATTATTTAAAACAAAATCATGGCTGCCGTAAGAGCATCCAATGCCGAAATATGAGTGATGCACGGTAAGGTCTTTTAGTTCAAAGTGGCGGCAGTCCCACAGCCAGATACAGTGCCCTCCCATATAATTTCGTATTTCAAAACCCTCGAGTTTAAAATACGATTTACCGTAAACTGCAAATCCGTTGCTGCCGCCGTAATAGCTGCCGTCTATGACTGGAGTTTCATCCTGATATGCCATAAATACTATCGGACTGCCCGCGTTCCCCGAATTTGCGGGTGCAAGCCCTCCTTCATAATAAACACCGCCCCTGAAATAAACAATATCACCTGCCAGAGCAGTGCTTGCAGCTTTTTGAAAAGTCTCCCAAGGAGAAGCAAAAGTGCCGGGATCATTATCATCTCCGGTAGTTGATACGTAATATTCCGCTGAGTAAAGAGTAAAAGGTACAAGCAGGCTAAAAATCAATAGAAATCCTTTTATCATAGAAATACTTAATTTTATTTAACAAACAGTTCACATATAATTAACAAAATGTGAGGCAAAAATGCAAATGTTTTTTCAAATGTTTGGAAATTTTTTTGCTCTATCTTAAATAGTGTGTAGTAAGAATGAGGAACATACTGCAAATATTCATCCGATGTCTCCGATTCATCGGATGAATATAGAGCATTTGCCCGCCGGCTTATATTTCATTCATATTGGAAGTTATTCCGAGAAGTTTGTGGTGGTGCGGTGAGGAAAACCGCAACAATAGTCATTTTTTTGACCTTTAGATGTATTTTACAAAAGCATAAGAAGAATCTCCTTTTGGCTTTCATCCAGCGGAAGAAAATTGAAAAGGATATTCTGACACCGCTTATGTTGATGCTCAAAACATTGGAGTAAGATGTACAAGAAGGGTGCTCTATATCCTAAGCATCAGCATAGTAAATGCCCAAAAAGAAGGGTCTTCGCGGACAGTGCCGTCCGGAGCAGTGTACATCTTTTTCATAACTTCACCGGGTAGAAAGACACCGCCGCCGAACTGTACAAACAAGCCCTTTGTGATTGTATATTTTAATACGAAATCGATTTCCTGACCGAAATCGCTGTCTCCGGATGGCGATTCCTGATTGGACATAAAATAATGGAAAGTCAAAAATGTCTCCAAATTTCCTTTTTCACCCGTTATAGGCTTTCCGATAACCATTTCTCCAAGCGTTATTCCCGCATAATAGTCATTTACTCCGAGATTGCCGGTACCCTTAGTCGTTACAAGAAAATAATCCATCAGACCTAAAAATTTGTGTTTTGAAGCAGGATAGTTTACATACGTTCCAAAATCACTGCCGTCGGGATCAGTACCTGATAATATATCGGCACCCGCATGAAACTTCCATGGGTCTTCATTGTAAATTAGTTTAAGAGAAGCAAGATAGGCGGCAATATCCTGTTCGGCATCCGTTTCGCCGGAAGGTTTCTGCTGAGTGCCGAACTGATATGCAAATTCTCCGACTGCTTTCAGTTTCCCGAACTTGCCGTTGTAATTAGCACCTGTCGTAAATCTTGTCATATCAGCAGCGCCGTTGTCTTCCACAAATCCGAAAAGGTCAAACCCGTGATTCTGAGCAGGGTTTAATTTTGACCAAAAACCGTACATAGCATATCCGTCCCAGTCATCAGCAGGATAAGGATAGTTTGACGGCATCACTTTCAGCATGTAAGGAGTGGAGTTAGTATGGGCAATCTGAAACCAGTCAAATTTAAATTTTTCAGTTGAGTATTTCAGCCTGACGCCGTCGAAAGTGCGTTCCTGATAGTGCCAGAGGCTGCGTCCTATTATTCTCTCCGTACCGTACTGCATTTGAAAGCGGCCTGCCTGCAGAGAAAGCGGCAGATTGAAAACATTTTTTAGTTCTACGAAGCCCTGCAGAATGTCAACGTTGTTTTGATCGGCAAAAAAACCTGTTCCCATCAATCGTGAATCCTGAAAATCGACCCTGAAAACAGCAGATTCGCCGATATGTTTTTCCACTCCGAGGCGGATTTTAGAGGTGGTTGTGTAGTAAGGATGTGTTTTGTTGGAAAAATCTTTGCCGTCCATCTGGCTTATTAAATGAGCCATGCCGCTTATCTTCCAACCGTCCGTCAGAATATTGCCTTCCTGAGCTTTCGATACGGAAAGCGTTAGCATAATTGCAATGATTACGAAAAAAAATTTCTTCATTAGTCCTTCCTTTTTGTTTGTGGTAAATCTTCTATTATGGTTTGCAGGTACTTTTTTATTTTGTCGCAGTAAGCATAGTCGCGGTAAACAATACATTTTCTACAGTCATTTTCGGTGCAGATATTATCTTTATGTTTGTATGTCCAGCAAGGCTGAAAAACGCCTTTATAAGCAGAACATGCTTTTTTATGATCATCGGGACAGTCTCTAAGACGCCAGCAGGGTATCATAGAAAAAAGAGCTTTTATGCCTGCTATGCTTATCTTTTTTTCATTTAATGCTTTACGGATGCACTTCAGGTGTTCGATGTCCAAATCGGAATAAAGCCGGTGTGAGCTCTTTTTTTTAAACGGCAGTATAAGACCTTCGCGCTCATACATGCGGAGCGTGTGTACGGTTACGCCGATAAGCCCTGCCGCAGTGCCAATGGTATAAAGCGGCTCGTCTTTTATATCTTTCGTTTCTATGTCGATTCTCATTTGTTTATTTTTTATATCCATATTTCACAATTCATATAATCTATATTTAATAATATAGAAAATATAGATTCAAAAATATTCAATTATTGATTAATAATAAATTTATTTGGCATTAATATATGTTTTTTGTTTAATCTATTCTAATGCAGTTTATTTACACAGCTAATTAATTTCTTTTATAATACAAAACTTTAAAAAATTATAAATATAAGGATAAGCCTTTTTTATTTTTTCAAAAAAAGCCTATATTTGCTTTACTAAACAGGAATATATATTTTTTAACATAAACACAATACTAATTTTTTTAGCAAAGAAATAAAAGTTCCAATAAAAAAGCTCGTATTTTTTGAGCTATTAATAAATACCCGTGGAGATACTAAAAATGCCCCCTGAAAAGAAAAAAGTTAACGATAATATAAGCTCAGAGATACTGGACATAGTCTCCGACCCGACTTCTTTTGTCGGGAAGGACTACCGCTACAAATACGTAAACGCCGCCTATTGCAGATTTTTCAACAGAGAGAGGGAAGAAATAATCGGAAGAACGGTAGAAGAGTTGATAGGAAAAGAGAATTTTGAAAGTACCGTAAAGCCGCACTTTGACCGTTGTATTGAAGGAGAGCATGTCAGCTATATCAATACTATTAAAGCAGAAGCAGGGCAGAATTTGTTTCTTTTAATGGATTACTACCCTTATTATGATGATAAAGGAAATATTGACGGTTTGATTTCCACTGCAAAAGATATAACGGAAGATGCTGTTTTAAAGAGCGACTGGCTAAAGACTATTAATTCTATTGATGATGTGCTGCTTATTATCAACAAAGATTTTGAGATTGAAGATATTAACGACAGAGGCTTATCGCTTTTAAATAAAAAATATGAAGATGTAATCGGCAGAAAGTGTTACGAGGTGATACACAATACTGATAAATGCGGTGATTTCTGCCCATTGTGCCTGTCTGCCAAAACCCGCAAAACAGAAACCGTTGAAAGGCACGAGAAGATTTTCAATAAATATTTCTCTATAAAATCTTCTCCAGTCTTTAATGAAAAAGGCGAGATAGAAAAATTCGTCGATGTTATGCGGGACATCACTGACTACAAAGCAAAAGAAAACGACCTTGATTTGAAAAATCAGCAGCTTGCCGCTTCAACGGAAGAATATTACGCAATAAACGAGGAACTGCAAAAACAAAACGAAGAATACACCGCTTTAAACGAAGAATACATTGCCGCCAACGAAGAGCTCCGCCAGCAGAATGAAGAGTACGCAGCCCTTATGGAAGAATACGTTACAACAAATGAAGAACTGAAAGAAAAGACTTTAAAGCTTGCCGAGAGTGAAGAAAAATTTCGTCTGTTGTTTGAAAATATGAACGAAGCATTTGCTCTGCATAAGATTATTACAGATGAAGGCGGCAATCCCGCAGATTACGAGTATATCGACATTAATCCTATGTTTGAAAATCTTCTGGGTGTGAAAAGGGAAGATATTATCGGTAAAAGAGTGCTGGAGATATACCCATCAACTGAAAAGTACTGGATTGAGACATACGGAAAAACAGCGATGGAAGGCACTCCTGTCAAGTACGTCAATCATTTCAGTGAAACAGACAGATACTATGACGTAAATGTTTTTTCTCCACGGAAAGGTTTTTTTGCGGTAATTTTCACGGATATAACAGAAAAAAAACAAATAACAAGGCAGATAGAAGAAGAACGCGATTTCAACAGAATGCTCGTAGAAACAAGCCCGGTTGCTATAGTTAATGTAAATAAAGAGGGGCAGATAGATTTTGCCAATAAGTATGCTGAAACACTGCTCGGTCTTACAAAGGATAATTTAGATAAGAAAACTTATAACTCGCCGGATTGGAATATAACTGATTTTGAAGGCAATCCCTTTGATGAAGAAAAACTTCCTTTCTCTATTGTGAAATCAACATTGGAACCAGTTTACGGGATAGAACATGCCATTGAGAAAAGTAACGGTGAAAGAGTTTATCTGACCATCAATGCATCCCCCTTCCTGGATGAAAACGGTTGTTTCGACGGTATGCTCGGCACCATAAACGACATAACAGAGCGCATTTCCGTTACCCGCGAACTGGCAAAAACAAAAGAACGGCTCGAACTTGCCGCCAAATCCGCAGGTATAGGCGTCTGGGATTTAGACCTTAGAACCGACAGATTGATATGGGATGATCGTATGTACGATATTTACGGCATCGAAAAGAAAACTGAAGACGAAGTTTTTGATCTTTGGAAG
>CAZOBD010000156.1:6485-9521 GCA_964577665.1 uncultured Hyphomicrobiales bacterium
AAAAGCAAAGAAACAGCCGAAAGCTATCTCAATATTGCCGCCGAATTGATAATATCAATAGACGAGTTTGGCTGTATTGCCATGCTCAACGACAACGGCTGCAATCTGCTGGGTTACAAAAAATATGAACTCATAGGCAAAAACTGGTTTGATACCTGTCTGCCTGATTATGATGTTGAAAATGTAAAGTCAATCTTTAAAAAATTAATGAAAGGCAAACTTGAAAACACAGAACAGGTTGAAGGAAAGGTTCTTACCAAATCAGGTGAAGAAAGAACAATTCTCTGGCATAATTCACTATTAAAAGATGAAAATGGAAGAATTACGGGCACTCTCAGTTCAGGGGAAGACATTACTGAAAGAAAAATAATTGAAGAAGCACTAAAAGAAAGCGAAGTTCGCTTCCGCACTCTTTTCGAAAACGCAGGCGATTCCATTTCAATTATTGACGGCGGCAAATACATCGAGTGCAATGAAGCTGCTTTGAAAGTCTTTGGCTGCGAAGCAAAATCAGATATAATTGGAAAAAGCCCCTGGGATTTTTCACCGAAGCATCAGCCCTGCGGAGAGCTTTCAAACATAAAAGCAATGGCATATATCAGCCCGGCTCTTGAAGGAGAACCGCAGCAGTTCCACTGGAAGCACTCAAAAAAAGACGGCACCCCCATTGATACGGAAGTTACCCTTAACCGCCTTAATATTGGTGATAGTACTTACGTTCAGGCTATTGTAAGAGATATAACCGAAAGACTTCAAACTGAGACGGAGCTGAAAGACAACAAGGAAAGGCTTGAAAACATAATAAGAGGAACTAACGCAGGCACATGGGAATGGAACGTTAAAACAGGCGAAATCACTGTTAATGAACGCTGGGCTGAGATAATGGGCTATACTTTGAAAGAAGTAAGTCCGACAACAATTGAAACTTGGGAAAAATTTGTACATCCCGATGATTTGAGCTCAGCTTATAAAATGCTTGAAAAGCATTTTAACAGGGAAAATGATTATTACGAGTGTGAGTTCCGCCTCCGCCATAAAAATGGGAGCTGGGTATGGATACTTGACAGAGGCAAAGTAATAGTGTGGGACGATGAAAAAAAACCGCTTTTGATGTACGGAACTCATCAGGATATAACTGAAAGAAAACAAAGCGAAGAAGCGATTAAAAGAGAAAAGATGTTTTCCGATCTTCTGATAGAAAGCCTGCCCGGCATTTTCTATATGATAGATTCCAATATGCGGTTTGTCCGGTGGAACCACAACAAAGCCGCTTTCCACGGCTTGGACGACGAAGGCATGAAAACCCACCAACTGCTTGATGCCATAGCCGATGAAGATAAGGAAAAGCTTGTCTCTACGGCACAAGAAGTATTCACAAAAGGCGAAGCAAACGAGGTAATAAAAATTATCAGGCACGACGGAGAAATCTTTTCCTATCAGCTTACGGGGAAACTTATTATCGTAGATGAAGAGCCAATGCTGCTCGGCGTCGGAATAGACGTTACCGACAGAATTAATGCGGAACTGGAGTTAAAAGAAAGCGAAGAAAGATTCAGAAAATACATTGAATTTTCCCCAACTCCAATTTTTATTGCCGACAGAGAAACAAACTACACTTATGTAAATCACTCAGCATGCAGTCTGCTCGGATATTCTTTCGAAGAGCTGACCTCTATGAAAATCAAAGATATAAGCTACAATCTCGAACCCAGGCAGATAAAATCTTCATCCTTCACCAGACTAATTCAGGATGGCTCTATTTCAAATGTGGAAACAAAACTAAAGTGTAAAGATGGACATTTTAAAGACGTTATAATCGATGCGGTTAGAATTTCAGAAAACCAGCTTATAGCTTTCTGTAAAGATATTTCAGAGATAAAACGCTACGAAGAAGAGATAATAGAAGCAAAACAGCGCGCAGAGGAAAGCGACAGGCTGAAATCAGCTTTTCTTGCAAACATGAGCCATGAGATACGCACTCCCATGAACGGCATAATGGGCTTTGCCGAGCTTTTAAAAGACCCTGAACTGACTGAAAACGAAGAAAAAGAATATGTGGAGATAATTCAAAACAGCGGCAAAAGAATGCTTAACATAATCAACGACCTGATAGACATTTCTAAGATTGAAGCGGGAGAAATTGAGCTGTTCATTCAGGAAACGCCTCTTAATACCGTATTAAGAGACCTGCACACTTTTTTCAAGCCCCAGGCTGATAAAAAAGGACTTGCATTTTCTTATGAAAGCTGCTTTGAAGATGCAGAAACAATAATAATGACCGACAGAACGAAGCTTAATCAGATACTCAGCAACTTAATCAACAATGCAATAAAATTTACTTCAAAAGGCAGTGTTACCTTCGGCTGCGACATAAAAGGAAATATGATTGAATTTTACGTAAAGGATACCGGCAAAGGCATAGAAAAGGATTATCTGGACATAATCTTTGAGCGCTTCCGTCAGGCAGATATGGAAACCTCGCGGCAGTATGAGGGCGCCGGATTGGGGCTAAGCATATCCAAAGGCTTCGTAGAAATGATGGGAGGCATAATATGGGCGGAATCAAAACCTGGAGCCGGAAGCGCCTTTTATTTTACAATACCTTTTAAATCAGCAGAAAGCAAAAAAGAAGATATGAAACAGGAAGCTCCACAACAAATAACTTCAGCAGATATGTTGACAGTCTTAATAGCAGAAGACGACTTTGACAGCTTCCTTCTGCTTAAAAAAATGCTGAAGGACTTCAATGGTAAAATCCTGCATGCCGACAACGGCAGAAAAGCTGTGGATATTGCATTATCCAATCAGAAGGTAGATCTGGTGCTTATGGATATCAAGATGCCTGTTATGAACGGCTATGATGCCGCAAGAAAGATAAAAGAAAACAAGCCTGATTTACCCGTTATAGCCCAAACCGCCTATGCCTTGAAATCTGACATGCAGGCGGCTCTCGACGCAGGCTGCGACGATTATATTTCTAAGCCTATTATAAAAAATGATCTTCTGAAAATCTTGGAAAAATATCTTAAGATGAAA
>CAZOBD010000157.1:0-9515 GCA_964577665.1 uncultured Hyphomicrobiales bacterium
GGGAGGGTCAGGGTGGGGCAAAAATAAACAGATGAAACGTCCATGATAAGGGAAAAACACATAAGAGGATGATTATTTTGTTAGATTTGGCAAAATCGTAGAGAAAAATAAAGTAATGTAAATGAAACCGGAAGAGACCCCGCCCCGGCCCTCCCCAAGGGGAGGGTGCTAAATTAATGATTTCCCTCCCTTTGGGGAGGGTCAGGGTGGGGCAAAAATAAACAGATGAAACATCTTCCAAACAAGAAAAGTGATTAAATAGCTGTTCAATTTGCAAATTATTTAAGTATTGAAATCTTCTTACACATGACCCCCAACCAAATAATAAATAAAAATGAATTGTTATCACTTTTCGTCCGGCAAGAACCGGATAGAAATGAAACAGGTCATATCTTAAATAAAGCATTGGAATTAAAAGGGCTTGATTTGGAAGAAACAGCCGCTCTTTTAAACATTGAAGATGATGATAATCTTGAATATCTTTTTGAAACTGCCGGCAGGATAAAAGATAAGATCTATGGAAACAGACTGGTGCTGTTTGCTCCGCTGTATGTTTCTAATTACTGCTCAAACAACTGCCTTTACTGCGGCTTCCGGCGTGATAATCACAATATAAAACGCATCCGTCTGAATCCCGACCAGATAAAGGAAGAAACAATTGAAATACTCCGCCAGGGACATAAGCGTATTTTGCTTCTAATGGGAGAGCACAGCGAAAAGTCAAGTATGGATTACCTCTTTCAGGCGGTTGAAGCTGTTTATGCCGCTAAAGATGAAAAAGGAAGTTCTATTAGAAGAATTAATATTGAAATAGCACCTCTAAGCGATGAAGGTTTTCGGAAAATAAATGATTTGGAAATAGGCACATACACAGTTTTTCAGGAGACATATCACAAAGAAACTTACCGGAAAATGCATCCCGACGGATTGAAAGCAGATTATGATTTCCGACTTCAAACTATGGACAGAGCTTTGGAAAACGGACTGCATGACGTAGGTATCGGTGCCCTTTTCGGATTATATGATTACCGCTTTGAAACGCTTGCGCTTCTTCAACACGCAAAGCACCTTGATGAAAAATTCGGAGTCGGTCCTCACACAATTTCAATTCCAAGGATAAAACCGGCTGAAAATGCACCTTTTTCGCAAAATGTGCCTTATCCCGTCTCAGACAAGAATTTTAAGAAGCTGATTGCAGTTTTAAGATGTTCGGTGCCTTATACAGGCATGATACTTTCAACGAGAGAGTCAGCTAAACTTAGGAATGAAATTTTTAATCTCGGTGTTTCGCAGATTAGCGCCGGTTCACGGACTAATCCGGGCGGTTACAAGCAGGCTTTTGCAGTTGAAGACAATTCCGGGCAGTTTACCTTGAATGACTGCCGCAGCTCCGGCGAAGTGATAGAAGATGTGATCAAAATGGGATTTATTCCTTCTTTCTGTACTGCCTGCTACCGTCTTGGAAGAGTGGGGGAAGACTTTATGGACCTTGCAAAACCCGGCTTAATTAAGCTTAACTGCCATCCTAATGCTCTTACAACTTTAAAGGAATACCTCGAAGACTATGCGGATGATGAAACCAAAATGCTCGGTGAAGAGTTGATAAAGATAGAATTAACTAATATTCCGTCTGACAGAAGACGCCGGCAGACCATAGAGAAACTGGGGCAGATTGAAAGGGGAGAGAGGGACTTGTATTTTTAAAATTTTATTTGATGCACTTCATCTAAATGCCTGACTTCATCTGGAAGTAAGAAAAATGACCTTAAAAGAAATACTTAAAAAATCAAGTTATACACGGGAAGATATAGTCCGAATACTTCTTGCCAATGAAGAGGACATTGAAGTTCTGCGTAGAAAAGCCAAGGATACCCTTTTTCAATATTGTGGAAATGAGATATATCTTCGCGGGCTTGTCGAAATATCAAACCGGTGTTCATTTGACTGTTTCTACTGCGGTCTTAGGAAATCCAATAACCTCGCTGCCAGATACATTATGACCGAAGAAGAAATACTTGAAACTGCTAAGGAATGCTCACGCAGAGGATATGGATCCATCGTACTTCAATCAGGACAAAGAAGTGATAAGAGTTTTGTGGAATTTATAGAAAGAGTAGTTAAAAAGATAAAGAAGTTAACCAAATCCGATATTCTGCCTGACGGGTTAGGTATTACTCTGTCACTCGGCGAGCAAAACAGAGAAACCTATGAAAAATGGCGTGATGCAGGCGCTCACAGGTATTTACTAAGAATTGAGACGAGCAGCAAAGAACTATTTGAGAAAATTCATCCCGCAGTTCAAAGTTTTGAGAAAAGATATAAATGCCTTAAGATTTTAAATGATACCGGGTGGCAGACAGGCACCGGAGTAATGATAGGTATTCCAAACCAAAGTATCCCGCAGCTGGCAGATGATATTCTTTTTATGCAGAGAGAAGGTATCGGAATGATTGGCATGGGTCCTTATCTGCTTCATACCGAAACACCGATGTACTCAAATAAAGTATGGTGGCTTAATAAGAAAAAGGAAATTGCATCATTAGCATTAAAGATGGTATCTGCAGCTCGTATCGTTCTGAAAGATGTTAACATTGCATCCACAACTGCCCTTGAAACTATAATGCCGCGAGGAAGAAATCTCGGGCTTGACTTCGGCGCTAATGTTTATATGCCTTTAATGACACCCCAAAAGGACAGAATAAACTATATGATTTATGAAGGTAAACCGGTGGAAGATACCGATCAGGTATGCCTTCCTGACAGAAAAATTGGTTTCAATAAATGGGGAGATGCAAACTTCTTCCTGCGCCAGAGAGAATCTTCACCAAGAAATCCCCTATTGAGAGGGGATTAAGCAGTGTGTTCACCATTTGAAAGAAACGAATTAGGAGTGAAACCAAAAGTTATCTATGAGATTGATAAAGACTTTTTTAAAGAATTTATGAGATGAAATTACGTATGGTAACAGCGTATATAATTAATTGCGGTTTCGGTGCGGATAATCAGGGTTTCTGCCCCGCTTCGGCTCCGGTGCTTTTCGACAGGAAATCAACCCGTAATCCGCACCTAATCAAATACTCGCACCGTTGTCCTAAATCCACTCCGCTTATTCAGTCGGGCATGGCTTAAACTGAATAATTCCCTTTAGTGATTGGATCTGCCAAAAAATATGATTAAGATGTTATCTTGGCAGGCTTATTTCACTTTTGTATGACTTATTCACAATTAACAGCTTTTCGATTTATCACTATTGTAATATTTTAAATTTCGGAATTAATCTTTAGGTGAATTACGGGGTATATCCATATTCACTAATTCGATTAAGTAAAAAAAATTTCATTAATGAATAAATTTTTTTTGTTCGTTTTGCGGATAAAGGCTAAATTGTGTTAATTTATCTTGACAGTTTGGATATTGTATGGTACTTTTGACCAATTTTGCTTTATACGAATGAATTTACTTTAAATTTATTCATTCTGAATAAAAAATTCATTATCTTAATAATTAGAGAAGCTGTTTAAAATTGAAAAATAGAGGATAATACAAAGAGTATATAAAAGCCGCGAATAGTATGAACAACAACATAAATATTTTATTATCAAAATACTGGGTAGAAGCATTATGACTAGTTTCCTGACTCGTTTAACAACACTAATTGTATTCACATGCCTGATAAGCTTTGGCTCGGCAGCATCATCAAACACTCAAAAAGAAAAGCAGAGAGATCTGCCGGCAGTTATGAAGAATGGCGGCGGTGAGCTTTTTTTAATCGCTGCAGAACTGATGTCCGAATCCGAAATGCCTGCTCCTCAAGAGGAAAGCGGGATATTAAGCAATAAGAACATACGCATCATAAACTTGGGTCCCATAGTAAACTGGGAAGGAGTGGATTATGCGCCTACAATCAGCGCCGACGGCAGAATACTCTTTTATGTTTCAAATCGTCCCGGGAGCAAAATTCATGAAGAGACAGGCGATCCATCCCACGATTTCTGGGCTGCAAGAAAGCAGGAAAGGCTTGACACTTCTTTTTTTAAGCCATATAACATTGACACAACAACAACACTCGGTAAGCTCGGAGTAAACACTGTCCTTAATGAAGGCGCCGCGTCAATAGCTGCAGACAGACAAACACTTTATTTCACTGCCTGCGAAAGGCCTGACGGTATAGGTGATTGTGATATTTACAGAACAGTCATCGAAGGCGATTCTTGGGGAAGACCCACAAATCTCGGCAGAAATGTAAACTCAAAAGGTTTTGATTCTCAGCCCTCTATTGCTCCTGACCAGTCAAGAATATTTTTTATTTCCACCCGAGAAGGTCCGAATTCCGACGGAGAACTAATAGAAGAAAATTTTGATATATGGTACTCAGACTGGGATCCCGAGATGGAAGAATGGCTTCCGGCAAAGAATCTCGAAGCCGTTAACACAAAGGGCATTGAAGCATCTCCGTTTATTGCCGCTGACAACCAAACCCTGTTTTTTGCTTCCAACGGATGGCAGCCTAACTACGGCGACCTCGATTTCTACGTTTGCCGTTACGATTATGGAAATGACACATGGAGTAAACCTGAAAATCTCGGCAGACCTCTGAACACCGAACTCAGAGAGCAGTTCATCACTCTTCCCGCATCGGGTGATATTATTTATTTTTCTTCCACACGTGAAGATTTATCTGGTTATCAGGGCAGCTTAGATATTTTCATGGCTTTTGTTCCGACATTTTTCAAAACTGTTATTGTAAAAGGTGTTGTAGTTGACAAATGCTCAGGTGAAAACATACCATCTTTTGTTTCGATTAAAAATCCGATTACCGGCAGAATGGTAACCGACAGTCTTGATCTCGAGCATACCGAGTTTGAAATAGTTGTTACCAACACTGACTACGGCAATCCGCGTGATTCTATTAAATACGTTGATCTGGAAATAACGGCAGTTAATGAAAAATACGGTAAAACGATGAAAGCCCAGAGAGTCTATAAGCCTTCCAAAACCGAAGAGACTATCGAAGCAGGCAAGCCCGATACAGTAATTAACGTTACTTTGACTTTGGGACAGTCCCCGGTTTTGGGAACTGAAATAGATGAAGCAGACTATGTACGCAGAATGAAGATTGACCAGCCGGAGCTTGCCCAGTTCCGAGGATTGGTTATGGAAGAAATACAGACTTGGGAGATATTTCCTCTGCTTAATTATATCTTCTTTGATCTTGGTTCGCCGGAAATACCGGCAAGATACAGAATGTTCGAATCAAAAGATTCAGAATACAAAAAGGCTTTCGCAGATACTACTATACCCGGAGGAACACTCGATAAATATTATCATATCCTGAATATTTACGGCTATAGAATGCTTCAAAACCCGGATGCCAAGCTGGAAATAATCGGATGCAACGACGGAACAACTCCTGAAGAAAAAAGAGCCGGCCTTTCCAAAGAGCGTGCTGAAAATGTGTATAATTATCTGAAAAATATTTGGGGTATCAGCGAAGACAGACTGAAACTGAAAGCCAGAGGTAAGCCCGATGTAATCTCTAATCTTAAAGATTCGCTGGGTATTCAGGAAAACCGCCGTGTCGAACTTATCTGTAAAGAATGGGATGTAAGAAAACCCGTTTTTGAAAAGGATGCTAAGAAACAGCCTCAGCCCGTTGATATGCACTACACTTTGAAGAACGGTATCGAAGACGTCCTTGTCGTTGACAGAAGAATAGAAATCACTAAAGGCGGAAAACCATGGAATACGCTCAATGATGTCGGACTGACCGACCCGAAAAAACTTTGGGACTGGAGAAAAGCCGGAGCGGAAGAAGGTTTGGGCTATCCTCAAAATGAAGAGCCTTATGAGGCTCAGCTTATTGTAACTACCAAATCAGGCGCTGAATGTGTTTCTGATCCTGTTAAAATACCTGTAATGCAGGTCAGTACAGAGATGAAGAAGGTAGATAAAACACAAGACTCTACCATGGAGCGTTACAGCCTTATCCTTTTCCCGTTTGACCGTTCGGATGCAGGTCCCCTTAACGAAAGAATTATGAATGATTATGTTTACGAAAGAATACAGCCGACATCTAAAGTCAAAGTTATTGGACATACAGACGTCGTAGGACTTTATGATCACAACCAAAGACTTTCGGAAAGGCGCTCCGCCACCGTAGAAAAAGGTATAAAAAGAAAGACAAAAGGCAAATACGGCGAACTGATAGTAGAAGCCGTAGGCGAAGACGAGCCTCTGTATGATAATTCGCTGCCGGAAGGTCGTTTTTATAACCGTACCGTGCAGGTTGTCATCAGAACCCCTGTAGAAGCTTATGAAAAATAAGACTACCCGTCAAAAATAAATTATGTCCGGCTCCGCTAAGGTGCCGGACATTTTTTTAAAATATTGAAAATATTGTTTCGTTGATATTAATTGATATGTTAGCTAAACTAAATAAAAGCATTGCAGGTTTTCTTGTTGTAGTTATGCTTGCAGGTGCTGCTGGCTTTTCTGCAAAGATACACTCCTGCAGCCATACCGGAAAAACTTTTTTTTATTTTTTCGGAAAGGATTCTTCATGCTCTTGTATGGATAATGGCAGGAGCAGCATTAATAATATCAATAATACTTTTCAGAAAATCAGTAAAACCTCAGACCAAAATTGCTGTAAAATTGAAACTCCTGAAATTTATAATAATATTTGTAAAATAAAGACTTTTGATGAAAATAATGATACCAAAAGTCTAAAAATAGAAGACTTTTCTTGCTGCAGCGAAAAAAACTTAGTTTATCTTTTGGAAATACCTGCCGTGAAAACATTCTTTGATATTTCCAAATCTCTTAAGTACTATATTGTATCTATAATAAAAGATAATTCCATTTTCTTCAGACCGTATTCCGGTCAGAAGATAAAAGAATCATTTCATATTATCAAACAGCCCTTACAAAGCATACTTTCATTTCTCACCATCATAACTTCTCAGTTCTCCGACGAAGACAGCTCCGGGTTCAGTGTTAGATCCTGATTTATAAACATTTATAAATCTGGAATTTTAAATTAATAATTATCTGATTCCAATAATTTTTTTAAAACTGAACTTTGGAGGTTACAATGTTTAAGTCATTATATAAATATTCGACAATAATAATTTTTATTTCATTATCTTTTACTGCCGAAGTCATATCAGCCGAATTGACCGGCAAGGTTTACGGCATCGATGCAGAAGGCAAAACGGATTTTCTACCGAGAGCAACCCTTAGGTGGCTTGGTACATCTACTGGCGCATACAGCAATTCTGACGGTACTTTTTCAATACGGCGCCATCCTGATGAAAAAAAACTCGTTGTCAGCTTTACAGGTTATAAAAGTGATACTCTTACTGTGTCAAATGATATGCTCAGTATTAATGTTACTCTCAAATCAGAACTTTATACGGAAGAAGTAAACGTAACAGCCGAAAAAAAATCTCACGGTGTTTCCCGCGCCGACATAGTTAAAACGGAAATAGTCAGCTCTCGCGGTCTTGAAAAAGCCGCCTGCTGCAATCTTTCCGAATCATTTATTACAAATCCTTCTATAGACGTCAGCTATAAAGACGCTGTATCCGGTGCCAAGCAGATTGAAATGTTAGGACTTGACGGGATATATTCTCAGATGATGACAGAAAAATTTCCCTTGATGAGAGGGCTGGCTGCTCCTTATGGTCTTGCTTATATTCCCGGAACGTGGATGGACCAAATAGCTATTTCAAAAGGAGCGGCTTCGGTTGCTGACGGTTATGAAGCTATTACCGGGCAGATAAGCATTGATTATAAGAAGCCTCATTCGGGAGAAAAGCTCTTTTTGAACGGTTTTGCCAATCAGCACGGAAGAGTAGAGGGTAATTTCAACGGCAGCTATGACCTTACCAATGAGATAAGCACAATTCTATTTGCACACGGCAGTACCATGCAGACCGAACTTGATGAAAACGGTGATTCTTTCCTTAACCAGCCTCTGCTGAAAAGCTTTAACCTTATGAACAAGTGGGAAATCGAAAATGAAAGTTTCCATCACATGGCAGGAGTAAAAGCTTTGTATGAAGACAGAAGGGGTGGTCAGAAAAACTTTTTCCCGGGCAAAAACAGTGATTATTACGGTATCGGTATAGAAACCGAAAGAGTAGAAGTGTTTGCTAAAAACGGTTATGTATTCGATTCTGAGAATTACAACAGTATAGCGCTTTTACTGTCCGGTACTTACCATAGTCAGAGTTCCTATTACGGAAAAAATGATTACACAGGAAAAGAGACCAACTTATATGCTAATCTGATTTATGAAACAAGATTCGGCTCAGCAGATGATGAACATGAAGACCATGACATTCACGGACACGAGGGTGAAAATGATAAACCTAAGCATAATCTAAAAACAGGCGTCAGCTTCGTTTTTGATAATATCGACCAGCGTTTCAGAGACCTTGATCTTGACAGGGAAGAGCGGATACCCGGCCTTTTCGGAGAATATACTTATTACGGAATCGAAAATCTTACACTGGTTGGCGGCATTCGCTTTGATTTTCCGAATCTGTACAAGTCTTTTTTAACACCCAGATTTTTTGCGAAATATAATTTTTCTCCTTTTCTTAGTTTCCGTGGAAGTATTGGAAAAGGCTACAGAACTGCTAACATCCTTGCGGAAAATACAGGCGTGATGGCAAGTTCACGCGAGCTTTTCATTGAGGAATCACTGCAGCCCGAAGAAGCATGGAACTACGGCATAAATATGACTTATGACTTTTTCTGGGGTGCGGTTCCCTTTACAATAAATGCCGAATTTTACCGCACTGATTTTGTTAACCAGATTATAGTGGACATGGAACAAAGCCCCGGTGAAGTTCATTTCTATAATCTTGACGGAAAAAGCTATTCAAACAGTTTTCAGGTGGATATTAATTTCGAGCCGATAGACAGACTTGACATAACGGCTGCCTACAGGCTTAGCGATGTACATTCAGCTATCGACGGGGAACTTTTAAGAGTGCCTCTGCAGAGTATCCATAAGTCATTTTTGAATTTTGAATACAGCACTCCTGATGATAATTGGAGTTTTGATTTTACTGTGCAGTACAATGGTGAAGGCAGACTGCCTAATACAAGCTCTAATCCCGGGCAGTACAGGCTAAGCGATGAATTCCCTGCTTATGTACTGCTCCACGGACAGATTAGCAAAACGTTTGATTTCATCGAAGTATATCTCGGAGCGGAAAATATAACGGATTATATACAGGATAATCCTATTATTGCAGCCGATGATCCCTTCGGAAAATATTTTGATGCATCTATGGTCTGGGGACCTTTAAGCGGAAGAAAAATATACATGGGATTCAGATATAAGATGCAATAGAGCTGATTGAAAATCACCATACCCCTTGTGTGCTTTTCCAAATCATGGATGTTTCATCTGTTTATTTTAAGCCCCACCCTAACCCTCCCCAAAGGGAGGGAATTAAATGTTCTTGCTCCCTCCCCTTGGGGAGGGCCGGGGTGGGGTC
>CAZOBD010000158.1:0-9464 GCA_964577665.1 uncultured Hyphomicrobiales bacterium
AAATATAATCAAAATAATTATAATTTGCAAATCTTAAGTTAACGCTTATGCCCCTTAACCCCCTCTTGGGGAGAAGAATTTCTCCCTCCCTTTTTTAAAAGGGAGGGGCGGGGAGGGATTCCCACAATTCGGGTAATATCAGTCCCCAATCATCCCCATAGGTACGCAGCTTATTATTTGATTTTCAGCAGCAGCATAAGTCCAATTTGGCATTATTAACTTTATACAGAAGCAATATCTTCTTAATAAATCAGTAATTATCTTTAAACTTAGAAAGTTAAGCTACTGATTCTTAAAAATAAAATCAGGGCCATTTATGATTTTTTTTCGAACCGCTATCGTAATAGTCAATACCGGAAGGATTCAGATTAATTCTTGTCTGCTTTTCGGGGTTGAAGTAATATATGCCGAAAGCATTTAGATTTATTACGAATTTCCCGCTGCCTTCGGGATCGTAGAAAGTCATTTCGGGTACCTTCGGATAAAAGGTTACGCAGGGAATATCTCCCTTTTCCGAATGCTTATGGAATGAAAGAACCGATGGATTGAGGACCATTTTCCCGTCTTCGTACATCTCCATTGTTTCGTCGTTTAAAAGTGTCATTAATTTTCCTTCGCGGTCCAGCAGTTCCAAACGGGAACCAAATAATTTACCTCTCAATACACCATATTCGTCACGGATGAAAACATGTTCGGTTTCAAGGGATTTCCCGTCCATAATAGATGTAACTTTACCTTTACCGTCGAAGAATTTAAGAGTGTCCCCGCAGAAACACGCCTTTTTTTCACCGTCTTCATCGGTTAGAATAAGTTCTTTCAAAATAAGTTTTTCCATCTTCGTATCTTCTTCATCTTTCGCCTTCCATGCAGCGGCGCCGGCACCAATTGCCACAATGACTATTACCGTAAGCAGTTTTCTGTAGAAAGAATTTTGCTTTTCCAAAGCTGCAAGCCTTAATTCAATCTTTTTCAAATTTTCTTCCATAGATATTACCCTTATAAATATATATTATTTTTATTTCCTTTGCTTCAAAATAACAAAACTATGATTTTTATCGAAATAAATTAAAATTTTTGTAATTAGCATTAATGAAATACTTTTGTAAGAATAAATAATACGAAAGATAAAAAAAACATAGAACAATTAACTGATGGCAATTAACCGAAGAGAATTTTTGGGCGCTCTGGCAGGCTTAGGTTTAAGCGGGAAGCTGTTTTCACAGTCCGAAGCAGACATAAAAACAGCAAAGACTTTTTACAAGCCCGAACTTGGAAAATTTTTTGAGCACAGCGGAGGAATAGTATTACCTCCTGGGCTGAAAAAAGGTTCCCGGGTTGCCATTAGTTCACCCGCAAGCGCGGTCAGTCTGTGGGAACTGAGGCACTCACGGCGGGCGCTTTCAAGAATGGGACTTATTACTGAAATAGGCGGTACAATTCGCTATCATGATACAAAATACCGGTATTTATCTGCACCCGACAAGCAGAGAGCCGAAGAATTTATGAACTTCATAGTTCGTGATGACATAGACGCTGTGATAGCAGGCAGAGGCGGATACGGGGTTATGCGTATCCTTCCCATGCTCGATTTTGACACAATAAGAAGGCATCCGAAAATAATCATGGGATACAGCGATATAACAGCCCTGCTCAATGCCGTTTATAACCTGAGCGGAGTAGTTACTTACCACGGACCCGTCGGTAATTCCACTTTTAACAGCTTTACAGTCAGCCAAATGAAAAAAGTCATTTTTTCTAAAGAAAGCTTTGAGCCCAAAAAGGAAAAATATACACGGATGATGGTTATTAACAAAGGCAAAGCCAGAGGAAAACTTACAGGGGGAAACCTTTCAATGGTGGCAGCATCTATGGGAACACCTTATGAAACAGATACCCGCGGTTCCATTTTATTTTTGGAAGAAGTCTCCGAAGAACCTTACAAAATAGATAAAATGCTTACCCAGCTCTGGCTGGACGGGAAGCTGCAGGAATGTGCAGGCATTGCTTTCGGCTATATAAAAAATCTGAATACGCGAAAGAATTTTTATCCGGGAAGGTCTTTTACCGTAAAGCAGGTAATAGAAGACAGATTAAAACCGCTTGGTATTCCTGCCTGCATCAACCTGCCTTTCGGGCATCTTGAAAATAAAATGACTCTGCCTATCGGCGTCGAAGCGGAACTGGACACCGAAAATCAAACTTTTACAATTCTTAATCGTGCCGTAAGCTGATGTTTTAAAATAAAAAGGAAAAATAAAATGTGCGGAAGATTTGCATTATCTGCAAAAACAAGCGATATAGAAAAGCTCATACCAGGTTTGAAAAAAACTGATAATGACCTAATGCCGAGATACAACATTGCTCCTTCACAAGACATTGCAGTTATTTTAAACACCGAGCCAGACGAACTCAATTTTATTCGCTGGGGGCTGATACCTTTCTGGGCAAAAGAAAAATCCATCGGCAATAAAATGATAAACGCCCGTTCGGAAAGCATAACCGAAAAGCCTTCCTTCAAAAATTCTTTCAGACGCAGGCGATGCATTATACCGGCAACGGGCTTTTATGAGTGGCAAAACATACCCGGAGAAAAAAAGAAACAGCCCTATTTCGTGAAAATGAAAAGCGGCGGGGTATTTGCATTTGCCGGGCTTTGGGACGAGTGGAAAGACCCCGGAAACGGTAAAATCCGCAGCGCTGCAATAATCACTACCCCTGCTAATGAGTTAATGGAACCGATACACAACCGCATGCCTGCAA
Organism: uncultured Hyphomicrobiales bacterium; assembly: GCA_964577665.1. Lineage (GTDB taxonomy): Bacteria > Bacteroidota > Ignavibacteria > Kapaibacteriales > UBA2268 > CAYVTD01. The sequence goes on from CAZOBD010000158.1 coordinate 2,761, forward strand.
TTTTGCCTCGGGAATTCATCCAAACATGGCTTTCCGATATACCTAACGGCGAAAAAGAACTGCTTGAAGCTCTAAATCCTTATCCCTCCGATGAAATGGAAGCTTACAAAATTTCAACAATGATAAACATTCCCGAAAATGAAGGAAAAGAATTGATTGAAAAGCTTTATTGATTTTATTAACATTTTGATTTGTATATTTGGCGAAAAGATTTTATTTTTAGAGTTCAAAAAAACGAAAACACAACAGTACTTTATTTTACATTAACATACGGTGAGAAAAGTGGAATTTGAAAATCAACTTACGGAACAAGTTTGGACGCGCCAAAACGGCATGTGCGCACTTACGGCAAAAAAATTTGAAGAAGACGGGCAAAGCGATGAGTGGTTTATGCACTTTGTTGTGCCGCCCGAAAACGGCGGAGCCGAAAGCTCTGACAACTGTGTTATACTTTACAAAATGAGTGAATTTGAAAGCAGGCATTTTGACAAACTGCCCCTGAAAAAGCCCCATTTTCCTTATGCAAATTTCCAGGATTACCAGCCGGAAAAAATACTTGAAGACCTGAATCATGACCTTGAGGACTGCATTGCTCTTACCAAGGAAGGTGATTTGCTGCGCGAAGTTCAGGGCAGATTAAAAGAAAATCAGCAGATAATAAGAAATCTCGAATTTGATGAAGAACCCAAAAAAGAAATTTTTGAAAAAATTGAAAAAGTTTTTGAAGATATACAAAATATATTTGAGGAAAGTAAAAAAGAAAAGCGCCAGGAATTTGACGAAAACTACAACGCAATGAAAGAAAAAATCGACGGCGCAGCTAAGTTTTTAGAAGAAACAGACAATCTGAAGGAAGCACGCGAGAGGCTCATTGACGTGCAGAAAGAATTTAAGACCACACGCCTCGACAAAGAACGCCAGCGCGAGCTTTTCGAGAAGATTACCAAAACTTTCGAGCAGCTTTATATTCGTCAGAACGAAGAACGTGAAAGCTACGAGATGGAATGTATTGAAAATTACCACAATCTGAAGTCCGTCGTAGAAGACGCAGTGCAGTTTGCATATTCTTCCAATGAATTCAGGAGAATCCGGCAGAAGCTGATTGCTGCCCAGCAGAAATTCAAAGGACTTAAGCTCCTCAGAAATCAGCGCGAAGAGCTTTACTCCAAGATACAGGACGCTTTTGAAGACCTTAACAAACGTCAGGACGAAAACCGCGAGCAGTTTGAATATGAATGCAACGCTAATTACGAAATGCTGCTGCCTAACGTGGAAAAAGCCATTGATTTTGCCGATAACTTAACCGATTACAAGCAGGCAAGGGAAAATCTGATAAGCGCTCAAGCCCTTATTAAAGGCACCCGGCTCACAAAAACACAGCGCGACAAGCTTTACGGGGACATCAGGGCAACTTTTGAGGAGCTTAATCTCCGACAGGGACGCGAACGGGAAGAATTTGAAAAAGAAGCTTCCGATAATTACGACAAACTGAAAATTAAAATCGAAGATGTAGATAAAACTATCGATCCCTCTAACGATTTCAGGCAGATTAGGGACATTCTCATCGCCGTTCAAAACGATGTAAAAATCCTAAAACTGAAACGCGTACATCGCAACGAGCTTTTCCAAAACATCCGCGAGTGTTTCGCCAAACTCGATAGCCTCCGCGGCGAATACCGTGAAAACAAAAAGGAAGAAAAAAGCAAAAAACTCAGCTCCATACTTGCCAATTTGCAGGGCAGGATAAAATGGCTCGAAGAATCCATCGCCAAGGACAAAAAAGAAATGGAAGAAGAAAAAGAAAAATTCGAGCAGACCGAGGGCAGTTACGAGCAGCAGAAAGAACATGAAGAAGCACTCTCCGCCATTGAGTTCAGAATTCGCGAAAAAGAAAACAATATCCGCGAAACTACCGAGCGCATCGAAGATATTCAAAAAGAAATCGACGCCTTATCGTGATCTTTGCTCGCAGATGCTCTAAGACCAAGTTGCTTTCAAAGCAATAATTTCCTCCTGTCCAAACTCCGATTTGGACAGGACGATTTCAATTCAAACTCAGTTTGACCAACGGCGAAACAGAGTTTCTTTTGATAATCACATTTCCAAATCGGAGTTTGGAAATGAGGAGAAGCCATACGATTTATCAGACGCCCGCAGCTTTTATCGCCGCGGGCTTTTTTTTGATTCTTATAAGAATGATAACAGATACGAATTTTAACACCGATATTCAATATAAAAGATAACTTTTATAAAAATAACCCCTCAATTTCATTAAATCCCATATTTTAAGGGCTTTAAGATACATTTTTTATCCTCAAGGACGTGCATCATAAGCTAACGGACGTGCATCATAAGCTAACGGACGTACATCATAAGCTAACGGACGTGCATCATAAGCTAACGGACGTGCATCATAAGCTAACGGACGTGCATCATAAGCTAACGGATGTGCATCATAAGTGTTAGTTACAGATAATTTTGCTTCTGTTACACATAATTTGACTTCTGTTATAGATTATTTTACTTCTGTTACACATAATTTTACTTCTGTTACACATAATTTTGCTTCTGTTACACATAATTTGACTTCTGTTACAGATAATTTTGCTTCTGTTACACATAATTTTGCTTCAGTTACGGATAATTTTGCTTCAGTTATAGATATTTTTGCTTCAGTTACGGGAATACTTTCTTTATATGTTGTTTATTATTTAATAGTTAAGGATTATTTTTAGTTATTTAAAGAAAAAAAAATATTAGTTAATAACAACAAATCATATTTTATAGAAAAAAAAATGTCAAATAATGAAATAAATTCGAATAATAGAGATGATTTCAAGCCTGCCGCAAAAGAAATTTTGTGAATCTTACATTTATTTCTTACTTTTAACTTGACATTAGGTAAAAATAATTATAAATTAGCATAAAATATTAATTCATTAAGTTATTAAGTAATTATGGAAAAAAGAGATTCAATCTTTGTGGTGGCAGGTCCGTGTGTAGTAGAATCCAAATCAATGCTTAAGGAAACAGCAGCGGAACTGAAGTCGATATGCGGCATGCTGGGCGTAAATCTTTATTTCAAATCATCTTACAAGAAAGCCAACAGAACCAGTTATGATTCATTTACGGGGATAGGAGATGAAAAAGCGCTGGGATATCTGGCTGAAATTAAGGATGAATACGAATTGCCGGTGCTGACCGATGTACATTCCGAGACGGAAGCAAAATTTGCCGCTGAATTCGTGGATGTGCTTCAGATACCTGCGTTTTTGTGCAGGCAGACAGACCTTTTGAGAGCAGCCGGAGAAACCGGCAGGACAATAAATTTAAAAAAAGGGCAGTTTATGCCCCCCTTTGCGATGAAAGAGGCAGCGGAAAAAATATCATTAACCGGCAATGACAAAATATGGATAACCGAAAGAGGCACAAGTTTCGGCTACCACGACCTGATAGTAGATTTCCGCTCGTTAATCATACTGAAAAAGTTCGGATATCCGGTTATTTTCGATGCAACTCATTCGGTACAAAAGCCATCTTCGGGGAAGCAGAGCGGCGGAGCGCCCGAATTTTCGCCTGCCTTAGCCCGCGGGGCGGCAGCAATAGGAATAGACGGCTTATTTTTAGAAACGCATCCAGATCCTAAGAATGCAAAAAGCGACGCAGCCACTCAAATACCTCTGATAGAAGCCGAAAAGTTCATTTCCGATGCCGTGAGGATTCACAAATACAAAGAAGGAATATTGTAATTTTTTCTTTATAGTCCTGATTTTTGATAATAATTCTTTTTGATGTCCGACAATATTCAATATTGCTTTTATATTTAATCCGAAAATAAAAAAAAGAGTATATATACATTAATAATAATCAAGGACAATAGGAAGATGTTGAAAAAATTAATAATAATCGGACTTTTCTTCTTTTCGGGCGCGTTGTTGCTCTTTTCTCAGCAGGAAGAACATAAGTTTCAGTATTCGCAGCACGGGGATTATTCATTTGAAGTCAGCACGGCAATGACGCCTAATTATGTAATTCATATAGCAGCGCTCGGCGGACTGATTGACAATCCGGCATATCGTAAAAAGTACGGCGGTATGATTTTGCCCGAGTGGCGGAAAACCTTGAAAGAGAATAAAGAATATCTCGATTTTACCAAAAAGGAGCCTCATCCGATGGCTGTGCTGCTAATCAATGTCCCGATATGTATGAAAGCTCAAAGGCCGCCGGATTACCTGCCCTATTTCGGGTTTTTGGAAGAAGCGTTTAAGAAAGGAGACTTCAGCCGTTTCTGGGATAAATACAAAAATGCGGTAAACTGGGATGACCCCGTTCTCTTCAGGGGCAGGGAGTTCCTGAAAAATGATTTTTCGGAGGAAGATGCGAAAAAATGGGCAAAACTTGCTTTTGAAGTAAGCCTTGTATATGCCCACAATGCAGCAAAGTACAAGAGAGAGTTTCTCAATCTTGAAGCAAACAACGACCTTACGATGCAGGTATTCGATCTTGACGGTAAAATAGATGCCAATCACATAATCTGGCAGTGGGAAGATTTTGCCCGGAAGACATACCAGTCTGACAAATACAGGATTTTTATTGTAAACACTTTGGAAGATTACGGTATGCCGGTCAAAGTTTCTTACAATACGGATGTCTGCCAGATAGGGAAAAGCATAAAATGGTACGAGCAGACTGCCAGCCACAGCCTCGGCAAAAGACTTCTCGGCTATTTATATGATGAAATGCAAGAACAATATTTGGAAAATCCAAACGGTTTTGAAAATGCTCTGGATTATCTTGCTTATTATTACAACTCAATTATTTTTAACACGGAAAATTTCGAGTATTCCGTCCCGCAGCTTGCAGGAGTAAATGAAAAAATAGCACTGCTGAAGCAAAAGAATGCCGAAAATCCTGATAAGGAATTTTCGCCAAAAGAGTTAATGGTATTCCTCCTGGATAGCTAATAATAACAAGATCATTGAATTCCCTCCCTTTTGGGAGGGTCAGGGCGGGACTTAAAACAACAGATCTACAACCATGATTAGGAAAAACACACAAGCGTATGATTATTTTGCATCTCCTTACTAAGCTGCGCTTGGTAAGGAAATTTTCAAAGGAAGTTCAACTTCTCGAGAAAATTGCAATCCCAAGCACAGCTTAGGATTGAGAGAAATAAGTAAAAAATAAACAGAAGCAAAAAGATGTCCAACATCTGCCAGATGTTGGACATCTGAAGCAGAAAGTAAAAAATAAACAGATGAAACAGCTTCTACTATTAATAATAATAATACTGATATTTTCTTCCGGAACTTTTTCCTGCGGTGAGGGGAAAGTAGTGCCTGAAAAATCGGCGGAAATAGTCAATCCAGAGATTCAGCCCGACCAGATCAGCAGCAATGTAGAAGTTTTTTTCGTTGACTCCACATTCACTAAAGCAATATTAAATGCAGATACCGCAAAGATTTATAACGACAGAAAAGAAACTTATCTGATAGGTTCCGTCAAAGTCCGCTTTTTTGATGATAAGCACAAAGGCGAAGTAAGCGTACTAACCTCTGACTCGGCAAAAATTGACGACAGAACAAAAGATATGCTTGCACGGGGAAATGTATTAGTCGTGTCAGAAACAAGGCAGACCACAATTGAGACATCAGTATTGAACTGGGATAATAAAAACCGCAAGCTGTATTCCACCGAATATGTTAAAATTGTTTCACCCAAAGAAACGCTCGAAGGCTACGGTTTCGAATCAGACCAGACTCTTAGCAACTATAAAATTTTTAAAGTAAAAGGAGAAAGCCGATGAAAAAAATGCTTATAGCGGGAAACTGGAAGATGAATACAAACACGTTTGAATCGGAAAAGCTTGCAGAATACATAGCAGGCGGTGTTTCTGGAATGGAATTAAAGTCCCTGGTACTTGTCTGCCCGCCGTTTACATCACTTCAGACTCTTAGCAATACTCTCAGGGATACTCCCGTTAAACTCGGAGCCCAAAACTGTCATTTTGAACCCGAGGGCGCTTACACCGGTGAAATATCCGTGCAAATGCTTGCACACCTTCACTGTGAATATGTTATCATAGGGCATTCCGAAAGAAGACAGTATTTTCATGAAAATGACGGAATAGTGAATAAAAAAGCCCTCGCTGTTTTAAATGCAAGTCTTACACCGATTATTTGTATAGGAGAAACTATAGACCAGCGGCAGAATGAGAAAACATTCGAAGTGCTTGACACACAGCTCAGAACAGGGCTTGCCGGAATTGATCCTGCCCATTCTGATAATATTGTTATCGCTTACGAACCTGTATGGGCGATCGGAACGGGTCTTGCCGCTACTCCAGAACAGGTGCAGGAAGCACATGCCTTTATTAAAGAAAAATTATCCATGATACTGGGTGAAAAAGGAAAAAACATAATTGTACTGTACGGCGGCAGCATGAAACCCGGCAATGCTGAGGAACTATTGTCATTAGATGACGTCAACGGCGGACTGATAGGCGGAGCATCACTGAAAGGCGATTCCTTCCTTGAAATCATCAAAACTGCTGAAAAAATATTATAGAAGAAACATTCATAATCAAGGAAAATCACCCAAGGGGATGATTATTTTTGAAAATTAAATGTCATTGCGAGCAGCGCGAAGTAATCTCTAAAGATCTACTGATGGTTGGAGATTGCTTCATCGCTTCGCTCTTCGCA
>CAZOBD010000159.1:0-9424 GCA_964577665.1 uncultured Hyphomicrobiales bacterium
CAACATGGGGTAAACACAATAATAAGAATTACTCCGCTTACCCCAGACACGTTGGCATTAATAAGTAATAATTAAAATAGGATAAGATATGAGCAAATCAGCAAAAAGTGTTTTCATTTATGGCATATTCTATGCATTTAATGGGCTAATGCTACTATTAGCACCTAATGTTCTGCTTAATTCTCTGGGGATCGAGCCTACAACAGAAGTATGGATTAGACTTGCGGGTATTTTATTATCTGCCATTGCCATCTATTATATCCTTGCGGCTAAATATGAGCTTATTGTGGTCATGAAGGCAACAGCTTTCATTCGATTTACAATCATTTTTTTCTTTACCGCTTTTGTCTTATTTGACATGGTTTCTTCGAGCATAATCATAATCTCGGTAATAGACTTTTTAGGAGGTGCCTGGACTTTCTTGATGTTAAAAAAAGAAGGTCATTTTGTACGAAGCAAACAATAAAATAGTTGTGACACCGAAATGAAAGATTAATACTAATGCCAACACTGTATAAGCGTAATGCGGGCTGAACTGCTAAAATTGAGCATTTTTTGCTCCTAAGAAACATTGCGGTAGGCGGACAGTGAATTTCTCTGAAATGCCGCACTACGCTTATACTTGACCGTTGTCCTGAATTCGCTCCGCTCATTCAGGACAACGTGTCTGGGGTAAGCGGGGAGTCCGCTTAAGCGAACTCTGTACAACATGGGGTAAACACAATAATAAGAATTACTCCGCTTACCCCAGACACGTTGTGCAAAATGCTGGCAGCAGACACCAAGTAGGTAGCTAATCTTGAAAAAATAGAATTATCTTTGTAAATATTATGTGGAAAGAATTAGAAATATTAAAAAAGGAATATCTTGAAATGGGATTATCGAAAGCCATTGATTATGAAAAGTTTTTAATGATTTCAATTGTATATAATTCAACGAAGATAGAGGGATGTTCGCTAACTGAGAATGATACTAAATTATTGTTGGAGAATAATATAACAGCAAAAGGAAAGCCATTAACTGATCACATGATGGTTAAAGACCATTATTCCGCATTTATGTTTCTTAAAGAGATTTCAAAGCAGAAACAAAAGGTTAGTATTGATTTGATTAAACAAGTTGCAGGACTTGTGATGAAAAATACTGGTGGATTAGTAAATACAATGACAGGTACATTTGATACTTCGTTAGGTGATATACGAAAAGCTCAAGTCTATGTTGATAAAAAGTATTTTCCTGATTTTTCTAAGGTTGAGGATTTATTGATTAAACTGATTGATAATATCAATCAAAGATTAGATGATGTTACTGATAATGAGATATTAAAATTATCTGCAGATATTCATTATAATTTGGTTAATATTCATCCTTTTGGGGATGGAAATGGTAGGACATCAAGATTGATGATGAATTATATACAAATGTATCATCAAGAACCATTGATTAAAATATTTACTGAGGACAGAGCAGAGTATATTGACGCATTGAATAAAACTGAAGAGGAGGAGGATATTTCAATATTTAGAGATTTTATTTGCAGTCAACAGATTAAATTTTATAAAGCTGAATTAGAGAAGTTTAGGAGAAAGGATAAAGGATTTAATTTGATGTTTTAATTAGCACTTTGCACAACACGCGGTATAGTTAATTGCCGGTGAGTGGGTATTCGAGTGGCACAGCTCGTATCAAAAGTAGTCGTAACTTGATAGGAAAGTGCTTCGAAATCGGCAACTAACCATACCGCCAACCTTCGCTCCGCTCATTCAGGACAACGTGTCTGGGGTAAGCGGGGAGTCCGCTTAAGCGAACTCTGTACAACATGGGGTAAACACAATAATAAGAATTACTCCGCTTACCCCAGACACGTTGTGTGGCAATTTTATAACGACCGTGCAAAAAATATTTTTAGTTCAATAGACAAAAAACAATAAATGAAATGACAACAACAGAAACAGTAACAATAATTGGTATCGGACTGACATTCTTCGTTGGTGTTTTTAATCTAATCACTACTTTTCGTAATGTTTCCATCTCATTCCCAAACTCCGATTTGGGAATGAGCTTTTCTTTCAAAACTCTGTTTTGCATTAACTCTCAAATAATCATCCCCTTGGGTGATTTTCGATAATCATGGGTGTTTCGTCTCGCTTTTTACAGGCTGTACCGTAAATTATCTTAATTTCCAAAATTATATCAACATAGCGGGACTTCCGGCGCTGCATCAAACAGTCTGCTCTGCTTAACACGCGATTACGGCTTTTACTATTGTTTTCTTTCCAGTATGAAAACTTCAACAATTGTTTTAAAATAAAAATATTATGATTATATTTGATTTAGGTATTTTTTTGTGAATAAAATGAAAGATAAAGAAAAGATTGCTTTTAAATTACTTAAATATTATTTCAAGATATTTTGTTTTAGGAATAAGACGCAGCCTGAGAAAGAAAGGTTTTCTCAGTGAAAACAAGATTGAAGACACCGTATTGGTTTCTTATCCCAAATCCGGCAGGACATGGATAAGAGTGGTTTTGGACTATCTTGGTATTGATATTAATTATGACCATGATGCCGCAGCAATAGCATATCATCCGAAAAAAGATTATTCTGATCTTAACATTGACGAAAATAAATATGAAGATAAAAAAGTGATTCTTTTAATCAGAGACCCCAGGGATGTTGTCGTCTCAAGTTATTTCCATGCCGTTTACAGACAAAATGTTTTCAACGGCAGCATATCTGATTTCATACGAAGCAAAAAATTCGGCATCCACAAAATTATTGATTTTCAAAAAAAATGGATTTCCTCCGCCGATATTCCGCAGGATTTTATTTGTTTTAAATATGAAGATTTAAAAGAGCAGCCCGTAGATTGTTTTAAAACGTTAATTGATTTTATTGATGATAAGAAAATACCGGAAAAGAAAATAAGAAAGACGGTTAATCTATTCAGCTTTCAAAATATGAAAAAATACGAGGAAAAGGGGATATTCAGATTGCGCTACGGCAGAATTTTGAAACCTGCTGATAATTCAAATAATAATTCATATAAAGTGAGAAAAGGCAAAGCGGGAGCTTATAAGGATTATCTCGGCAAAGAAGATATAAATTACTGCGATAAGATTATTTCTGAAAGAAACTTCTGAAAATAATTATTATTCCCAATTTTTGTTTAAACTAAAATTTATTTTTAAGAGATAAAATATCCAAAGGTTTTAACCTTCCGAAGGCTTAGAACCTTCGGCTGACACTACCCGAATTTTAAAGAATCCCACCCCTGCCCTCCCTTTTAAAAAAGGGAGGGAAAAAAGACGAAATATTTCGCCCTTATTTATAAGGGGGCTAGGGGGATCTTCTTTTTCAGAAAAACATTTCTACTACACTTTTTTTACTCAAATATTCCTTTTTTGAAATTTTCAGGTAATGTCAGGAGCCGGGGAGGGATCTTTTACGGTTTTTCATTTACAATACGTTTTTTTCTTCAATATAGGGCAAATCTACCAAAAAATAATCATCCCCTTGTGTCATTCACCAAATCATGTATGTTTCATCTGTTTATTAACTTCTGTGATATTTTTATCATGCTGATTTATGTTAAACAAACTTACTTTACGACAAATTTTTTCAAAACAGCTTTCTGTCCGCTTATTATTTTCAGATAATAAACACCAGGAGCCAATCCCGTTACATCAAAATTAATCAGACTGCCTGTAACTCTTTTAGCAAGAATCCTTTCTCCAATTGGATTAAAAACATTGGCAATGGCATCGCTGACGATGTATTCTTTTGGAAATTCGACCGATATTTTGTCCTCTGCCGGATTGGGATAGAGCTTTACTTCCGAGGGGTAATACTCATATTTGACCGATTCGACGGTGCCGCAGTTTACTTCTTTGGTATATGCGTGCATTGCGCAGTTAAGCGGCATCATATCGTCCAGCAGGCTGTTGAACCAGTAAGGCTGGTCGTTTTCCACCTTGGGATTGTCGGGAATTACCATCAAACCGATAAAAAACATTTCCGGGTCGGGATGCTGGTCGAAATACTTACCTGAGTAGCTGCTGCCCTTCAAAGACGCTATCATCTCATCTGAATCTATCCAGTCCTTTACGTCGATAGTCATTTTCGGCTCATAAGGAAGTATTTCCAACAGTGCCGAAAAAGGAATCTCAATTACCTGAGTGCCGATTATTTTCACTTTTGTTACGGCATAGGCATTTGTTTTTGAGCCGTCTTCAGAACGAAAGCACATAATTTTTTCATAAAAGCTCCGTAAAATGTTAATAAAATATGGAAAGAACTATTTCGGTAAAGACTTACTTACTTTAGTTTAAAAATTATAGTCGAAAATACCAATTTTTTTGAAAAATAATTGCATTTATTTATATACGTATTTTTTTTTGAAAGTACAAAAAACGGTCTCCACTTACAAAGCAGAGCCCGTCATGTCTTTAAAAAAATTAAATTTCTAAATCTTCTGTAAAACAAACCAGCCGCCCATACCGTATCCCGGCCCTCCCCAAGGGGAGGGTGATTAATGATGTAGTACCCTCCCCTTGGGGAGGGCTAGGGTGGGGCTTAAAATAAATAGAAGCAGCCTTCCGAAAGCTCCAAGAACTTTCGGAAGGTTTAAGCGTGAAAAAGAATTATTTCTTCAGTTTAGCTTCATTATCTTTTAAGAACTCTTTTAATGTGGGTGCGCTGACCTCTGCGAGTTCATAGTAAACGCGTGTGTTTGGCTGTTTGATGTCGATAAAGCGTCCGAGGTTTATCGGGGTGCCGATGACGACGGAATCGCAGTCTGTGGCGGCGATAGATGCTTCTAAGTCTTTCATCTGCTGTTCGCCGTAGCCCATTGCGGGAAGCAGGATGCCGATTTCGGGATATGTGTCGAAGGTTTCCTGCAGTTTGCCGACGATGAAGGGACGCGGGTCAACGAGTTCGGCGGCTCCGTAGCGGCGCGCTGCCACTGTGCCGGCTCCCAAGTCCATTTCGCCGTGAGTGAGTGTGGGACCGTCTTCGACGACGAGCACTCTTTTGTTGGCAATTACTTTCGGATCGTCAACTCTGATGGCGCTGGCGGCGAGAATAACCTGTGCATCGGGGTTGTATTCGCGGATGTTGTCGAGCACTTCTTCCATGTCTTCGGGATAGGCGCTGTCGATTTTGTTCATAACGATTACGTCAGCCATGCGGAGGTTTACTTCGCCGGGGTAATAGCTTATTTCGTGTCCCGGGCGGAGGGGGTCAACGACAACGATGGAAATGTCGGGTTTGTAAAAGGGCATGTCGTTGTTGCCGCCGTCCCAGACGATGACGTCAGCTTCTTTTTCGGCTTCGCGGACGATTGCTTCGTAGTCCACGCCTGAGTAAATGATGCTTCCCATGGCGATGTGGGGCTCGTATTCTTCCATTTCTTCGATAGTGCAGTCATGTTTTTTGAGGTCTTCGAGTTCGGCAAAGCGCTGAACTTTCTGTTTTTCCAAATCGCCGTATGGCATGGGGTGGCGGATGGATGCAACTTTGAGTCCCATATCCATTAAGGAGCGGACAACTGCACGGGTGGTCTGGCTTTTGCCGCAGCCGGTTCTGATGGCGGTAATGCTGACGACCGGTTTTGTTGATTTGACCATTGTGGGCCAAGAGCCGAGCATTGAAAATTTGCATCCTGCTGCCATAACGCGGCTGCCGAGGTGCATAACTGTATCGTAGGGCAAATCGCTGTATGAAAGGACGCATTCGTCCACTTCGTATTCTTCAATAAGCTTTTCGAGGTCTTCTTCCGGCTTGATGGGAATGCCGCTCGGATAAAGTTTGCCTGCAAGCGCCGGCGGGTACATCCTGTCGTCGATGTCGGGAATCTGTGCGGCAGTGAAAGCTGCTATTTCCGTGCTTTCGTCATTTCTGTAAACCACATTGAAATTGTGGAAATCTCTGCCTGCCGCACCTAAGATTATTACTCTGTTCTTTTTCATCATATCTCCTTGTTTTAAATATATTTGTGTAAAAAAATAATTAGAAATAAAATTAGTATAAAAATATTTAAGTTCTTTCAAAAGTCCTTCTATAGAGGAGAACACACCCCTTAATCCCCTCTTGAGAGGGGATTTCACTTATTATTTCCCCTCTTGAGAGGGGATTTCACTTATTATTTCCCCTCTTGAGAGGGGATTAAGGGGCGTGTGTGCCGCATTGTATATGAAAAATGTCTCAAAGCTTTATGCCCTCCTTTTCAACATTTTTATAAAAAGGAGTAAGAGAATGTTTTTCTTTCCAGTCTTTTTTTGTCAAAACCAAGGGGCTTATTATTTTCCCGTATTTATATTCCAAATCATACAGAGGGAAAACAATATTTCTTTCTTGTTCGAAAGTAATCTTGTCAGAATTTACAAGAACAAGAATGTCAAGGTCTGAATCCTCATTTGCTTCACCGCGTGCTTGAGAACCAAAGAGAATAATTTCAGCATCAGAACTTTTTGCTCTGATTCTTTCGGTTATCGAGTCCAGTATTTCCTTTGAGATCATAATTTGATAAAGGTTAAGATGTCCAACATCTCTAAGATGTTGAACATCTGTATTTGGTTTAATCCAATTCTTTCACAACTTTTTCGATTTTCTCAACAGCCCAGTCTATCTCTTCCTTTGTGATAACCAAAGGAGGAGCAAATCTGATAATATTCTCATGCGTTTCTTTGCACAGGATACCTTCGTCCATAAGTTTTTCGCAGTAAGGACGTGCTTTTGTGTCTAATACGAAACCTATCCACAAGCCTCTGCCGCGTACTAAATCAATATGCGGCGAATCTATCGAGCGCAGTTTATCCATGAAATACTCGCCAAGTTCTGCACTTTTTTCAATAAGCTTATCTTCTTCAATTACTTCTAATGAACGAATCGCAACGGCGGCGCCGAGCGGATTTCCGCCGAATGTAGAGCCGTGCTCGCCGGGTTTGATAACGCCGAGTATATCCTTGCTTGACAAAATAGCAGAAACGGGATAGTAGCCTCCTGAAAGTGCCTTGCCGATAATAACGATGTCAGGTCTGATACCTTCATGCTCAAATGCAAACAGCTTTCCGCTTCTGCCGAGTCCCGACTGAATTTCGTCGAGTATCATCAAAATATTATTTTCATCGCAAATCTGCCTGATACCTTTCAGGTATCCGTCGGGAGGAATTACAATGCCGCCCTCGCCCTGAATAGGCTCAACCATAATGGCTGCAGTGTTTTTGTTGATTTTTGATTTCAGGTCTTCCAGATCGCCGTATTTATGAATCGGAAAAGCATCTTTGCAGTAGGGTCCGAAGCCTTTGTAAGAAACCGGATCGGTTGAAAATCCGATAATGGTGGTCGTTCTGCCGTGGAAATTGCCGTCTGCAACAACGATTTCAGCTTTGTTTTCCTCCACGCCTTTTACGTCATAAGCCCAGCGGCGGGCAGTTTTAATAGCTGTTTCGACAGCTTCGGCACCGGAATTCATGGGCAGGGACATTTCAAAGCCGGTCATGTCGGTAAGTTTTTTATAAAGAAGAGGCAGCTTGTCATTTCTGAAAGCTCGGCTGGTAAGCGTTACCTTATCGACCTGCTCCAGAAAAGCTTCTTTAATTTTCGGGTTGCAATGCCCCTGATTGACTGCTGAATATGCCGCGAGGCAGTCCAGATATTTCTTTCCTTCTACATCGTAAACCCAAACGCCTTCCGCTTTGTTTATAACCACATCAAGCGGATGATAATTGTGTGCTCCGTAATCATTTTCAAGCTGAATATAATCCTGTGTCTTCATATTTTCCTTTCGGTTTTGTGAAAAAAAATAGATATAATACTCTTAAACATCCCCTCTTGAGAGGGGATTTAGGGGTGTGTTCCCCCGGTTATTTCTCAAAATTCTCATATTCATTCTCAACAATCCACTTCTCTATTAACTTGATACATCCTTCAATATTTTTTTTTATGTCTTCATCCTTAAATCTTAAGAATTTTACTCCAAATGACTCAAGCCTTTTTTGTCTTTCTTGGTCTTCTTCCATTTTAAAATCATGGCTCCTGCCGTCTATTTCAATAGCAAAGTTTAACTCGCTGCAGTAAAAATCCACAATGTATTCATCCAAAGGTTTCTGACGATGGAAGTCAAAACCTGCTAATTTTTTACCTTTCAAATAATTCCATAAAATAATCTCGCTTTTTGTACTGTTATTTCTTAAGTATCGGGCGTGTTCCTTTAGTTTTGGATTGTATGGTATTATTTCTCTTCGCATAGTCTATCTTCATCTAAAAAACATACATACTGTTACTCCATACGCCGGACACACCCCTTTATCCCCTCTCAAGAGGGGATGTCTTATCTTCATTTATCCTCAAAGCCATATCCGGAAAAATCCCCCTGCATCTGCATGAAAACATTTGGTCATCAAAAGGAAATTTTTCAAGTTTTTCAGAATTTATGAAACTTTCCTTTTTATGATATAATGATTTATAAAAATGATATATGGAATACATTGCTTATCCGAATAATGTTCTTACTTTAGGTTCACGCTTAATACTATCCTCTGATATTCCGGGCCAAATTTCTTCAATTCTATCTGTAAATCTGTAATAATTTTTATATTTATCTAATCTGTCAGAATCTTTGATTTTTTTGAGCCTATCCTCTATACATGCAACATTTTTAGGGTCAATTTCAATTCCCAGATATTTTCTTTGTAACTGTTTGGCTGTAGCCAATGTTGTTCCTGTACCGGCAAAAGGGTCAAAGACTACATCCCTGGGTAGAGTTGATGAGAGAATAATTCTTAACAATAACGCTATAGGTGACTGCTGCTTATGAAATCTTTCACCATCATCTGTTCTGATGGCTTCATCCCCGGCAAAATACCCTGATGTCAGCTCTCTTATATCATCCCAAACATCCGTAACAAATACGCCGTTGGAATAATTTTGCTTATAATTCGGAGGAAGCGGAGGATCAATACGTAATTTATTAAAACTTAGAGCTTTGTCGCCTTTTACGGCAAAAGCTATTATTTGATAATGTTTTCCGTATCTGCTCGAGCATGGAACAGCAGAAGTCTTTTTTTTCCAAATAATTAAGTTCAACAGGTTCCATCCCGATTCGCGAAGTGTTTTTAAAACTCTCTCTGTGTTTTTTTCTCTCTGCATGAAGTAAATAGTACCGCCCGGATTAGTAATTCTTTGAATATTCGAACATACTTCGGTCATCATTCCCCAATAATCTTCATCACTTAAATTATCGTCAAAATACCGGTATTCTTTGTTTTGATTAAAAGGAGGGTCGAGAAAAGTTAAATCAACTCTTTCATCAATGTTTTTCAAAATTTCTGTGCAATCGCCCTGTATTATTTTATTGAATGACATTTTCCCATTCTCCTTCCAATCTGTCTTCGACAAGTCTTTTTTCAAACATTTTCAG
>CAZOBD010000160.1:0-9343 GCA_964577665.1 uncultured Hyphomicrobiales bacterium
ATAAACAGATGAAACAGCCATGATTTGAGAAATTACCCGAGGGGGATGATTATTTGAAATTTAACAGAATTCATGGATGTCATTCCGGCTGAAGCGGAGCGGAATGACAAATAATTTTCAATGAAGCAAATTTCAAATAACCAATTGCTATTTTCTGATTTCTAAATTCTAAATTCTAAATTCTAAAACCGACACATCCCTTTTTCCCCTCTCAAGAGTAATGGCGCGAAGATAAGAGATTAAATAGCCCCGACTTTTAAGTCGGGGTATGAAAATCAATAGTGAGGCTTTAGCCAAATTAATTATATTTTTTGCTAAAGCATTTATAATATAAGATTTAATATAAGATTTAATAAACCCCGGCTTAAAAGCCGGGGCTATTGAAGAAAAACTTATATTTATGTATTTTTGAACTAACTTCATGACATTACTCTCAAGAGGGGATATTCATTCGTGAGATTCCGCATCAAGTGCGGAATGACAACATTAAATTCTTCATCCGAAGACACGGAAGTCATCGGATAAATATAGAGAAAAAAAACAGATGAAATGCTAAAGCAGTAAACCGGGAGCTTTTCATTCAAAATGCGAAAATGTTGCCGAGGGGATATTGATTCCTTTTGTAAACATGAGTTCAGCTTTAGCGCCTCTTTTTCTGAAGGGTGTAAGCGGAAATCCTTGTATAAAAACTTCCGTTCCTGTAAATCTCTTCCATAAGATCAAAAGAGTATCCCCTGTTTGAAAATCCCATACAGCAAGTCTTATGTCATCATCAAAAACTTTTTCAGTAAGTTCTACTTTTGCAGTAACCACTTCTAATGCCGGTATATCACTTTTTTCTATGAATTTCCCTTTTTCAAAATAGCCGAATAGAAGGCGGTTGTTAAGGTAAGGCTCCGCGGGATTGTCTGAGCATGAAAAAAAAATTAGGGATGATATGAAAAAAAATAATTTTATCTTTATTATATTACTTTCTTTCATATACAGTTAGAGTATCAGAAGGTATAACAATATAAGATTTATTCCTTATGCTTGCTTCAACAAAATGATTTCCGGGCCATGTACTGCCGGCATTATTAATTAATAACTCAATATTACTGCCGGCTTTATCGGGAAAAATATGGTAAGGAGATTGTCTGGGATTATAACGGTAGTAAATATCTATTGTATCATTTTCAATTTTTTCCGTAAGCTCGAGACAAACAAATAATTCTTTCGTATCAGTTGGTATCCTGTCCGTAACAATGTACTCTCCGTCAACTTTTGCCTTGAAATACATTCTATTCTCTTTGGAGGACTCGGATGAATTTTCACATCCGACAGTGAATATAAGGAGAGAAAACAGCAGCAGAAATTTTTTCATGGTATCACCTCAGCTTTTATACTACATCATTTTTATGATTAACGAATAAAAATTTACAAAATTTTATATTAGTCTTATATTCCTTTTTGTTCATATTATTAGGGAAATCGGAATAATATGAAAATGCTTTAATATTGAAAAATTTTATTATATTTGTTCTTTAAAATTAGCAGAATAAAAAATCAAAAATAAGGAAAGATTATGAAAAAGCATACAGCCATAATTTCAATAACTGCTGCGGTAATTATTTCAGTATTATTTGCAGGTTCACTTTTTTTGGGAAAACCTGATATTACTCCCTCAAACAAAAAGCATAATACCGAAATTCTTACCGAGCATCAGAAAAAAATGAGAGGACTGCTGAAATATGATTCTCCGGGAATGTTTGCTGAGTTTCACGCAATGATTAGAAAAGACCTCGACGGCAGGTCTTATCCGCATAATTACATGATGAGAGAGCTGAACAAAGCTGTTGATCTTCGCGAAAAATCAGGCGCCGACGGAATCTTAGACGATTTAAACTGGGTAGAGCGCGGACCTTCTAATGTCGGCGGCAGAACAAGGCAGATTTTCATAGATATAGAAGACCCCACCCACTCTACATGGTTCTGCGGTTCGGTTTCAGGCGGCGTATGGAAAACTAATGACAGAGGCGAAACATGGAGAAATATGACCCCTGATTTTCCTAATCTTGCCACATGTGTTCTGGTGCAGTCGCCCTCACATCCGAATATCCTTTACTGCGGCACGGGCGAGGGCTATTTTAACAACGACGGAGTGCGCGGCAGCGGTATTTTCAAATCTTCCGATAAAGGCGAATCCTGGTATCAGCTTGAAAACACTGCATCTTTTCAGACAGTAAACAGAATTGTTGTGCATCCGGACAATCCCGAAATACTGCTCTGCTGTACGGTAGAAAAGCTAATGTCCAATCCCGATGCTTACCGCTTCTATGAATTTTTTGATTCTAAGATATATAAATCGGGCGACGGCGGCGAAACATGGTATGAAGTTCATTCTTCCGGCAGAAACAGCATTCAGCAGATTATAGCCGATCCGACAAATTTCAACACTTTATATGCTTCGGTAAACAGCAGAGGAGTTATTAAATCCACTGATATGGGCGAAACGTGGTTTGACACATCCGAAGGACTTAAAGGCAAACAACGCATTGAAATGGCTATAGCTCCGACTGACCCTCAGCGGCTTTATCTGAGTGTGGAAAACGGCAGCAATTCAGATTTTTATGTAAGTTACGACGGCGCAGAGAAATGGTATCTTGCAGAAGAAGCTCAGGGCAGCGATCAAGCATGGCTCGGTACTCAGGGCGGATATGACAATACGATTATTGTAAATCCTTATGACGAAGACCATATAATAGTCGGCGGTATAGATCTGCATGAAATCAGAATGCTGGGTGGGGAAGAAATGCACCGCGAAATAGGCAGTGTGAATTTTAACAATACCAATCCATGGATGAGCTTTGTAAATCTCGGCTTGTCAGGTACAGGCGGCGGCATAGGAAAGGCTGATGAGATATTCCCTTTCGCAGCAGCAGCAGAGGAGGATTATGTAAGCTGTGAAGTACGCTTCGGACCTGATGAAAAACAAATGGCTCATCTTTTTGAGCAGGACGGTTCGAATTTTAAATATATAGATTATGTGGAAGTTCCTTTCACTGTATGGGATATTGAAAACAGCAAGCAGCTTGCAGCTTCATTCCTTGACGTTGAAAAAGACGGCTCTTTCAATCTTTCCGATGAACAAAATATTTCCGATGCTTTCGTCATTCACGCAATTGACTACAAGACAACTCCCGATCCGACGATTACTACCGAAAACGGCACCGGACACAAAGCGATATTTGTTGCAGCACCCTACTTGAAAAGCGGTCAGGAATGGACTCCTGACAACCTGCCCGAATCAAGCATTAGAATAAACTGGACGGAGTACATTACGAAACGCCGCGACATAGAAGCCCTTACCGACGGTTACGGCAGATGGGGATTCGTTAATTACAGAAAAGTGCATGTTGACCAGCACTACATTGCCGCTGCTAAAACAAACGAAGCAAACGAAGAGTTTTTGATGGTAGTGGGCAATGACGGCGGCGCAGCCTTTTCAACCGATGCAGGTGAAAACTGGAAAGAAACAGATGACATGACCGGTTACAACACTGCTCAGTTCTACGGATGCGACAAATGCCCCGGGAAAATTGCTTTCGTCGGCGGGACGCAGGACAACGGCACTTACGTTTCAAGCATAGACGAAGAAGCCGGACCCGAAACGGGTTATGAAGAAACAATAGGCGGGGACGGTTTTGAAGCTTCATGGCATTTCACCGATCCGAAAAAAATTATCGGAGGCAGCCAGTTCAATAATTTTATGCGCACTACCGACGGCGGCGAAACATGGCAAATGGCTGTAAACGGACTTTCAGACCGCGGCAGCGGAAAAGGTATTTTCCTTTCAAGGCTGGCTAAATCACAAAGCGATCCAGAGATTCTTTTTGCGCTGGGTACATCCGGTATTTGGCGTACAAACAATTTCGGTGAAAGCTGGAACCTTATTCCTATTGCAGACAGTATGTGGTACAGCGGGAAATACTACCAGAGCGCTCAGGCGGAAATTTCCATTGCGGATCCTCAGATAGTATGGGCAGGGATTTACATGGCGCAAAACGGCAGAATACATCTTTCCACCGACGGAGGCTTTACTTTCAATCCAGCTTCAGAATATGACAAAGCCGAAATGGGACGCCTAACCGGTTTTGACAGTCATCCGCAGGATGCTAACACTGCATTTGCAATTTTCTCCGCTCCCAATAAACCGAAAATTCTGAAAACAACCAACCTTGGACAGTCTTGGAATGACATAACCGGTTTTGAAGAAGGAAATGTCAGTAAAAACGGCTTTCCGGATGTAGTTACCTACTGCGTTCTCGTAATGCCCTTCAACAATGATATTCTCTGGGCAGGTACGGAAATCGGTCTTTTTGAAAGCACCGACGGCGGCCAAAACTGGCATCTGGCAGACAACGGACTTCCGAGAGTAAGTATTTGGCAGATGAGAATTGTGAATGATCATGTGGTGGCAGCCACCCACGGCAGAGGTATCTGGTCGGTACAGCTTCCGGCTCTGGCAGATTACCAGCCGCCTAAAACGGTGCTCGCTCCGGTTGTACAAAGATCGGGGGAAGCTCCCAGCGGAAAAGTCGCCCTCGAGACAAATTTCCGTTCGGAATATGACTCTCTGCATATTATTTTGAACGGAGAGCTTTTTGAAAGATGGTACGACTATCAGGACATCGACACAAAAATTCATTTCCTGGATTATGTTGTTTCAGAAAAAGAAAATGTAACGGGGCATTATATTGTTTACAAGGAAGGCAGGAGCTACAGGTCGGGTAATTTTGAGATTACTTCTTATCCCCTTAATGAATACGATTACAAATATATTGATGATTTTGAAGAAGATAAGGGCAATTTTGGCATGGGTGATTTTAAAATAGAGATGCAGCAGAATTTTCAATCGGGCGCTCTAAACTCAAGGCATCCGTACAGAAACGACCGTGAGGAAACGGCTCTTCTGCTTACGCCCGTCATAGTTGCCGATGAAAACGCATTTTTTGAATATGAGGACATTGCCATCGTTGAACCGGGTGAAGAGGGTTCTAAATTCGGCGACACGGAATTCTGGGATTATGTAATCGTCGAAGCTACAATGAACGGCATTGAGTGGGTCCCTCTGGAACCCGGCTATGATTCGAATTATGACGAAGATTGGCTGGCTTATTACAATAAAGAAACAAACACACTCGACGAATCCCTTTATAGAAAACACAGCATCGACCTTCATGAGCATTTCGAACCCGGCGATACAGTGCTAATCCGCTTCCGTCTTTTCGCTGATACATATACAAACGGCTGGGGCTGGATAGTGGACAATCTTTCCGTGCAGGAAAACGGAATCGTATCTGCTGAAGAAAACATCAATTTCAACTTCGATATGAGCATTTATCCTAATCCGGCAAGCTCTTTTGCAGAAATACAATACACGCTGCAAAAAGAAAAACAGATTACGCTTTCAGTCTTTGATATTTTCGGCAATGAAATAGAAACCCTTTTCTCCGGCAGGCAATCCCCCGGTACTCACAAAGAAAGGTGGAACAGCGATTATTATCCGGCTGGAACATACTTCGTACGTCTTATTTCGGAAGACAGGATAATCACTCAGAAAATGATTGTGAAGAAATAAATTTATAAAATTTTCCGATTTACTATGATGTTTTACTCGTTTTTTGTGTATGACGTATGCAAATAATGGAAATATTATTATTTTTTATCAATTCTTAACTTTTTTAAAATTACTTCGTATAATTGTAATTGTTCGTTTTGTGCAATTTTATTTTATGGAATGATATGAAGAAATTACTTACCCTCCTGACAGCTATTCTGCTTATTTCCTCAATTTCTTACGCTGAAGAAAATGACGAGAAGAAAGAGAAAGACCCGATGAGCGAAGCGGCTTTTAAAGGCATGAAACTCCGCTGCATAGGCCCTGCTCTTACTTCCGGCAGAATAATTGATTTCGCGGTGCATCCGCAGGATAAATCCGAGTTTTTCGTGGCGGTTGCCTGCGGCCATGTTTGGAAGACAACTAACCGCGGCATTAATTTCACTCCCGTTTTCGACGGTCAAAAGCCATATTCCATCGGCTGCGTTACTTACGACCCTTCAAATCCGCATACCGTTTGGGTGGGCTCAGGCGAAAACAACAGCCAGAGAAGCGTAGGCTACGGCGACGGCATTTACAAATCTACAGACGGCGGTAAAAGTTGGAAAAATATGGGGCTGAAAGAGTCAGAGCATATCGGTAAAGTCATTGTTGATCCAAGGAATTCTGATGTTGTTTTTGCAGCGGCTCAAGGACCGCTGTGGGGACCCGGCGGCGACAGAGGCTTGTACAAAACAGATGACGGCGGTAAATCATGGAAAAAAGTTTTGGAAATAAGTGAAAACACAGGTGTTTCCGATATTGTTTACGATCCTCGGAATCCTGACCTTATGTTTGCAAGCTCCTACCAGAGAAGAAGGCATGTTTGGACTTTGATAAACGGCGGACCTGAGTCGGCGCTTTACAAAAGCGTTGACGGAGGCGAAAACTGGGAAAAAGTTACAAACGGCATACCCGGCGGCGAACTCGGCAGAATTGGCTTGGCTATTTCGCCTGTAAATCCCGATATTGTTTTTGCACTCATTGAAGCACACGGCAATAAAGGAGGACTTTTCAAATCTTGCGACAGAGGCGCCTCATGGAAAAAAGTTAATGACTACAAATCAGTAAGCGCTCAGTATTATCAAGAATTGGTCTGCGATCCTACAGATGAAAATATTATTTATTCATTGGATACTTATCTTCAGCGCTCTACGGACGGCGGCAAGACTTTCCATCATGTCGGCAATAAAAAACGCCATGTGGATGATCATGCGATCTGGATTGATCCCGATAATAACCAATACCTGCTTGTGGGCGGCGACGGCGGTATCTACGAAAGTTATAATTTCGGAAAAACATGGCGATTCTTTCCTAACCTGCCGGTTACGCAGTTTTACCGCATAGCGGCGGACAATTCCGAGCCTTTTTATTATGTTTACGGAGGCACTCAGGACAATAACTCATGGGGAGCGCCGAGCAGAACCATAAAGCAAAGCGGCATAAGCAACGAGGACTGGTTTAAAATAATATGGGGAGACGGATATGAACCACAGATAGACCCGACTAATCCCAATATCGTTTACGGACAGTGGCAGTACGGCAATCTTGTCCGTTTCGACAGAAAAAGCGGCGAGTTTATTTTGATACAGCCACAGCCTGAAAAAGGAGAGGAACTCCGCTGGAACTGGGATACCCCGCTTTTAATCAGCCCACACTCCCCTACTCGTCTCTATACCGGCGCTAACAAAGTTTTCCGCAGTGATGACAGGGGCAATTCATGGAAAAAAATAAGCGGCGACCTTTCAAGAAACATTGACAGAAACGAACTCGAAGTAATGGGCAAAGTCTGGGGACCGGATGCCGTTGCGAAGAATGCTTCCACATCGCTTTACGGAAATATCATTATGATAGATGAATCCCCCCTAAAAGAAGACTTGCTCTATGTTGGCACTGACGACGGTTTGATACAAGTTACCGAAGACGCAGGCAAAAACTGGAGAAAAATTGAGAACATACCCGGCGTGCCTAAACTCATTTATGTCAGCGACGTAATGGCTTCAAAACATGATGAAAATACAGTCTATGCTCTTTTCAACAATCACAAGAGCGCAGATTTCAAACCTTATGTTTACAAAAGCACGGATAAGGGCAAAACTTGGAAATCTATTGCTTCTAATCTGCCGGAAGACCATCCCGTCTGGACAATTGAAGAAGACCATGAAGATCCCAATCTTCTATTTATAGGTACTGAATTCGGCTTGTTTTTCACAAGGGACGGCGGCGAAAAGTGGATTCGTCTTTCAGGCGGTCTTCCCTCAATAGCCGTCAGAGACATTCAGATACAAAAGCGGGAAAATGACCTTATTGTCGGTACTTTCGGACGCGGCATTTATATTTTGGACGATTACACACCGCTCAGAACTGCCTCGAAAGAGCTTTTTGAAAAGAAGGCACATATTTTCCCGGTTAAAGATGCTCTGATGTACATCGAAGACATTTCCAGGGATAAAGGAAACATGGGAGAAACCTTCTTCACTGCCGATAATCCCCCCTTCGGAGCCGTCTTTACATATTACATAAAGGAAGCTCCTAAGACACTTAAAGATAAACGGCTTGAAGCAGAAAAAGAAGCGGAAAAAGCTAAGAAAAAAATCGACTACCCCAGTTTTAAAGAGCTTCAGGCTGAAGACGAGGAACAGAAACCTTTCCTGATTTTTAAAATAATGGACATGGATAACAATGTTGTCCGTCTTTTAACCGCTCCTTATTCCAAAGGAATACACCGCATTGCCTGGGACTTGACTTATCCCGATTTGGCTCCTGTCAGCAAAAGCACAAAAATTAATAAAAAAGCAGGCTTTCCCGCAATGCCCGGTGATTACAAAGTAGTTATTTTTGAAAATGTAAATAATGTGATCAGTTCAGTTTCTGATACTGTAACATTTACAGCAAAAGTGCTTGAAAACACTACTCTGCCTGCTGAAAACAGAAAAGAATTAGTCGATTTCCAAAAGAAACTGGCAAAGATGCAGCAGGCTGCCACGGGAGCCGGAAAAGCCTTGAATGAACTGGAGGAAAGGGTTGATCTTATCAATAAAGCTCTTATGACAAGCCCCATGGTTAGAAAAAATCTTCTGCAGAAAGCCCGTGAAATAGAAATGAAACTGCAGAAACTGGACATAGCGCTGAACGGCAATCCAAGCATTTCGAAACGTAATGCCAACCAGCCGCCAAGCATAAACGACCGTATGTTTTATCTGCTTTACGGCATGTGGAAGACCACTTCCAGCCCGACAGAATCACAAAAAATGACTTACAGCATTATCGCAGAAGAACTAAGCCCCGTTTTAGAGAAAATGCGAACAATTAAAAATGTCGATATTTCAAGTCTCGAGAGCAAAATGCAAGAGCTGAATTCACCCTGGACACCGGGCAGAATACCTGAGTGGAAAGCTGAATAAGTCAATTACTGAATACGAATTAATCTCGATAAAATCCTTTCTCCGGCAGGGGAGGGGATTTTTTATATTGGGAAGGGATTTCTGCAACTTGGTGAAAGCGGAGCAGGCTATTCGACTGATGAAGATAAGAAAGCTTTGAATAGGTGAGGATATGTATACATCATAATGATACTGGATTTTGCAAAACTATTATCTCTAGAAAAGTTTATTTAATTATCTTTCTTGATTTCAAATAAGCTTCAGGTGTCATAGTTGATATTTCGCTTGTGATGAAATCCTTAGTATTTCTTGTTATTATAAC
>CAZOBD010000161.1:0-9237 GCA_964577665.1 uncultured Hyphomicrobiales bacterium
TTTTAAAACTATGTTTCGTCATTGCGAGCAGAGCGAAGCAATCTCAGTATATAGTATCTTAGAGATTGCTTCGTCGCTTCGCTCCTCGCAATGACATATCAGTTCAAGGAAAAAGATGTCCAACATCTGGCAGATGTTGGACATCTGAAGCGGAAAGTAATAAATAAACAGATGAATCAATACATGAAGAAAAAAATACATATAGGAACATCGGGCTGGCAGTATGACGGCTGGAAGGGGGTATATTATCCCGAAAATATTTCCAATAAGGATATGCTGGCGCATTATCTCAATGATTTTTCAACGGTGGAAATAAACAATACTTTTTACCGGCTACCGGAAAAAAAGACATTAGAAAAATGGGCGGATAAGACCCCTGATGATTTCATTTTCTCGATAAAAGCAAGCAGATACATAACCCACATGAAAAAGCTAAACGAACCGGAAGAAGCCCTTAGGAAATTTTTCGGAAGGATTGACACAATAAGCAAAAAAGCCGGTCCCATACTTTTCCAGCTTCCGCCAAACTGGAAGGTGAATACAAAACGGATGGAAGAATTTCTGAAAATGCTTTGAGGCTGAAAGAAATGTTTGATAAATAACTTTATTTAATAAGGAAGTTTTTACTTCTTAACACATTATGTTTCATAAAAAAAAGGAGAAATACCTATGACTATTCTTGATTTATCAATCGTACCCGTAAAGGAAGGCTCAAACAAAAAGGATATAGCCGAAGCAATAATTGAGGTAAAAAGAAGCGGCCTCGATTACAAACTCCATGATATGGGCACAACCATAGCAGGTCCGCTAGACAAATGCCTTGAAACGGTTAACAAAGCCGTAATGAAACTGGCAAATTATTCCGACCGCCTTTACACTATTGTCAAAATTGACAATGACAAGACCTCAGAGAAGAAAATCGGCGACAGGACAAAAGAAGTCGAAGCGCTGATTAACGAAACGATTAACAAGTGACCAACGATTCAAGATGTCCGGCATTTTCAAGATGCCGGGCATCTGATATTAAAAATTATAAAAAATACTTTGCCGATACAAAACAACGATATAGCCCGCAAATTCAACAAACTTGCCGATATACTTGAGATTCAGGGCAAGAACCGGTTCAGAGTGCGGGCATACAGAGAAGCCGCCGGGACAATACGCGACCATTCACGAAGCATTGAGGAAATGGTAAAAGCCGGGGAAGACCTAACTGAACTTTCGGGGATTGGCGAAGACCTTGCAGGTAAAATTCAAAGAACAGTGGAAAAGGGCAAACCGAAACTCCTTGAGGAAAAAGAGAAAAATTTTCCCGAAGGGCTGGCAAGACTTTTAAATATTGAAGATTTAGGACCGAAGTCAGTGAAAAAGCTATAT
Source organism: uncultured Hyphomicrobiales bacterium (assembly GCA_964577665.1). Lineage (GTDB taxonomy): Bacteria > Bacteroidota > Ignavibacteria > Kapaibacteriales > UBA2268 > CAYVTD01. The sequence goes on from CAZOBD010000161.1 coordinate 1,378, forward strand.
GATAAATTGGGAATTGAAAGCATTGACGATTTGAAAAAAGCCGTTAAAAGCAAGAAAATACGCGGGCTTTCAGGCTTCGGCAAAAAATCAGAGAAAAAAATAAAAGAATCTTTAGAAAAAGCTGAAAAAGCCCCTGACAGATTCAAATTCAACATAGCAGAGCAGTATGTAAGTTCGCTTAAGAAGTTTTTAGACGGCATAGACGACATCAAAAAATATGACATTGCGGGCAGCTTTCGCCGCAGAAAAGACACAGTAGGTGATATTGACATACTTGCGGCAGTTAAGCGGGGCAGTGATGTTAATAAAAAATTTAACGAATATAATGACATTAACAAGGTTGTTTCATCCGGTAAAAAAAAGACGACAGTAATTTTGAAATCGGGTCTGCAGGTGGATTTTCGTATAATTCCTGCTGTCAGCTACGGCGCTGCTCTTTTGTATTTCACAGGCAGCAAGGCGCATACGGTAAAACTTCGTAAAATGGCTAATGAAAATGATTGGTCCTTGAATGAATACGGTTTGTATGAAGATGATGACAGAATAGCGGGAAAAACGGAAAAGTCAGTTTACAAAAAGTTTGGTTTGAAATACATCGAACCGGAACTCAGGGAAAACCGCGGAGAATTTGAAGCCGCTGAAAAAGATGATTTGCCCCATTTAATAGAGCAAAACGATATAAAAGGCGACCTCCATGTACACACCGACGCTACAGACGGTAAGGATTCCTTAAAAGATATGGTACAGGCAGCCGAGGATATGGGATATGAATATTTTGCCATTACCGAGCATACAATGCACGTAAGCGTTGCCGGCGGATTAAATGAAAATGAATTTGAAGAACTTTTCAAACAAATTGACGATGTGCAGAAAAAACATGATAAAATAAAAATACTGAAAGGCGCTGAGGTTGATATAATAAAAGATGGCTCGCTCGATTTGAAAGACGAAATTTTGAAAGAAATGGACATAGTGATTGCCTCAGTGCATTACAAATTCGACATGCCTGCTGAAAAACAAACAGACAGGATTTTAAAAGCAATGGATAATAAATATGTTCAGATAATCGGGCATCCAACAGGGAGAATGCTTAACAAAAGAGAACCTTATGACCTGAATATCGAAAAAATTATTAAAAGCGCAAAAGATAAAGACGTGCATTTGGAGCTGAATGCCTATCCGAACCGCCTCGATTTGAATGATGTGCACTGCAAAATGGCTAAGGAAGCAGGCGTTAAAATCGCAATTAATACCGATTCTCATAAAACGGAGCATCTGAAATTTATGAAATACGGCATCGGACAGGCAAGGCGCGGCTGGCTGACTAAAGATGATGTGATAAACACGAGGGAACTGAAAGACTTGAGGAAACTATTGAAAAGATAATTATGAATTACAAAAAGAATCCCGACACAGATTTTAAAGACATTGACAAGCTTTCCAAGAAAGAAGCCAAAGAGCAGGCTTCTGATTTGCGGGAGGGTATAGATTATCACGATTACCGCTATTACGTTAAGAATAATCCGGTTATTTCCGATGCGGAATATGATAAGCTTTTCAAAAGACTGCAGGAAATTGAAGAAAAATTTCCCGATTTGAAAACTGAAGATTCTCCTACAACACGGATTGGAGGCAAGCCCAAAGATGAATTTGAAAAAACTGAGCACGAAAGCAAAATGCTCAGTCTTAACGCAGTTATGGAGTTCGATGAAGTAAAAGATTTCGACGAAAGAGTTAAAAAAGAAGCCGAAAAGCCGGAATATGTTTTAGAACCGAAATTTGACGGCGTTTCTGTCGAATTGGTTTATGAAGGGGGGAAGCTTAAAACTGGCTCTACACGAGGAGACGGTACCACAGGTGAAGATATAACCGCAAATCTTAAAACAATCCGCGCCGTACCGCTTAGGCTCAGAAAAAATAAGAATATGCCCAAACTTCTTTCAGTACGGGGGGAAGTCTTTTTGCCTAAGGACGCCTTTCAAGAGATGAACAAGGAAAGAATTGAGCGAAATAAAAACGCTTTTGCGAATCCCAGGAATGCAGCTGCGGGAATTGTCAGAAATCTCGATCCTTCTAAAGTAAAAGAAAAGCCGCTTGATATTATGTTTTATGATATTATTTATATTGAGGGCGGGCAATTTTCCAAGCATTCGGATGCTTTGAAGGAATTTGTGAATTTCGGCTTAAAAGTAATAGATTTAAACAAAAAAGTAAATGATTTAAAAGAAATAGAAGATTATCATAAAAAGCTTGCTGAGAAACGGGAAGAGCTTGATTTTGAAATCGACGGAGCCGTTATTAAACTTAATGACCTTAAAAAACGAAAAGACCTCGGCGTTAGGGAGCGTTCTCCGCGCTGGGCTGTTGCTTGGAAATTCGAGCCTAAAAAGGAAATAACTACTTTGAGAGAAATCGCTGTGCAAGTCGGAAGGACGGGCAAGCTAACTCCGGTTGCCCTCCTTGATCCCGTAGATATTTCCGGTGTTACCGTAAGTAAAGCAACTCTTCACAATGAAAAAGAGACAAGAAAGAAAGATTTGCGCCCCGGTGACAGAGTTAAATTGCAAAGAGCAGGAGATGTGATACCGGAAGTGAAAGAAAGGATAAAAGAAAAGGGTAAAAAACGCGCCGATAAATTTACTATGCCCGATAAATGCCCTGTTTGCGGGACAAATATTGTACAGGAAAACGAGTATCATTACTGTCCGGCAGGGCTTGCGTGCAAGGCTCAGCTAAAAGAACACATAAAACATTTTGTTTCTAAAGGTGCGTTGGACATTGACGGACTTGGGGAAGAAACTATCGATGCTTTGGTCGAAAATAATATGCTGAAGGAAGTTCCGGATTTATATAAGTTTGAACCTGATGACTTTAAAAAGCTGGATGGATTTAAAAAGAAAGCCTCTGAGAAACTTTATTACTCAATTCAGAGAAGTAAAAAGGCAAAGCTCGGAACTTTCTTATATGCTTTGGGAATAACGCATGTCGGAAATTATACTGCCCGCGTAATTGCCAGACATTTTAACACATATAATAATGTAAAATATGCTTTAAAAGAAGATTTTGAAAGCATCGATGAAATTGGAAATGAAACTGCGAAAAGTATTTATGAGTTTTTTCGTAAAGATAACAACCTTGAGATAATAAATAAATTATTTGACTTAGGTTTTGAAGTGAAAGAGGCAAAAGAGATAAAAGAAAAGGAAAATATTAAGGACAAAACATTTGTTTTTACCGGAAGTCTTGATGATTTTACCAGAGAAGAGGCAAAGGAAACCGTTGAAAAATATGGAGGAAAAGCTGCATCGAGTGTTAGCGGCAATACAGATTATTTAGTGAAAGGAAAAGGAGGAAAAAATACCAATAAATATAATAATGCGGAAGAAAATAATGTAAAAATCATAGATGAAAATGAATTTAAAAAGCTAATTAATGAATAATTATAAACATTTTCTGATAATTTTTATAAAGGAGATTATAATGCGAACTGTAAAAAACGGCGATACTGTGAAAATAAATTATAAGGGATACTTCAGGGATGATAGTATCTTTTCTTCGACGATTGATTCCGAGCCTTTGCAGGTTAAAATCGGAGAGGGAAGTCTTCTTCCGGGCTTTGAGCAGGCGCTTCTCGGCATGTCGAAGGGTAAAAAAAAGACGATTCGGATAGTTCCCGACCGAGAAGCGGGTCTTTCGCAGAAGGAATTGGTTCGTGAGGAGGATACGGAGACACTTCCCGAACATGAAAAGCTTAATTTAACGCAGAATTTAGAAACTTTCTATACGGAAGGGGAGACTCTCGGGGTAAATGTGCGCAATCCGTTGAGCGATCGCGTGCATGAAAACAAGATGGCGCTTTCCGGTAAGGAATTATTTTATGATATTGAGCTTATTGAGATAGTTTGAAAGCTTTAATTTGTATTTTTTATAAAAACAACGAATGTTTTTATGATTACAGCTAATTATTATCAAAAATAATTGGATATTTATACACTTTAAAATTGAATAAAAATGCAATTGAAGAATATTAATAATGTTATATTGGTAATTTCTTAGAAAGATCCGAAAGAATTCGATGCGAGTAAAGTTGCTTCGTATGTTATTAAAAAATTAAATACGCAAAAGACGGTAAAGAATAAATCATAATTTGATATTTTAATAAAGTAAATGGGCTTGTAATAATAATTATTTATTACAAGCCCTTTTTTATTTATATATTTTAAATAATAAAAATATAAAATATTATAAATAATGCTAAATAATAGATATAAATATTAGTTATGAATGTAAATAATAGTATAACGCAAACCATAAATTAAACATCGTAAGCCTTAAACTGTTCATCGTAAGCCTTAAATAGATCTTCGTAAGCCATAAATAGATCTTCGTAAGCATTAAACTGATCAACGTAAGCCTTAAATAGATCATCGTAAGGCTTAAATTATACATCGTAAGCCATAAACTAATCATCGTAAATCATAAACTGATAATCGTATGCAATATATAATTATAAATATGTTAGGTATGATAAATTAATAATATATATTATACGAATATAAATATAATATCATATATTATATATAAAAAATTAATAAAAATATAAGAATAATAATAAATTAAGATAAATAAATGATTAGATTAAATGTTTTGCATAAAATCTAACATCTTATGAGAGCGAGTTTTCCATGTATATAGACGGGCCAAAGCATGTGATCTTTCTTGTAAATGCTTATAAAGAACCTTATCAGTTGTAATTTTATCCATTAAAACCGTCATCTGAGATATATTTTCCGGTTGAAAATATAATATATCATTATTTGTTTCCGTAAAATCAATTATTGAAGGCAGATAAGATGATAGAACAGGTATTGAATGTGCATAATAATCAAATAATTTTGAGGGAGCGGTCAGATACTGGTTATAAAAATTATTTTTAAGCGGTAAAATACCTGCTGATGCCTTACGAAGAAGATATTCAAGGCTTGCATAATCCAGCCACCCCGTTATATGCACCCTTTTTTCAATATTTAGTTCCTTTATAAGCTTTGAAATAAGCATTATTTCATTTTGATTACGTCCCCCCGCCATAATAAGCTGCGCCTGCTTGTTCTGCATTTGCGAAAAAGCCTTTAAAAGATCATCAACACCCTTTTTAAGCTGAAATGAACCCGTATAAATTATCATTTTTTGTTTAAAATTATTCTTTGGCTCATAGATTTGCTTCAATCCCGGCTTTCCGGCAAACACCGGCACCTTAAAATGCTTTTCATACAGCTTCTTTTGAGGGTTATTAAGGGTTAAAATACCATCCAATGACGGTAGATAATGCTTTTCAAACTCCTGATACTTCCGCAAATTCACGGGATTATGATCTTTTCGCTTTATTCCATCCGCATAAAAGTTATGACTTTGGTAAAAAGCCTTACAATTTAGCTTTATTTTCATTTTTACTAGCCATGGCAGGTATCCGGGGTCTCTTGTAACTATAAAATCGAAATTATTTTCCTTTAAAATATGCCTCGATACCTTTCGATAGAAAATTTCATTGCTTCGAAGAATCAATGATCTGTCATTTAGTGTAATTATATGAAAGTTATCAAGCTCCGAAAGGTTAAAATACTCCTGAAAAGACTTATTTTGACTGCTCAACGGCGTTTTTAGATACAAAAAAGTCTCACAATCATTCTGCGAAAACGAGTAAGCATTAAATGTCGAAAAGATTGTTGACGGCATATTCGAGAGATGACGGGTTTTATTTATATAAGCTATCTTCATTTTCTTTAGATTATTCATCAAATCCTTTTTTAGCAATAATGATGCAAATATATGAACCATAATAGGCTTCCGGATTAACGGCAAAGCCGATGCCGCATTCGTTTAAGCTGGCGTTCCATTGCCCAGCGCCGAGTAAATGCCGCCTGTGTCCGGCGTCGGATACGCCTTCGTCTTTGATTAATCCTTTAATGACGGAAATACCATCCACATAGCCGGATGCAAGACTCACAAAGACGTTTCTAGCATCATTTGAAAGCCATTTCTTTTTAAGAGGATAGCCGGATTCTGCGATCATAAGATTAATTCCTTTGCCTTCGGGAGTAATATGTGAAAAATAGTCTTTCTTTGCCATGTCAACAGCTTTATTTTGTGCCACAAATGCGAGAGTATCATTCCAAACGAGCTTAGAACGCGGCTCATAAGCGGTTAAATCTACGTTTATTTCTTTGGAAAATGCGGCAGGATTGGCGCGGACACGATTTAAGTAATTAAAAGCTTTTTCGGCTTCGTCATTTTTAAGGATAATTGCTTCGGAAGTAAGGTTTAAAGCGAGTAAAAGTGCGGTTAAATGGATGAAAATAAAATACATAGTATAAAAAGATAAATTAAGTTCGGAAATTATAGAAAAAAGATTGATTGTTAGTTTGTCATTTATTTATTATAACGGTTTAAAGGCGTAAAAATTATCATGAAAGGCTGGGAAAACATAATTTAAGGCGGGAGAATATCAGCCATTGCAGTTTAACTTATCGATTAAAGCGGGAATTACACTCCAAGAGTGTGCGGAAGCATCAGCAGCGGTAATTTCAGGATTGTCAACATTTAGGAAAGCAGTCTGATCGCCTTTATAAAGAATGGCTTTCATTCCCAAAGCTTTCGCTCCGGCGATGTCAGTGCGCTCGATGTCTCCGATATGCACGGCATTAGCGGGCGAACATCCCAGAATGTCGAGCGCAGAACTGAAAGCCTTGGGATTTGGTTTGGAAACGCCGGTTTCATTACTAAAACTGAAGGCAGTGAAATAATCAAAGATGTTATTTTTTTTCATAAGGATTTTCATAACACTGCCTGGAGAGAAGCCTGTATCGGAAACGATTGCGAGAGTATATTTTTCTTTTAGAATTTGCAGCGCTTCTTTGACGCCAGATATAATCATAGGGGGCGCTTGAAGAATACTTTCGCCGAATTCAACGACAAGCCTTTCAACAGCCTGAAGGTCTTCGGGCAATTTTAAAAAATTCCAGATGTATTCAACAAGTTCTTTTGGAGTAGGAGTCCTATGCTCTTTGTTCCATACTTCGTGAAACATCGCCCATGCCGCTTCGACGGCTGCCTGATATTCGTCTCCCATAATAGTAATGCCGTGCCTGTCAATAGTTTGTATCAAAGAACGCTGACGTGCATTGTTTCTTCCGATGCCGTTGCTTGAGTCAAAGAGAGTGTTCCAGAAATCTATAGTTACGGTTGTTATTGGCATATATATGTTTTTTTCTCCTGTGTAATTTTTAATTCTTATTACCGTTTTTGCTTTAAATGCAGTTTTATCAAACACAAATTATACAAAATATCTCTTTCTGCAAAATTTTTCAATATTATGAAACAATCGATAATGTTTTACGTTATGAACGTTAAGGAAGTTCTTAACGATAAGAACTATGATTAAATATACAAAAAAAGGAAATCATTATTTGAAATAATTGAATTTTTTACAAAAACTCCAGAAATGTCATTCCGGCTGTAGCGAAGCGGAATGCCGGAATCTCACGTTAGGGGGAACACACCCCTTAATTCCCTCTCAAGAGGGGATGCAATACATGAAATTAATAATAAAATTCATCCGATGACTTAAAGTCATCGGATGAATATGCAGTATGGAGAAAAAGATGTCCAACATCTGGCAGATGTTGGACATCTGAAAGCGGAAATCGAAAAATAACAGATGAAACACCCATGATAAGGGAAAATCACACAAGGGGAGGATTATTTTTGGTAGAGTTGCCATATATTGAAGAAAAAATCGTATTGTAAAAGAAAAACCGTAAGAGACCCCACCCCGGCCCTCCCCAAGGGGAGGGAGCAAGATCA
>CAZOBD010000162.1:0-4646 GCA_964577665.1 uncultured Hyphomicrobiales bacterium
TCCATCTGTAACCGAAGTAAGATATAAAGTTATTTCTGTCTAAGCATCAAAAAATTCTGCTAATTTACATTCCTGCCGTGGCACTGCTTGTATTTTTTGCCGCTGCCGCATGGACAGGGATCGTTCCTTCCGATTTTCTTTTCTTTGCGGCGGTATGTCTGCACGACGGGTGCGCCTTCTCCCTGCGGCTGAGGCTGTCCCTGTCCGGGGCCTGATTGAATAAACTCCGGGGTATCCCTTGAAAAATTCATAGTTGCGGGAGTGAAAGAGGAACGCATCTTGGGAAGCACATCCTGCTCTCGGTCTTTCCTTTTGCCGTCGCGTCCTATTTCACGCTCGACAACTTTCGGGAAGAATTTGAATGCCAGACTGACCGATTCCTTGTTAATTTCCCTTACCAAATCTACAAAAAGTTTGAATGCCTCTCCTTTGTATTCGAGCAGGGGGTCCTTCTGACCGTAAGCGCGCAGGTGGATACCTTCTTTCAGATCGTCCATCACCCGGAGGTGCTCGCGCCATTTGTCATCAATAGTCTGCAATACAGCTATTTTTTCGAGGTGAGCCATGAACTCGCTTCCCAGCATCTGTTCTTTGCGTTTGTAGAACTCCTCTGCCGAATTTAAGATAAGGTGTTTCAAGTCTTCTTTTTTCATATCCAGCAGGTCTTCGTCTTTAAGCTCGAGTTCGCACAGAAGATTGGAGCGGACTATATCCTTTAGTTCTTTCACATCTTTTGTTTCCTTAAATTCCTCTACCCATTCCTCGGCAAAATCATCGATGTAGTCGAAAAGTTCGCCTTTAAGCCTTTCTCCGCTGAGAGCCATTTTTCTTCGTGTATAGATAACTTCGCGCTGCTGATTCATCACATCGTCGTATTCAAGCAGCCTTTTGCGGATACCGAAGTTGTTTTCTTCCACTTTTTTCTGTGCTCTTTCCACGGTTTTTGTGATCATGGAATGCTGAATTGCCTCGCCCTCAGGCACTTTCAGTGTCTGCATAACTCCGGCGACGCGGTCGCTTCCGAAAAGGCGCATCAGATTATCTTCCAGAGATATAAAGAACTGGGATGAGCCGGGATCGCCCTGTCTGCCGGCACGTCCCCTAAGCTGACGGTCTATACGGCGGGCGTCGTGCCGCTCGGAACCGATTATTGCAAGTCCGCCGTTTTTTTTGACTTCGTGGTCTATTTTTATGTCGGTGCCGCGCCCCGCCATGTTTGTAGCAATTGTTAAAGTGCCTTTTTTGCCGGCATGAGCTACTATTTCGGCTTCGCGCTCGTGATGTTTTGCATTTAAAACATTATGGGGTATCTTGCGGCGCTTGAGCATCTTGCTTAAAACTTCCGAGACTTCGACGCTGGCAGTACCTACGAGTATCGCCCTCCCTTCTTTCAAAAGATTGTCGATTTCGTCCATTATAGCATTGAACTTTTCACGCTTTGTGCGGTATATAAGGTCTTCGTTGTCCTTTCGGACTATAGGTCTGTTTGTAGGTATTACAACAACATCTAGTTTGTAAATTTTCTCGAATTCCCCTGCTTCTGTTTCGGCAGTGCCGGTCATGCCGGCGAGTTTTTTGTAAAGCCGGAAATAATTCTGAAGAGTAATTGTAGCGAATGTCTGAGTGTCTCCCTCTACTTTTACGTTTTCTTTTGCTTCGATAGCCTGATGAAGACCTTCCGAGTAACGCCTTCCTTCTAATACGCGCCCCGTAAACTCGTCAACGATCATCACTTTTCCGTTTTGGATAACGTATTCCACATCCTTTTCATAGAGTGAGTATGCCCTTAAAAGCTGAGAAACCGTGTGCAGACGGTCGCTTCGTTCGGAATAAAGAAGATTAATCTGGTCTTTCTTTATCTGCTTTTCTTTTTCTGAAAGCTCCTTACTGCCGTCTATTTCGCTCATTTCGGTGGCAATGTCGGGCATTATGAACATATCAGGCTCTTCCTGTGCGGTCGTTAGCAGATCAATACCTTTATCGCGTAAATCTATCTGATGATTTTTTTCCTCCACTGTGTAGTAAAGCTCATCATCTATTTCCGGCATCCTTTTGCCTTTATCACGCAGGAAAAACAACTCCGTATCTTTTAAGAGCTTAAGATTACTTCCTTCCTGAAGAACTTTGGCCAGTCTTTTGTGTTTCGGCAGACCGCGGTGTGCTCTTAAGAGGTTTACTCCCGCCTGCTCTCTGTCTTCCTGCTTGTCTGATTTTAAAAGCTCTTCCGCTTCGAGAACAATCTTCGTTACCAGTTTCGTCTGAGCCTGAACAAGCTTTTGAACGCGAGGCTTCATTTCGGTAAATTTCTCATCCTGAGCCTGCTTGACCGGACCTGAAATAATCAGCGGCGTCCTTGCTTCGTCGATAAGCACCGAATCGACCTCATCGACTATTGAATAAAAATGCTCCCTCTGCACCATCTGCTCTTTTTCCACAACCATATTGTCGCGCAGATAATCGAAGCCGAATTCGTTATTCGTGCCGTAAGTTATGTCGCTGTTATAAATGTTCTTTCTTTTCTGGGGGTCCATGTTGCTTTGAATGTAACCTACGCTCACTCCCAGAAATTCATACACGGGCATCATCCATTCGGCGTCGCGCCGGGCAAGATAATCATTGACCGTTACGAGGTGCGCTCCCCTGCCCGCAAGTGAATTCAGGTAAAGCGGCATTACCGCTACCAATGTTTTACCTTCGCCCGTTGCCATCTCGGCTATCCTTCCCTCATTCAAAACAACCGCTCCCACAAGCTGCACATCATACGGAACCATTGCCCATACATCGCTGCTGCCCGCATATTCGTAGCGGTGCTGCCGCTCTTTCAGACGATTGCAAGCCTGCTTGACTGCGGCATAAGCTTCAGGAAGAAGGTCGTCAATTGTTTCTTTTACTATCTTTAACGTTTCATCTTCGATTTCTTTCAGCCGGTCATACATTCTCGAAGTTTCAGACGAGCTAAGCGCTTCTTCGCGGAGTCTTTTCCGCAGCGCTTCCTTTTCTTCGTCCAGTTCTTTCGTCTCACCCTTTATTACGCCGCGGAATTCTTCGGTTTTGGCGCGGAGTTCTTCGTCGGTCAGCGAGTTATATTCTTCATAAATCCGGTTAATTTCATCCACTACCGGCATTATCTTTTTAATGTCCTTGTCATGTTTCGAGCCGAATAATTTCGAGATAAGATCAAGCATTTCTTTGTTTTTCTTTTATTTATAATTATTTATACTTTTCCGAAGTATTTCGTTGAATATGACGAAAACGATAATAATGAATTTTAGAACTTTGGATTAATTAATATTTACAACATGAATTACCGATATTATCTACTTTATTTTCCCTTTTCTCAAAATATTACTCCTAAATATCAAAAAGCAAGAAAGATGTTCAAGCTGTATTTTTAAATTAACAGCATTTATTTTCGTCAAAAAAATAAGAATGTTTAAATTTTATTCAATGAAAATATGCCGTTAATTTCATCTTTCTACGGAATTCTCATTTATCTTTACTCGAAAATCGGTGTAAAGCATAATAAACCTCATATCCATGCTAAATATAATGATTTTGAACTTGTTGTCAGCGTTGACGGAGAGATTCTTGCCGGTGAAGACTGATTCCCTTCAAAGCAGAAGAAGTTAGTTGAAGCTTGGGCTGCTTTGCATTCCGATGAGATTAAGGCGGCTTGGACTGCCTGGAATGAAGACGGCGAAAAGATTAAAATTAAAGGATTGGAATAACCAATTATGCTCAGACCGACTGCAAATAATGTTCTTGTTTTGCATGATTATATGCTTAAGATTTCTTTTGATAACGGTGAAGAGCGGATATTCAATGCCGCCGCTCTTTTTAACAGAAAAGCTTTTAAGCCCTTGAAAAATAAGAATCTCTTTAATCAAGTCAAGCCTAACGGAATCAGCATTGAATGGCCCCCTGATATTGATGTTTGCCCCGATGAACTCTATTTTAGCTCCGTTCCTCTGTAAATCACGTAGTCATTGTACTTTGCTTCGCTTACATATTTCCAAATTGTCTTGCCTACTTCGCAATAATTCCCGATTAATGCCGAAAGTTCGTTGGCGGCGGTTATTCTATCCCGCGTTTCTAAGAATCGAATCCCGGCGGCATCCTTTACCGCGTGCATTTTTTCCTCAAAATCATCGGCAACTGCCGTTAGATCATCAATCATCGCCTGCGTCAAGCCTTCATCTGCCAATTCCGCCAGATATTTCGTCCCTAACCGCGCCGTTCTTCTCGATGTGAACAGCAAATCTATATCTCTGAATCGCACTAATCCCTTTACGCCAAAGCTGTTATACCGAACTGAATCCTCTCCCCATTTTAGCAAAGCTCTGTCGCTTATATTTCTCACGGCAGCGAGCAAAGCCTTGCGGACAGAGGACTTATCCTCCCGTGCAACTGTCCTTAATCCCCGGTATTCCGCATCTGTCGGATATGCTTCGAACGCTTCTCTTTTGGCGGCGAGGGCTGCAATATCGGCGGCATCTATTCCCCTCGCGGCAAATTCCGCTGCATCCCGTGTCATGAACCCTTCGAGAGCCTTTGCGAATAGTACTAATCCGGCATCGCTCTTATGATATTTTCTTTTTAAGCGTAATGATTTCATTTCCTTCTTTTCTCTTTCCTAAACTGAGCAT
>CAZOBD010000162.1:4746-9234 GCA_964577665.1 uncultured Hyphomicrobiales bacterium
GGGAAAGCAATTACCATTACTCCTCTTTCCTAAGCTGAGCATGGGAAAGCAATTACCATTACTCCTCTTTCCTAAGCTGAGCATGGGAAAGCAATTATTCCCGTGAAGTTTAACTTCTCTTAAAATGTTCCTTCCCAAGTACAACTTAGGAAGGAGATTAATAATAATAAAAAATAAATAAATAATAAAAATAATTCTTTCAATATAAATAAAAAATTATAATCTAAGGCAAAAGTTATACAATATACTATAAAAGTTAAACAATAATTATCAATAGTTAAATAATTAATTACAAAAGTTAAGTAAAAAATATCTAAAGCTAAACATTTTACATCTAAAGTTAAACGATTGACTATTTACGCCAAACGTTTGACACCCATAAATATGCAATTCTATTCTTCAGTTATTTAATTCTTATCATTAGTTATTTAATTTTTATTAAAAGAAAAGCGGATTATAACTATTAATTTAGAATGGTAATTTAGAAAAAATAGTTTAGTTAAAAAAGATATAGGAATAATTTCTTAAAAGATAAGATTTCTTACTTATTTTCATCAAACAATAATTCCCTAAGCAGTTTCTGAAGTGAAATACTGTCGGCATCGGATAATTTTCCTATTTTTCTTATCACAAGATTCTGCTCGATGGTGGCAATAGCAGGCTTTACGACCGACCTTTTAACGAGTCCGGCTTCACTCCAGTCCTCAATGAAGCACTCACCAACGCTAAGTTTTTTCAGAGATTGGCTTGTTACCGCCATAATTACAATATCGGGCGTGTAAACATTGAAATTCAATGAACTTATCACAATAGCGGGGCGCTTTTTCACAGTTTTTAAGTCGCTGAAAGGAAAAGGCACTATAATAACATCGTTTGTGTCAAAACTTGTCATAAACCGCATCCTCATCATTGTCCCAAACTTTGGCAAAAGACTTTTCGGATACTGCCTGCGCCGATTTGGTAAAGCTATTGCTCTCGTCCCTGCTTTCCAAAAACAAAATATAACTGAAAACATCCGGGATGAATTTGTCGGGAAGTCTTTTTATTTTTTTATAAAGCAATTCTTTTTCAAGCATATCGGAATACCGTTTAACGTTGAATAATAATTGAAGGATAATATAAGGATTTCTATTCAAAATAAGAAATAGTATTTTAATAGTATCGGTTTCCCTCTCAAAAGACAGCCGGAAATGCACAAAATACATGGTGTTCCCTTCGTCAAAGATAAGAATAATAAGGAAATTATTAGAACTTTTTATCTAAGCCTGCCTGTTTGCAAATCTGGTTAGCCGTTATTCTATCTAATTGATTATGCCTTTTTACCGGAATTATCTTTTTTCCCTTGCCGTAAATGGAATGATTTCCTCCCTCTCTTATTAAAAGGAATCCGTTAAGCTCCAAATACTTAATTAAATCCCGCCTCTTAACTGACATGCTCCGGTTCCAAAGAAATCTTTTCAAATACCACTTTGTTTTTTGGAATTTCTATGCCGAGCTGCTTATGCGCTAATATCATCTGCCGGATTGCATCCTTAAGCTGCAGGCGGCAGTCCTCAAGAGAGTCGCCTTCGGTTACGACCTGAGGCCATTCGGCTATCTGACCCATGTATCCGGAGTCAATTTTAGTAAATTGCGCTGTAAAATTCATAATCTTCCTTTTTTATTTTAGGATACGAATTCTTTTCGGAAGTATTTTTAATTGTATCTTTTTCATTCCCAAGCAAGAACAGCCGTAAAAGGCAGAAAGATAGGGAATTACTTTCGTCGAAGATAAGATACTTTATTAATTTATTTCATTTGAAATCGATAAAACTGTCAATCACTTCCAATCCTTTTACCCACCCTTTCAAACTAAATACCCTGGTAATGAACAAAGAAATTTCGTTTCAATATTTTTTCTAAAAAATTTTGGAAGATAAGGCGTATAAATTGAAAAATCGTTTGAAAATTAATAGCGTTATAAGCTTCTCTTAATTAAATCAATGATCTGAATTCTTCTAAGGTCAAACCAGCATCTCTGATGATGCCGCGGAGAGTACCTTTGGCTATTTCTTTGTGATTTGGCACGGTAAGCCTCCTGAAAGGATGAGCTGACTTCCTTAAAATAAGATGACTGCCGGTCTGATGGTCAAGCTCGTAACCGATTTTCGCAAGCAGCGCCGTAAGTTTTTTTCCTGACATTACTGGCAGCTTACCCAATGCTAACCTCCAGATATTCCTCATGGATAGAAGGGGGGATGGGTTCGTTATGTTTTCTAAGGCTCTCCAAATATCCGGTAATGGCATCGTTAATGTTCTTCAAAGCTTCATCTCTTGTGTATCCCTGTGAAATGCAACCTGGCAGACTAGGACATTCAGCCACGAAAACACCATCTTCATCAGCTTCAATCAATACTCTGAACTTCATGTTTCCCTCAAATTTTTATTTTTAATTTACGAAACGTATCTGAAAAAGAAAAATTGACAAAATATTTAGTATTTAGGAATACATATGTCGAAAGATTCACTCTTAAAATCAGAAAAAACTGCTTGTAGTAAAATATCCGACAGAAAAATCCTATATTTTACGATATTATATTTGCGTGGAAGGTCTTATGTTTGCTATTGTGATTTGAAATAAAGAGTAGAAATTCAATATGCAGCTACTGATAGTCGATGATTCCGATTTGCTGAGAAAAAGCCTGGCAAAGCTGACCGAACCCTACTTCGGCAAGACCGGCTTGTATCAGGCAGAGGGCGTGGAGCAGGCTTACAAACTCCTGCTGGAACGCGCTTACGACGCAGTGGTAATAGATATACAACTGCCCGACGGCTCGGGATTTGACATACTCGATTTTTTGAGACGAAACGAAATAAACAAACCCGTGAAGATTGTTTTGACGAACTATCCCAATGACAAGTTCAAGGCAAAAAGCAAAGAACTCGGAGCGGATTATTTTCTCGATAAATCGTCGGAATTCGGAAAGATAATAGACATCTGCAAGGAAATAACGGAAAAATCCGGTGCAGAGATAAGATAGATATAAAATTATTTTTTGCAGGAGATAAAACAATGGCAGGAAAAGGCTTTAATCCGTTTACGATGGCACAGACGCAGTTCGACGCAGTGGCAGAACAGCTCGGACTGGATACAGCCACAAGGGATTTGCTGAGAAATCCCGACAGAGAATTTCATTTCAACATTCCTATCAGAATGGATGACGGAAGCTACAAAGTTTTCAGGGGCTTCCGAGTGCAGCACAACGACGCCCGCGGACCGAGCAAAGGCGGCATACGCTTCCATCCCAGAGAGACCATAGACACAGTCCGCGCACTTTCTATGTGGATGACATGGAAAACCGCTGTAGTTGACATTCCCCTCGGTGGAGGCAAAGGCGGCGTAATCTGCGATCCGCACAATCTTTCCATGCGCGAGCAGGAGGCTCTCTGCCGCGGATGGGTACGCCAGCTCGTTAAAAATGTAGGACCATTTCAGGACGTTCCCGCGCCGGATGTGATGACCACCGGACAGCACATGCTCTGGATGCTTGACGAATATGAAAGACTTACCGGAAAGAAAATGCCCGGTTTTATAACAGGCAAGCCTCTCGGCATGGGAGGGTCTCTCGGCAGAACTGAAGCAACGGGCTACGGCGTGATTTTCCTTTTACGAGAAGCCCTCAGCGAGCTTGGTATTGATCCTTCTGAAACGACAGCTTCATTTCAGGGATTTGGAAACGTTAGCCGCTATGCCATCGAGCTTTATCACGAATACGGCGGGAAAGCGATTTCGGTTTCCTGCTGGAACCAGCAGGAACAGGAAGCATATACTTTCCGTAAAAAAGACGGTATCGATCTGGAGCAGTTAGTCGAAATAACAAATCAGTTCGGTGAGATAGACAAAGACAAAGCCCGCGATTTAGGCTATGACATTCTAAGCGGCGACGCATGGATAGAGCAGGATGCAGACATTCTCGTTCCAGCCGCACTGGAAAATCAGATTAACAAGGAAACTGCCCCGAGCATAAGCAGTAAAGTAAAAGTAATAGTCGAAGGTGCAAACGGACCGACAACCCCCGAAGCCGACGAAGTAATTCAGCAGAAGAAAATACATGTGATTCCCGATTTCCTTGCAAACGCAGGCGGCGTTACATGCTCATATTTTGAACAAGTACAGTCAAACATGAATTATTTCTGGACAAAAGAAGAAGTGCTGAGCAAGCTCGATTCTAAAATGACAGACGCTTATTATGCGGTCAGCGAGCTTTCAAAATCCAGAAATATTTACATGAGAGATGCGGCTTACATGATTGCGATTTCAAGAGTTGCAGAGGCAGTGAAAATGCGCGGATGGGTTTAGTTTAATTAATAATTAGCAATTAATAATTAATAATTTTTTGTTCTTTTTATATTCTTTTTTTCTCTTGAGATCTGAGAGTAATGTAATGAAATATCCAAGATTAGGGAAAATCACACTTGGGGATGATTGTTTTTAGAAGAGATCCCCCA
>CAZOBD010000163.1:0-9219 GCA_964577665.1 uncultured Hyphomicrobiales bacterium
AACTACAACGTGGAACTCTACGACCTTGACGGCTTGAGAAAACGCCGCTCTATAATACCCGGCACGGACGACGATGCATTTATCATCAACGATCTCGATCCGGGCACATACACAATGAAGATATACGGATACAACGGGGCTTTCGACGCAGACAGTCCATATACTTTCAAGGTAACGACCAAGAAGAGCGAAATTTTCAGCGTTACTCCGTAAGATATTGATAATAGGAAATAAATTATTTATTAATAAATATAAAGGATTATAGACATGAAGAAAAACTTATCAATACCAGAAAAGGTTTCGGCTCGCTTCTCTTGGGCAAGGTTCTTTGTCTGGTTGATTGTGGGTGCATTCCTCCTTTCGACGGAGGTGTTTGCTCAGACTTATTATTACCAGATGAATATCGAGCAGCGCCGCATGGGCGATTACATTGCTGCCGACATCTGGCTCAAATCTACTGACGACGGCAATGCCGCTAACCTCGGCGATATGACCATCAACCTTACTTATAATACCGCAGTGCTGACGCACATGGGTACGTTCAGCGCTGACATCGACGAACTGGCATTAACCGATTCTATCGCTTATGATGTGGTGGATGAGGCGAATCCTTATAAAACGATTGAATCTAATTTTGCTAACGCCCTTTATGGATTTAACGACCTTTCTGCACAGCCGACGGGCAATATGTATGCTCTCGGTGTGAATCTCTCTGCTTCGGGAGCCGGCTTCAAACCGGCTTCCACCGGCAAGGGAAGCTTTGTTGGAAGGCTTATTTTCCAGATTCAGGATGTTGACTTCGGCTGCGATGACCTTACGCAGATTGACTTTGCAAACAGTACTTTTATAACAGTAACAGAAGCAGGCACCGGCAATGAGATAAGCTCGAATGTAGAGTTTGTATCACCCGGCGACTTTACTGTGAGAGGAATAACAATTCTCAGTCCGAATAAGGTCGGGCAGGCTGTAAACAGATATTCAGATCCGGAAATTGCTTACTTCCAGGCTTTCAACAATCCCGGCTATCCGATTTATTTCGAGAGAAGCGGTTTGGTTGACAATAATGCTTCTGGCGGCGATTACGGTACACAGCGTTTTGCCTATCAGTTCCAGTACAGGTTAAGCCCCACAGGCAGTTGGAGTGAGTTCGGCAGAGTGGCGGAAACGAATCAGGAGCAGTCTGCAATGACATCAGCCGATTTGGCACAGAATGTATCAGGTGAAATGGATGTTCTCAGCAACTCTGGTTCAAACGACCTTTTCATTTCTTATGCTGACAATGCAAAACTGCAGAGCGGTTTTTATTCGACAGGCGTTCTCAGAGTAATCTGGGAAGGTAATGAGAATTTCCCATACCGCTCTGAAGAAGCAGACATCCGCGTCAGAATGCTTTCTGAAACAATCACCGCCGACATCGACAGCAGAACGGCACAGTCAGACGCTTGTCTTTCTGATATAACAGACGCAACATTTGTTCTCGGCAGACTTTTCTTCGTACAGCTCGACGGGACCAATGATTACTTCAGAACATTTTACAACTACAGCAATGCTACACAGCTTACAGTCGAAGCATGGATTAACCTTAACAGCTATCCTGATCCTGCAAATACAGAAGCAGCAACAGGTATAGTAGCATCTTCCGCCGGTCCTACAACCGACGAAGAAGGCGCATGGCTGCTCTATCTTGATGAAGGTATGTATCCGGCTTTCCGCGCTCGTGAAATTGAAGGTACTCCCGAACGTTCACTGGAAGGTAACTATCTTGCAGTAGTTAAATCTGCAACGCCTATCTGTACGACCAGTTCAGCCTCTCCTATCGCAGATGGTCATGCAGACAACTGGGTGCATATTGCTGCAACAGTAAACGACAATATAGTAACTCTATACATAAACGGCGAAGTTGCCGATCAGGCAATAAACACAAAAGCAGTTAATGCCAGAATGTTAACTACCATACATCCTATCTGGGTGGGCTTGAATCCTAACTCCGGCGACAATCCTAATCTTCCTGCATCTTATGAAGAAGACAATTATCTCCATGCAGGAGTAAAGGAAGTCAGAGTATGGCGTACAGCTTTGACACAGGATCAGTTAAGACAGAACATTGCAGGCGTTTATGATCCTGACGGAACAATCTCTGCTATTGCTCCTACAGTTACAAACGCTGACTTCAGAGCTGCTCTTGAACTGGATTATACATTTCAGGCATCAAATCTTGACGTAGCAGACGACACAGAGTTTCAGGACAATGCCAATCCGTTGAATTATTTTGAAGTTGCCTCCATTACAGGACTGGCATCTGAAACAAACATCAACTACCGTCCAGATCGCTCTCATATCACACTTACATCACCAACGGGCGGCGAAGGTATCAGCAATTTGAAAAACGAGACTTTTGAAGTGCGTTTTGCAGCTTACGGCTTAGGTAAAACATCACCCTCGGCAGCTGGCGAAGGCGACATTCAGGTTATGGTAAGCCGTGACGGTGGTAACACATGGTTTGACGCTATCGATGCGAACTGGGACATGATGGACAAAGTCGAAATCGAAGAGGCAAGCGCCTATTGGGAGCCATATAAAACAGCATCTGTTGCAGATATGTCAAACGACCTTCAGGGATTAATGCCGATACTTACAGAAGATGAAGACTTGGACGGCAACTATACCAAGTCAGTTCTTTTAAAAGTAAGCGGCACCGAAGATAAAGGTCAGGACAATATCTATGACATATCCGAATCTTTCCAGGTAGCTCCTTATTTTGCTCTGCAAAACAAGGGCGGCGCCTACATGTACATCGAGGAATCATCTGCTCTTAACCTGACAGGCGGATCAGGTATGTTCGAAGCATGGATTAATACATACAGTTTCCCTGCTGCAGACGATTATTATCCGATTCTTTCCAAGAAAGACCCCGACAGCGATACAGATATTCACTACTCATTTAGACTGCTCGGAACCGGACAGCTTCAGCTTGTAGTCGGCTCAGAAGCAGGAACAAATCTTCGCACTGCTACCAGCGACATCAATTATGCACTCATTCCTCCGAATGATATGGTATTCGATTCGCTCTGGACACATGTAGCAGTATATTTTAATCTGGCTGACGGCGGCGATTCTGAAGTTTGGTTCTACATAGACGGTATTAAGCAAAACTCCGAACTCGTTCAGTTTGATGAGCCAACAGGTATAGACCCTGACGTAACAAATACTTATCCTACATATATAGGTTATGAACCCGGAGCAACTCCGAGAACATTCATCGGCGCAATGAAAGAAGTTCGCTGGTGGAACGGCAATCCCGGCGGCATGGACAATACCGGTACCGGAACAGACGATATGACTAAATTCATTCAAGGCGCCCTTTCGGTACGTGCTGATGAAATTACAGAACAGAATGATTATGACTATTCTCAGAATTTGCAGGCAGCTCTTATCCTCAACGGCGGCGGTTTTATAAACAGCGGCTTTATGAGCAGTGCAGAGCTTTATCCTTCAAGTCTTGGAATGGCTGCACATATTGTAAATAATTCATTTACGGCAGACTGCGGTATAAATTACGGCGGAGGAACATCCGACAGCGGTATGTCTTACGTAGCTACTAAACCTTTTGTGAAAATCGTTGAACCGGTTTATCAGCAGTCGGTACCCAATACTCTTACTTCTTTAAAAGTTCGCTGGGTAGGCTTTGATTACAACCGCAATGATATGGTTGACGAAAGCAGCAATCCCGTAGCTACATTCCGCAACGGCAGTGATGCCGTGAATTATCCGGACCTCTGGTACTCCGTAAAAGGCGGCGGCGATTTGAACTGGATGCCCTATACTTTTGTAACAAGCCGCGCTTATTCCGGAAGCTATCCAAACGCGTGGACGCTTCCTTCAAGCAGCGCAGAATATGTATTTTTAGGGACCGAAGACAAATCACAGTATGCATCAGTTCTGAACATGTCAACTGCAAATCCTGACATTAACGGCGACGGCATTTACAATGACTATGGCGAAATTCCGGCTACAATGTCAAACGGCAGATTCAAACTTGTCGGCAGGTCATACCTGAACGGTTCAATGCTTGAATATGACAACAACAACGACGGCAGAGTGCCCTCGCTGAGAACAGAAACAGACGTATTCAACATTACTCCCGAAAGTAACTTTACGCTCAGAATGCTTCTCGAAGGTTACCACAAAGGCGATGACGAAGCCTTTACTGCAAACCTTGGCACAAGCTATACAGAAGGGGGCATGAGAATTTCATTGTTCTCTAACAATGCAGGCACACCGGGTCAAGCAGTCGGCTCTACAAAAGAATCTGAATTCGGCTACTCAAGTGATGCAACGGCAAAAGACCCGACGACAAACGGCGGCACTCAGTCTGCACGCGGCGCTGACGGTTCCGAATTTGCAAATATTCCTTTTGTTTATACAGACATAGCTGACGGACGTTACTTTGTGCTGGTTGACCATATAAACCACCTTCCTGCACTTTCAAGATATGCCGCACCTTTCTATTATGCAGGCGACGATCTTGAAACATGGGAAGTCGAATCAGGATGGGATTTCCAGACATGGAACGGAACAGACAGCTATATTACAGAATCCGAAGCATCTGAAAATCCTCCCGATTACGGAACGAAATACACAGCTTATGAAGAAGGCGTTGACGCTCCTACCTGGGATAAAGATGATGAGGATTGGGGTTATACAACACTTAATTACACCCCCGGTCAAGACCAGTCTGCGTTTACCGGCTCTGTTCAGGCAAATTCACTTGCAGCAATGACAGCAGGCGACGTTAATCAGGACGGTCAGATTAACGCAGCAGACAGAGCGCTCATAAGAATTAACGGCTCAAGTTATGCTGTTTCTTATGATGTAACAGGCGACGGAGCCGTAAACGGTACTGACAGACAGATAGTTGACTTCAACAATAACAAGATTTCTGCGGTACCCGATGCAGTTCTCTCAATGATGGCTGCTGAAAATCCCGGTGTTATCATTCCTAAGATAAACAGGAGCAACCCCCTTGAAGCATATCTTGAAGAAGCTCCCGATATGACTCGCAGACTAAATCAGGCAGCTTCAGACTATATTGCAAAAGGCGGTCATTATACACACAATTCAATTGAAGACTACAAAGTAAACCAGACACTCGGCGGAATGCAGTACAAAGTGTTTGCAGAGCCCTCATTGAACGGTGAATTCGTAGAAGTTGATTTCTACATCCAAAATGAAGGCGAAGAATTTGCACCCGGCAACTGTACTTTCGCAGTGGAATTTGACAGAAGCAGCCTTGAATATGTTGAGCTTATTACAAAAGAAGATGTAATGTTCAGCAACAGGCCCGACATGGGTTATGCTAAGGTTTATTCTGCACCCACTCCCATGACAAAACGCCCGATTTCAAGTGTACGTACAGTTGAAATCGACTATGATGCTTACACGCTTTATACCGGCATTAATGTACCTTATACAAGGACTTATGTAGGAACATTGAGATTCAGAATTTACAATGAATCCGAACTCTATTCATTCTCCTGGTATAAATCATCGGTAGTTCACAGAACTGACGGACAGAACATCACCGGCGACGGCGAGTTCATGCCAATCGAATCAATCGTTGTACCTAAAGAAACAGCAGTTACGGTGCCTAACGGCGGTGAAACATGGCAGTCAGGTTCGCTCTATACAGTTTCTTGGACTCAGCCCTCGAAGCCGAAACCGGCATTCATCGAATACTCAATCGACGACGGCAAGACATGGAACAGAATCAATGAAGAACCTCACGATATTTACAATAAGAACTACAACTGGGTGATTCCTTCTCTTCAGAGCACGGAATGTCTTGTCAGGCTTATAGAAGCTGAATCAATGACAGAAATCGACAGAAGCGACAGTTGGTTTGCAATCGTACCTTCACCCGCAGAAATCACAAGACCTTCCTCGCAGGATCCGGTTTACTTCGGTGAAAGCAATGACTTCATTCGCTGGGATGTTGCACAGGATCAGATGGTTCGTCTTGAATTTTCAGCCGGCGGCGAAGGCGACTGGATTGCAGTTTCAGCTCCGGTCAATACCGGTGCAGGAGAAGTCCCATGGACGATTCCGGTTGTAAACAGTAAGACTGCACGCGTTCGTATGGTTAATGTAGAGAAAAACGAAATAGTTGCTATTTCTACTCCCTTCAGAATTCTTGCAGGAAGACTGACTCTTACAAAACCGAGCGCTGAAGAAATTCTGACAATCGGCAACAATGCAGACATTTGCTGGACATATAACAATGTAAGCAAGTTTGATCTGCAGTTCAGCCCGGACGGCGGTGCAAGCTGGGAAGGCATTGAAAACAGCGTTGTGGCTCTTAAAGGATGCTACGGATGGCTGGTGCCTCCGGTTAAAACTCAGAACGGCGTTGTCCGTGCTATTTACAACAACGATCCTCAGATGGAATACAGCCGTACTTCCGGCTTTGAAATTGACGGATTTGTTTCGGTAGATGACATGGAAGGCGAAGGATTTGCATTCTTCCCGCCGACACCCAACCCGTTTGACAACCGTACAAATATCAGATTCAGACTTCCCTTCGAGGAAGAAGTTTCAATCACTGTTTACAACGCTGCCGGCATGAAAGTTGGCCAGCTCGCAGACGGAAAATCATATCCCTCAGGAAATCATACTCTTGATTTCTACGGCGATGATCTGCCTGCAGGCATTTACTTCATCCACTTCAACGCAGGTCTTGTAAATATGACAAGAACGGTTGTACGCATTAAGTAAATTCATAAGCGCTCTGTTTCCAAATACAGAGCAAGTCCAATATAAAGACGGTTCCTTTCGGGGAGCCGTCTTTTTTTGTTATATCTTAACCCAACTTGCAGCATTAGGTTGCTAAGTCCCTACTTTTCAATAACAGGTAATCTGGCATGGTGCACTACAAATTTTTGTGAGTACCAAAGTCATCAACGATTTTTCAAAAACCGATAGATATATTGGAGATTTGGCAATAAATTATCATGCTTTATGTTTTTTCTATGTTTCGACTTCATTTTATATGATTCCCTAACAACTGTATAGCACCATACAAAATTTGAGAATTGTATGCAAACAAGACAATACCACACCACTTTAAGCAACTCTAAAATTCGTATGTATATAATTCAATAACTTAGCTCATCATAAACAATATATAATTACATAATTACGGTATTTTAGCACCCTTTTTTTTAAGTTGGGTTAAACAGAAGTAAATTCAAGCTCTTGCACTGATTTTAACTTTGGCAACTAACCATGTTTTTTTTCGCTGTATATATTAAAATGGAATGCAATAAATACAAGAAATTGTATGCAGTAAATCCAAATACTTTGATACAATTTCGGAAAACATGAGACAATTCTTGAAAAATTATGCGAAGTTTTAAAAAAAATGAATATTTCTACGAATTATTTAATTTTTATTTATTATATTTATAAAAGAGCTGTTTTGAATAAAAAAATCAACTAAGCTCCCCATTGTAATTATTAAACAAATACTAAGCCCAAATAAACACAGAAGACAAAGAAAACTAAAAAAATAGATATAGATACTCTAAGGCAAACACAGTAAAAGATTATATATATTATCGGAGTTATTTTATGAAAAGATTATCTTTAATTTTAGTATTTGTTTGTGCTTTTTTTCTGAATTTTGACCTATTTGCCCAATACAGCGGGGGTGCCGGCACTTCGGGCAGTCCCTACCAAATTTCTACTAAAGCTGATATAAACAGCTTGATGACAAACACGACAGATTGGTCAAAATACTTTGTTTTAACCCAGAATCTCGATTTCTCAACACCTCCGACCTGGGGCAGCGGCAACCCCGGACCGATAGGAAATTCGTCAACGTCATTTACGGGGCATTTTGACGGACAGGGATATACAATCTCTAATCTTAATATTAATAAATCCACAGATATCGGTATCGGTTTTTTTGGAGCTTCATCAGGAACAATTAGTAATCTTAGTTTATATAATGTAAATATTACCGGTCAGAGGGTCGTGGGCGGGTTTTGCGCCGGAAACGACGGCTTAATACAAAACTGTACTTATAGGGGGAATGTTTCGGGTGAAGAAATTGTCGGCGGGTTTTGCGGATTTAATATGGGTACTATCAGGGATTGCTCTGCCTCAGGAAGTGCCAGCTCAAGTTCATATACAACTTATGGAACAGCAGGCGGCTTTTGTGCATTTAACGGCTGGTTTTCGACTCCCGGCAGTACAACATTTAGCGGTACAATACAGAATTGCCGAGCCAATACAAACACGAGTGGAATACAAAATATCGGGGGTTTTTGCGGCGCCAATGTATCGGGAAGTATCCAACAATCTCAATCAACAGGATCTTCTAGTGGAACAATGTCAGTAGGTGGTTTTTGTGGATCTCTATTCATGGGTACCCTTAGTGAAAATTATTCAACCGGCTCGGTTACCGGAGCTATGTTTTCCGGAGGCTTTGTCGGTGTCGCTGGTTTTTTTGCCACATCAGCATGGACAATAGAAAAATGTTTTTCATCGGGTAACGTAAACTGCACTACCGGTTGCGGGGGCTTCATAGGAGTTGGGACCCAAGGTCTGGTGGAAAACTGCTATTCATTAGGTGATGCTGCAGGATCGGGCGGTATTGGAGGTTTCTGTGGGGGTTCAGCTATGTCTGTTAGTATTCAAAATTGCTATTCTATGGGTCAGGCATCAGGCTCCACAACTGTTGGCGGTTTTATTGGTTCTGATGATAACAGTAGTTCAATCTCATGCTGTTTTTGGTTAAAACCAAACGGCTCTACTCTTGATGACATTGGTGATTTGTCTGGTTCACCAAATGACCACAGTGATATTTTTGATAAAACCACGGCAGAATTTGCCCGGCAATCTACATTTAATTGTTTCAGCTTTGGTGATATTTGGACGATGCGTCCCGACAGACCGGAGCTTTTGGCATTATATCCAATATTAGCGATTCCAACTTTTACCGAGTGGGCAATAATTGTTTCAATCGGTTTGTTCTTGTTGTTTGGGGTGTGGTTTGTGAGGAGATTATTTTAGAAAAAAATAAACAGATGAAACATCCATGATTGGGAAAACACATAAGGGTATGATTATTTTTAGAAGAGATCCCCCAACCCCCTTATAAATATGGGGGCTGCTCCCTCCCTTACCTGTAAGGGAGGGCCGGGGAGGGATCAATATAAA
>CAZOBD010000164.1:0-9186 GCA_964577665.1 uncultured Hyphomicrobiales bacterium
AGCAATCTCTAAAATACTATATATACTGAGATTGCTTCGCGCTGCTCGCAATGACATTTAATTTTCAAAAATAAACATCTCCTTATGTGTTTTCCCCTATCATGGATGTTTCATCTGTTTATTTTTTACTTTGCGCTTCAGATGTCCGACATCTTTTTCCTTCAACTGCTAAGTCATTGCGAGGAGCGAAGCGACGAAGCAATCTCTAAAATACTATATATACTGAGATTGCTTCGCGCTGCTCGCAATGACATTTAATTTTCAAAAATAAACATCTCCTTATGTGTTTTCCCCTATCATGGATGTTTCATCTGTTTATTTTCCCTAAACACATATTTTTTAAAAGAATAAATTGTAATTATTAATGAAATTTATTAAATTGCTAAGTAGTATTGAAAAGAATAATAAATAAACGGATAATATGAAGGAAAGCCATGAAAAAACCATTCATTCTCGTAGTTGATGACAACCGCATAACCACTAAGCTTTTAAGAAGATACCTCGAAGCAAACGGATATGAGGCACAGGAAGCATACGACGGAGTTGACTGCCTAGAGAAAATTGAAGAGCGCCATCCCGACGCCGTTGTGCTTGACGTAATGATGCCCCGCATGGACGGATATGAAACGGTAAAAAACATCAAAGCATCAGATGCTACAAAGCACATACCCGTCGTTATCGTTACGGCTCTGAACGACGTAGCCAACCAGATTAAATCCATCGAAGCTGGGGCAGATGACTTTTTGAGCAAACCCATAGAAGAAAAACTGCTGATTGCAAAAGTTAAGCTGCTCTCCAGCCTAAATATCGAAAAAACGAAAGCGGATGTGCTTGCCGGTATTCTTGAAAAGACTGCCGGAGGAGCATACGATCCCAAAGGAAAATCCGTTGATGAGATGCTGGCTGAAAACGGAATGGTTTAAATTTCATTTTTACACTTTTCTTCCGTTTCAAACGTTTTTTGACAAAAAATGTTTATATAAACGGATAAGAAAGATGAAAAAAACATTAAAGGCAGGTGCAGCTTTTATTCTTTTGGTTTCAATGCTTCTAACTTATCAAAGCTGTAAAATGGTTAAGGAAGTAACCGAAACCATTGCAAATATCAAAAAACTGCAGTTTAAACTTGAAAGCGTGTCGCGCTTCAATGTCGCAGGAGTAGATATTTCAAGCAAAAAATCAGTAAGTGATTTTTCAACAATGGACGCTTTGAAGCTGACCCGTCTTGTAACTTCCAACAAACTGCCGGTCAGTTTTACGTTGAACGTAGCTGCAAAAAATCCGAACGACGGCAGCGGAAAAGGCAGAAAAACCACCGCAACACTTACCAGTTTTGACTGGAATCTTTATATTGATGATGTAAAAACCGTAAACGGAAACATAGAGAAGCCGATTGAAATACCCGGCACTGGGCAGTCCAGCATAATACCTCTTACGGTTTCAATGGATCTATATGAATTTTTCGGCAAAAGAGGCTATGACGGTTTGCTTAATCTTGCACTTGCTATAGGCGGTGTGAACGGCTCTCCGGCAAGGCTGAAGCTTGATGCAAGACCCAGAGTTTCCACTCCATACGGGGATATCAATTATCCCGGAAGGCTTACCATAGTGGATAAAATATGGAACTAAAAAAATTTGCCTTTTGGATTATTTATTGTTATATAGCAGATGACATTATGTTGTTTGATTAATTTTATTATATGGAGATATTTCTAATAGCCGTCTTGACGGCGGCAGGCGCTTACAGTGCGATGATTTCTGCAGTACTTCTTTATCTTTCGCAGGAAAGGATAACCGAACTGATTGAAAATGAAAGTGTTGAAGCGGGTAGAATACAAAAACTGAAACTGCATTTCGAGCGCTATGTTGAGTCTTTCCTGATAATAGAACTTTTCATATATACCATCGCTGCAGTTATTATCACTGGAAATCATCTTTACTGGAATGAACCCTCCAGTATTTATATATATGAAATCTTTGTTTATTTCCTTTTTGCCATTATTTTCAGAAGCATTTTTTCGTCAGTGGGAAGACGCTATGCAGACAGGCTTATCTTAAAAGTAAGCGGAAGTCTTCGGCTTCTTTCCATACTTTCAAAGCCAATTGTACTGACAAAAAATCTTATTGACCGCCTGATTATAGGCTCGGAAACCGAGGAAGCATCTCGCGATGAATTGAACGCAATGGTGGAAACAGCACACGAAGACGGCTCCATTGATCAGGATGAGTACCGTATCTTGAAGAGTATTATGCACTTCAGCGATGTACTTGTTACAGACGTTATGACTCCCCGCACGGTCGTTTTCAGCTGCAGGGCAGACAGCACCGTCAGAGAAATAATTGATTTGCCCGAGCTTCAGATGTATTCACGTTTTCCTATTTGGGAAGGTGAATCACTGGATGACAAAGTAGTCGGCTATGTAATGTCAAAGGATGTGCTTCATGCCGCACTGACGGGAGAAAGCAATAAAAAACTCCGCTATTTTGCAAGGGATGTTGAGTTTATTCCCGAAAATGCGGAGCTGGACATGGCTCTGGAGCGTTTTCTACGCGAACGCAAGCATCTTTTTTTGGTTGTCGATGAATACGGCGGCGTAGAAGGTCTGCTTACAATGGAAGACGTTTTGGAAACTATGTTAGGCGTGGAGATAGTAGATGAAGCGGATAAAGTGGTTGACCTGCGAAAGCTTGCCATGCAGCGCCGCGACAAGAGAATAGCCTCCGTCATAGACAAGATAGAGACATAGATAACTGCTTGTATTTCCAATTAAAATTACATAGTAGTTAATGCTTATGTAATTATTATTGTGCTGATGTTTCAGTTTTTACAGTATCTTTATCATCAGGTGAGCGGCTTTTCTTTTTTAAACTGCCTTCACAGCCGCCTTCGAGCACGAAAATGTTTGTAAAGCCTATACGCATAAGCTGCTCTGCGGAAAGAGGGGCCCGGCGTTTTCCCTGACGGTCGATAAGAATGATTTCATCGTCTTTTTCTATTTCGGGAAATCTAAGATATATTTGAAATTCTATTACGCCGCGGGGAATGTTTATGGAATTGGGAACTTTCCCGGCAAAATATTCATAAGGCTCGCGGACATCTATGATAATTATATCCGGTGAATCAATTTTATTTTTCAGAGCTTCTTTTGTAATAAAACTGCATTTCCGGCGGGCGTTCAGGGTTAGGTCTTCTATGGATTTCAGCACCTGAACAGGTTCGCCTGCGGGTTGTTCTTCCTTTGCTGATTCCTTTTTACTTGTGCTTTTTTCATCACCGCCTGTGCCGAAAATGCCTTCAATAAAATCACATGAGACGAGGCACATGAAAATCATTATTGCTGCAAAAAGAAGCGTTATTTTTTTCATAATTTTAATTCAAACCGCACATGCCGCCTTGGCACTGACCTGTCTGGCAGGAAGGAGCTTCAGGCATTGATGAAGATGAAAAAGTTCCGATATTTGCGGCTGTTATCATCTTTTCTGCCTGAGACGAGCCGCAGGAGGGACATTGCAGTTCTTCCTTTATTTCTTTCACTTTAAAAAATTGTTCGTATTTATTTCCGCAGTCGCTGCATTTATAAGCATAAGTCGGCATAATTCATTCCTCAGTTTTTTGTTACGTGAAAAATAAGTAAATTTGAAATCAATAACAAAAATAATATTCGATTGAAATCGGCAATTATTATAAATGACTGAAGAAAAAATAATAAATAATGCTTCCGAAAGCAGGCAGAATGCACCGGAAGAAGATTTTCCCGAGGGCGGACTTGACACACGCCTGAAGCTGTCTTATAAATGGCTTAACGGAACTGCGAAAAGACTGCTCGACGGAGGATGTTCACACGGTTACGGCACCCGTTTTTTTGCAGAAAAGGCGGAAGAAACTTTCGCGGTGGACGTTGACCCTGCAAGCATTGAAACTGCCTCCAAGCGGTATCCGCATATTACTTTTAAATGCTCCCCTTTGGAAAAAACGGATTTTCAAAATGAATTTTTCGACTACATAATATTAAACGACGTTCTCGAGCATACCCAGGACAAGATTCAATCGCTCAGCGAGATGTACAGAATATTGAAAAAGGGCGGCACAATCATAATTTCAACGCCCCATAAGGGACTTTTCACATTTTTAGACCCGTATAACTACGGTTATTACTTCAGGAAGTATCTCCCACGGCTCTATGGAAGCGTTTTCAAGCTCGTGCGCATTTTAAAAGAGGGCAGGGCGCCTTCCCAATACAATCCGGCGCATCTTCAAAAGCACTTTCACTATTCCGAAAAGGATTTGAGGCGCATGCTGAGCAAATCTGACTTTCGCAAAGGATACAGGATAGAAAAAATATTCAAATCGGGACTCTTTCTTGAGGTACTTGCCATGAATCTTGAATCTGTTCTGAGCATTTTACTGAAAAAACCGCTTACAAGAGCGCTTATTAAACCTTTCCATGCGCTTGGAACGCTTGACTACTGGATTAAATACGGTCCGCTATCATATAATATAGCCGTTAAAGTAATTAAATTATAAATTTAAGGGGAATTCTATGACTACATTAAACGTAAATATCGATCACGCCGCCACCGTGCGGCAGTCAAGAGGCGGCAGCGAGCCGGATCCCGTTCATGCCGCTCTAAATGCCGAGCTTGCAGGGGCTTCGGGCATCGTTTGTCATCTCAGGGAAGACAGAAGACACATCCAGGACAGAGATGTACGCCTGATCAGAGACTTGGTGCAGACAAAAATGGACCTCGAAATGGCTGCCGTCGAAGAAATTATCTTAATCGCCCTCGATGTCAAGCCCGACCTCGTTACCATCGTCCCGGAGAAAAGGCAGGAACTCACTACTGAAGGCGGTTTAGACTTAAAAAACGACATTGACAAGCTCAAAGAGCTATGTGAAAGGATGCACAACAAAGGTATAGAGGTCAGCTTCTTCATCGAGCCTTCTATTGAGCAGATTGACGCTGCCGTCTTATGCGGCGCCGACATGGTGGAAATGCACACAGGCACTTATGCAAATTTATTCGACGAAGATGAAATAAAAGCAGAGCTCGAAAAGATAAAAGAAGCTGCTATGTATGCTAAATTCAGCGAGTTAAAAGTCGCCGCAGGGCATGGACTGAACTATGTCAACATAAAACCACTCTGTTCTTTCAAAGAAATAGACGAATTCAGTATCGGGCACGCCATCATTTCACGTGCCGTATTTACGGGCATCCATTCCGCCGTTAAAGAAATGTTAGACATAATCAACACTTATCGAAAATAAACAAATTTCGATTCAACCTAAAGTGATTCTACAACAAAACAGTAAAACTTACGCTCATCTGACGGCATCAAGTCATCGGATAAGTAAAACTAGAAGCATGCGAAAAAAAACTTGAGGAAAATCATGTATATACATTTTGAGTGGAACAGTGATAAAGCTAAAACAAACCTACAAAAGCATGGAATTACCTTTGAAGAAGCCAAATCCGTCTTTTACGACGATTACGCCCGCATCAAAGATGATCCTTCCCACTCTCATTCTGAGTTCAGATACATCATACAAGGATTATCCTTAACTAATAAATTGTTAGTTATATCGTTTACTGAAAGAAACAAAAATATTAGAATTATCAACGCAAGAAAAGCAACAAAATCCGAAAGGAAACAATATGAAGAATTCATCTAACATACCGGCAGAAAACGATGATATGCGTACGGAGTATGACTTCTCCGATTCAAAACCAAATAAATATGCTGAAATCTTAAAGCAGCAAGAGAGAATTATCCAATTAGACCCTGATTTATACAAAATATTTGATACATCAGAAAAAGTAAACAATGCTCTCAGAAATCTGCTAAAAGCTATTCCAATTTAATACCATATCATACAGCAAAACTTACGCTCATCTGACGGCATCAAGCCATCAGATAAGTAAAACTTTCCTTATACAACTTATCACTTGGAGATGAAAAATGAAAGATTATCATATAAATATTTTTTATAGCGATGAAGACGAAGGATATATCGCTGATATTCCTGATCTTAAGCACTGTTCCGCTTTTGGTGAGACGCCAAACGATGCTCTTCGGGAAGTTTTAACAGCCAAAGACGCTTGGATTAAAGCTGCACAAAGCGATAACAGAGATATTCCCACTCCAAAATATAAGCCTGTGCATTATTCTTTACAGGCATTTTAGTATTCTAATAAAACTTTAAGCCGGCGTAACATTTTCCTTTCCGAATCAGATGTTGGACATCTTTTTCTTCCATACTGTGCATCCCCTCTTGAGAGAGGACAATTTTTGATTCTTAGATGTCCGACATCTTGCTGAAACAATCATCCACTTGTGTGATTTCCCTAAATCATGGCTGTTTCATCTCGTATTATTTTCATTTCATCAACAACTACCGGATTATTTTATAATTTTCGTTCAGATAGTAAATTTAATCATACTGAAATCGAGTTTCTCAATTGCCCTTATATGAGACAAGGCAGCGGAGCGGCAGTTACTGCATTTGTTAAAAATATCCTGCCGTTATCACATCTCAAAAAAATGAAATCTGATGTAGTCATACACTTGGCTGACCGGCAGCGACCCGGTAGCGGGGCCTGTACGTATAAAAAAATGTTCTTCGTTGTTATAGCGGAAATAGACCGGAGTAGGGGAATGCTCGCAGTCCACTCTTAGCACTTTTTTTCTCTTAACCATTTCTATCTGGCAGTTTATTAGGCTCATCACGTTGAAACTAAGCCTTTCCCGTACAATGCTGGAAAGATGGAGGAGCATTTTATCATTATTTTCAAAGAGGTCGTGCTCAACCCCGCAGATTTCTCCGTTATCCGTAACGCCGATTAACAGAGTGCCGCCGTTTGAGTTTACAAATGCTGCTATGGTTTTCAAGCAGGCATTCTCTACATTTTTATCAAACTTTTTAGTGTAATTGTTCCAGCGAAGAGATGCCTTGAACTCGACGAATTCATTCTCTCCTTCGAGGATTAAATCGTTAGTAGTGGTATGCTTTGCGTTTCTAAGGTAGGAAGTAACGAGCTTTGCGAGTTTTTTATATATTTTGAGGATAGTAGAGCAAGGAATTTTGTATTCATCAAGGAGATCAATGCTTTTAACAAAAAGCAGGGAGGAATCTTTAAGGGCTTTGATGCTGCCTGTACGGAGACTTTCGTTAATCATAGCCACCTCGCCGAAGATATCGCCTTTGCGGAATGTTTTAACCGGCTTTCCTGAAAGCTCCAGAAGAAGTTCTCCTGTTTCCACTACGTAAAGTACGTTCCCTTCCTCATTTGCAGTAAAAACATATTCATCTTCATTGAATGCAGCTCTCTCAAAATAAAGAGCAATTTGATAATTTTCGTCCTCATTTAATTCATTGAATATCTGACTGTTCTGTAATACCTCGGAAAACTGCTGTCTTTTGTTCATATTTCAATCTCTAATATAATGAGTTCCTTTGCTGACTCTTGCCTCCAAAGTAGCAGCAGTAAGGGCGATAGATGTTTGAACGCCGTTCCTGAGCTGAATAATCTGGCGGGTCATTTTTGCTTTTTTATAAAAATCTTCTACTTCTCCCTGCAAATGACGAAGAATAGTGCTTGCCCTTGTCATTCTCTGCTTTGTTCGCACAAGACCGACATAGTTCCACATGGTATTTTTTATATTAGTCCAGTCCTGAGCAATCAAAGCGGGGTCGATGTATTCTTCTTCCTCTTCCCAGGGGTAAATATCAGGGAAATAATCATCGTCATTATTAAAATCCGCTGAGTCGTCTCCTGCAAGATAGCCCCATACAACGCTTTCAAGCAGGGAAGTTGAAGCCAGACGGTTTGCGCCATGCACACCGGTACAGGAAACCTCGCCGACGGCGTAAAGTCTCTGCAGGGAAGTTCTGCCGCGAAGGCTTACTCCGACGCCGCCGCAGGAATAATGTGCGGCAGGCACAACGGGAATATGGTCCGTAGTAATGTCAACACCTGCCTGCCTGCAATGATTGTAAATAGTAGGAAAGCGGTTTTTTATCCATTCGGAATTTTTATGTGATATATCGAGATAAACGCAGGGATGATCAGTTTCGAGCATAGTTTGATGAATTCCTCTGGAAACGACATCGCGGGGAGCAAGCGAGCCGAGTTCATGGAAGTCCTTCATAAACTCTCTGCCATTTTTATCAATTAGTCTTGCGCCTTCGCCCCGCATAGATTCGGAGATAAGAAAGTTGTCTCTTTCGTTGTAAAATGTTGTCGGATGAAACTGTATATACTGCAGATTAAAGCATCTCGCACCTGCGCGCCAAGCCAGAGCTATGCCGTCGCCGGTGGATTCCGGCGGATTTGTTGTGTGGCGGAAAATCTGCCCGAGACCACCTGTAGCAAGTATTGTTTTGGCTGCATATACAGGAAAAACCTTTCCGCTTTCATTATTTAAAATAAACGCACCGAAGCAGGTCGGCTTTTTATAAATATCAGTCAGGTCTTTGGAGTTATGAGAAAAAGTAAGCAGGTCAACGGCTGTGTGTCCGGTAAGTATTTCTATGTTTTTATGAGATTTAAGTTCTTTTATAACAGATTTATGAATGGAATAGCCCGTATTGTCTTTTGAATGGATTATCCTCGGTTCGGAATGAGCGCCCTCTGCTGTGAGATCAAGCTGGTTCTGTTCATCTTTGTCAAAACTGACGTTCATCCTGTCGATAAGGCATT
Source organism: uncultured Hyphomicrobiales bacterium (assembly GCA_964577665.1). GTDB lineage: Bacteria > Bacteroidota > Ignavibacteria > Kapaibacteriales > UBA2268 > CAYVTD01. The sequence continues at coordinate 8,701 of CAZOBD010000164.1, forward strand.
CCTTTACAAGCCGGGGACCGAGCTGTACAAGCTCGTTTACGGCGATTTCCCAGCAGACCCCCGCGCCTGCTTTCAAAATGTCTTCCTTGAGTTTTTCGGGAGAATCTTCATGCCCTTTGTAGATTATGCCTCCCTGAGCATAAGGAGTGCTGCCGCTCAGCAGTTCGTCGGTTTTGGTTATTATTGTTACTTGTCTGCCGCGGTCTGCCGCCGAGATAGCCGCCATAGCTCCTGCAAGTCCGGTTCCGATAACGAGGATGTCTGTTTGTTTTATCATAATATATTTAAAAAATTGCTCTTTTGTTTTATAGAGTATTTAAATATATTAATTTACCACAAAATCGACAAATATTCAACTTAAAGTTTTATCTATTTATTTTTTTACTTTACACTTCAGATGTCCGATATCTTTGTGATTGCGGACATCTGTCGGACATATTACTCCTACATCTTAACAAACATCTTCATCTCCGAGCCGCATTTCAC
>CAZOBD010000165.1:0-8983 GCA_964577665.1 uncultured Hyphomicrobiales bacterium
AAGATGTCCAACATCTGGCAGATGTTGGACATCTGAAAGGGTAAAGTAAAAAAATAAACAGATGAATGAGATGCGAAAAAATTAAAAAATCGTAATGTAAATGAAAAACCTGAAGAGACCCCACCCCGGCCCTCCCCAAGGGGAGGGAGATTAAGAATGTAGTTCCCTCCCTTTGGGGAGGGTTAGGGCGGGGCTTAAAATAAACAGATGAAACAAAAGACAAAAATATTAACCGGTATCTTGATTAATTCAATTATAGTAATAGTTTTTATACTGATTATTTCTACTGTTATTATAGATGTTTTTTCAAAAAAACTCGTTTTTGACAGCATCGAAAAACTTCCCAGAAACAAAGCGGGATTAGTTTTGGGTACGAGCCGTTATTTGCAGGACGGCAAGAAGAATCCTTTTTTTGAAGCAAGAATGAATGCAGCCGCAGAGCTGTATTATGAGGATAAAGTCGATGTGCTGATTTTAAGCGGAGACAACGCTACACTCGAGTACAACGAACCTGTTATGATGAAAAAATACCTTGAAGAATACGGCATTCCCGACAGCGTTGTATTTCTGGATTATGCAGGCTTCCGTACACTAGACGCCATTGTTAGGTGCAGGGAAATATTCGGGCAGGACAGCTTTACGGTTGTTTCGCAGGAATTTCACACACGCCGGGCTGTATTTCTTGCTGCCTGTAAAGATATTAACGCCGTAGGTTACAATGCAAAATCTCCCGAAGGTTATCTGCATTTTTGGACAAATATGCGGGAAATATTTGCAAGGGTAAAAGTATTTATTGACCTGATATTCAACAAGCAGCCTAAATTCTTAGGAGAAAAGATAGAGATAGAGTGAATAAAGGATATTTTAAATGAACTTAAATTACCTGACTAACCTTAGGAAAGAACTCCACTCCATGCCCGAGCTTTCCGGCAGAGAAGAGAAAACCTCGAAAAAGCTTTATGAAGAACTGCAAAAGCTGAAGCCTGATAAAATTATCAGAAACCTCGGCGGATACGGTCTGGCAGCGGTTTTTGAGGGGAAGTCCGAAGGAAAAACGGTTATGTTCCGCGCCGACATAGATGCTCTCCCTATTCCCGAGGCAAATGATTTCGATTACATAAGTAAAAATCCGGGAATTGCACATAAATGCGGACATGACGGCCACTCAACGATACTAATAGGATTCGGCGGGGAAATTTCAAAATTGAATAAAGAGTTTTCAGGCAGGATTGTTCTGCTTTTCCAACCCGCAGAAGAGACGGCGCAGGGTGCAAAAGCCGTATTAGAAGACCCTGAATTCAAAGAAATAGAGCCGGATTATATTTTCGGACTGCATAATCTACCCGGTTTTAAAAAGGGAAGCGTGATTTTGAAAGAAGATATTTTTGCTTCTGCATCACGCGGAATGATAATCAGATTGAAAGGCGAAACTTCACACGCCGGCCATCCCGAAAACGGCAGAAGCCCTGCGCCCGCAGCCGCTTCTATTATTCACGGACTTCATGCGGCGCCTTCTATGTCCACGTCATTCAGCAATTCAGCTTTGATAACCGTTATCCATGTAAAAATCGGAGAAGTCGCTTTTGGCACTACTCCCGGGGAAGCTGTCCTAATGGCAACTCTCAGAACGCATGAGAATGCAGACATGAAAGCTATGAGTGATTATTGTGAAAAAATGGCATGCGGTATTGCCGAAACTTACGGACTGGATTGCAGTATTGAATATGTAGAGATTTTTCCTGCAACGGTAAACAGCAGAGAGTGCTTTAAAACAATTGAAAAAGCTGCATCAAAAGCGGGCTTAGAGAAAATTTACAAAACACAGCCTTTCCCGTGGTCGGAAGATTTCGGCTGGTATCTGCAAAAATACAAGGGCGCTTTTTTCGGAATAGGTTCCGGTGAAAACAGCCCCCAGCTCCACAATTCCGATTATGATTTTCCTGATGAAATAATAGAACCCGCCGTAAAAATGTTTTTTCATATTTTAGAAGTTTTAAGGGCAGAGCATTGAGCCTGCCCAAATGGTGATTATGAAGTGTTTTCCCCGTTTGTAAAAAATATAACTATATCAAACCAGAATCTTTTTAACATCAATCCGGCATCCCCTCTATCCTATTCGCATATATGAATTTAAATTTAAAATTACTTTGAAAATTATTCATATTTTTCTTGCTTATTTTAAAAATATTTCTTAGATTATTGCAGTGGTACTTTTTACTGCTTAATTGAACGGAGGATAAAAGTTTGCGAGTGAAAATACTGCAAGCAAATAATTTCATAAATATTTGGGAGGTCAATGCCATGATAAATCAATCATTTCTAATCAAGGGGGGGGGTAATTTTTCTTTTTCTCTTTTTAGCATTTTTCGGAAAATTATGGTCTCAGCATGATTTTCCGGTTATCGAACCGTGTGAAACAGAATTTGGAGACCCGGAAAATCCTTGTTTTACTGAATGGGTTGGTCCGCAATATGACACAATAACAGATAAATCACTTGAATACTTATCTTTTAGCTGTGATTCATCGGATACTTGTACTTTTATTATTCAATACTATGACAGACTTGTTATCTGCGAAAATGATACGCTTGACCCTGATACGATATATTATGATGTGCAGCCGGTTCTTATTGATATTGGAGACGGATGCACGGATTGCTTTGAAGAATACAAAGATTCCATTTATAAAGAGTTTTTAATTAAGAAAAGTCAAGACATAACTTGGGCGTTTACAGATTTTTGGGATACTTGCAGTACAAACTATTTGAGAACAACTAAAGGGGCTTGTTTTCATTATGAGGAAAACGGAAATGACAGCATATATGTGAAATGTTCTGATATGTATTGCTGCAGAACTTTTATAGAAATATGCTATGATGAAAACGGAAATGTAATTCCCGACAGTTATTCAGTACAAGACGATGAATTGTTTGGAGATGGGGCCCCAGTAAATTGCGATTTAGCGGGATGCCCCGATGGAACAGTTGAATGCGGTTTGATGTCAACCGGCTGCGGCGATATGCCCTGTGATATGGGTGAGTGGCTAAGTGATACGGTTTCAATAGATATTGATGGATGTCCGGGATGTTCTGTGAGCGTAGCATATAATTACAGAGAGACACAAGGATGCACTCCACAGTACTATGATTATCAAATTATAGATGAAATTCCATATACTTGCGATTCCACTTGTACTAAAACCGACCAGGAGATTTTTGCATATATAATGAGTTGGCTTCTGAAATATGGAGCACATCCACTACCTGATCCAGGCAAATGTATTGATGTTTATAGAATATTGATTAATAAATGCTGGGAAAAAGATGAGGATCTATCTCGATATTTATCTTGTACAGTAGCTGATTCATGCTGCTGGAGCCAGTATCGAATTTGTGTTGATGGCCCTGATACTACGTCAACAAAAATTGATTTTGGCGGCGGAAACCTTGATTCTGCTTATTGTGAAGATGAACCTGAGCAAGTCTGTTTCTTTGTATGTGGTTTACTGCCGGATAACAGGATTTCTCTTGGAAAGGATTTCATTGATAATGATTACTGTAAAGTTTACCCAAATCCTAACAATGGAAAGGCAACAATAGAATTAAAATCTGAAATTACCGGTGGATTCATTTTTGAGATTTTTAACAATTATGGTATTTTAATAAAGAAACGTCAAATATATAAAGATACATATTTCTTTGAATTCTCGTTTAGTTTAAAAAACGAATCTTCAGGCATTTATTATTATAAAATAACCTCAGATGCAAAAACAATTTACTCCGGAAAGTTTATTTTATTAAAACAATAATTTTGAAGGATAAGGGATTAATTTTTTCCCTTATCCTTTTATTTATTCCATAAATAACGGAGTAAAAAATGAAAATAATTATTTTTATATTTGTATTAATATCTGTTTTACCACAAACTGCCTATTCGGAATCAAAATGGAATATTATTTATAAATCGCCATACACTTTGACGAACAATTTTTCTGACATTGACTGCAGGGATTCTAATAACTGCATAGCGCTTATGAATATGAATCTTGTCTGGCCCTGGATAATAAAAACTAGCGACGGAGGACATTCATGGGATACTGTACTGACGAATACCGGTTCTTACCTGCCGAGAATGGAAAGATGCGTATATGTTTCAGACAAATTCTGCATCGCTACGGCTGAGTGGGGTAATTACTGGATATCGAGAGATGACGGATTGACATGGGAGCACAATAAGATAGAAACCGAAAATGGTTATAATCTGATGAGAGCTGATTTCCTTAATGAAGAAGTTGGAGTGATGCAGACTTTTATTGAGGTGTATATTACAAAAGACAGCGCTCGTACATGGTTTAGAAAAAAAATGCCTGTAAATGATGGAAATGAAATTCTTTCTGTAGGTTTTGATATTCAAGTTATAAATTCAAATATGATTTATTTACTGGTTTTAGAAAAATTAGATAGTAGAATTTATTATCTTTATCATTCTTCGGATTTTGGAAATACGTGGAATAAAAAATATATTTGTGATAGTGAAACCTCAATATTAAATAGAATGTATTTTCTTGATGAGATGACCGGGTGGGTTGCTGGAAGCAAATATATTTCTCAGTATAAATACAAGGACATTATTTTAAAAACAACTGACAGCGGAGAGACATGGATTGAACAACTTGATACATTAAAAAGCGGGGGGAATAATACTTTAGGTTTAAAGAATATTCAGTTCTATGATGAGAATTTCGGGATAGCATGGGGCGAATGGTGGCGGCTTTGGATGACTTTGGACGGAGGCAAAACATGGCATTACGACCGTGTGATTGCGGACCAGATAACCCCGATGTATCCTTCAGACTACTGCATAGTCCACCCCGACTGCATTTACGGCGTTACCGTGGGCAGATGGATAATAAAATACTCCGAAGAACTTGTTTCTGTCCCAGAGCCGGAAACTCAAAAAGAAGATTTTTTGATATATCCCAATCCCGCTTCCAGAGGCGAAAATATCAACTTTTCATTCAGCCTTCCATCAGAAGGAAAAGCTGAAATTGAGATATTCGATTCTTTCGGTAAGAAAGCTGCGTCATACAGGGCTTATTTCAAAAGCGGCAAAAACACCTTACAGCTACAGCCCGACGGCTCTTTTTCCACGGGAGCATATTACACTGTCATTAAAAGCAGAGGTAAAATTTTGCACAGGGAGATGTTTGTTGTGATGTAGTGTAACATTGAACAGAATATGATTTTCCTGTCCAAACTCTGTTCACTATCGGCGAAATGGAGTTTCGTTTGAAAAATACATTCCCAAATCGGAGTTTGGGAATGAGAAGTAAATACCTTTATAAATAATAGGGCTTCAATAATACCAACCTTCCATTTCTTGTAAGTGAGGGAAGGGGGCGGGATCTCTTGAAAAAAAATTAAGTTTGTCTTCATAAGTTATTTTATTTTAGAGAATTATATAATTGTTAAATGTTCTGATTTATGGTATTTCAACTCAGAAAAATGAATTTATAATAAAAAGACGTTTTTCAAGTCAATGAAAACTGATAAAGGAGTTTTGTATTGAAAGATTAACGGGGACTTAAATATTGCAGCGCACTGTTAACCACACGAGCGTTATCGAGCTTAAAAAATCGGCTTTAAAGCAGAATTTATCATACATCAGAAAAAGAATCGGGAAAGGGACACAGCTCGTTTCCGTAGTGAAAGGTAATGCCTACGGACACGGCATAGAAACTTTTGTGCCTCTTGCCGAGGAATGCGGCGCTGATTATTTTGCTGTTTCCGATGCATGGGAAGCGGAAAGAGTTAATGCAGTAAAAAAGCCTTCCTCCCGCCTTATGATAATGAGCATGATTGACAATGAAGACCTTGCCTGGGCAATTGAAAATGCAATCTCCTTCTTTGTTTTCGATTTCGAGAGATTGGAAGAAACAGTTAAATCTGCAAAAAAAACAAATAAAAAAGCAAATATACATTTAGAATTCGAGACAGGATTCCATCGGAACGGTTTTGAGGAAGATGACCTTGAAAAGCTGGCTGACTTTATCCTGAGAAATCAGGAGCATATTATTGTTGAAGGCGTATGTACCCACTATGCCGGTGCCGAAAGCATTACAAATTTTGTAAGAGTTAACAATCAGAAAGACCTTTTTCACAAGATGTCCGCCTTTTTTGAAAACAAGGGCATATCCCCTGATTTTTATCACACGGCAAGCTCGGCGGCTACATTGACTTACCCTGACACAATTATGGATATGGTGCGGGTGGGAATAGCAATGTACGGCTTCTGGCCCAGCTATGAAACCAGAATGTACAATCTGCTTTCGGATGACAATAAATTCACAAAGGATCCGCTACGACGCGTTATCAGATGGAAAAGCCAAATAATGAATATTAAGCAGGTAAAGGCAGGTGAATTCGTCGGTTACGGTACCAGTTATATGTCTCATAAGAATGAAAAATTAGCCATAATACCTGTTGGCTATGCACACGGTTTTTCGCGTTCTCTGAGCAATCTCGGGCATGTTTTGATAAGAAACAGGAAAGCGCCGGTTGTCGGTACAGTGAACATGAACATGGTTACTGTAGATGTTACAAATATTCCTTATGTCAGAAAAGGAGACGAAGTAGTTTTCATCGGCAAACAGGGTAAGCATTACATAACTGTTGCCTCTTTCTCCGAAATGTCGAATTATGTAAATTATGAACTTCTTACACGGCTGCCTGAGAACTTACCCAGAGTAATTGTAAAATAATCTGTTCCTGATTCGTTTGAAATTAGTAAGTGATTGTAAAATATATAATAAAGGAAAAATATGCAGGCAGGAAACGAAAAGGAAAAAGGAATATTTTATGTGTCAGGCAGAGTGCAGGGTGTAGGATTTCGCTATTTTGTTTATAAGAAAGCAGTTTCGCTCGGGCTGACCGGATATGCTAAAAATCTTTTTGACGGCAGGGTGGAGGTTGTTGCAGAAGGGGACAGAAGTTCTCTGGAAAAACTGAAAAGCCGTCTGCAGGAGGGTCCCTCAATGTCCCGTGTAGAGCGAGTCGAAGCTGACTACCGCCCGGCAGGAAACGAATACAGTTCATTTGAAATAAGGTGATTCAAAGTTTTCCTCCAATACTGCTTTTATCACCTCATAAGAAAAGCCCTGTCTCTGTAAATATGAAACAAGCGAGCTTTTTTGTTTTTCCAAAGGCTTGTAAGAAACTGCCCGTAACTTCTTTTCTGCTGCCCGCCTTGCCAAATTGATGCTTTCTTCTTCCGGGAACAGCTTTTCCAAAGTCTCTTCGACAATCACCGAGGAAACCCCCTTTCTGAACAGTTCTTGTCTTAAGCGGGGCTTGCCGGAGGGTTTGCGTTCTATAAAATCTTTTATGAACATTTCAGCATATTTTCTGTCATCCAGCAGATCAAATTCCTCCAGAAATGCAATGGTGTCTTCGATTATCTCATAATCATATTTTTCTCTCAGCTTGTCTTCCACCTGTTTGCATGTACGCGGTTTGTATGATGCAAATTTAAAAGCTGCCTGCTTTGCCGACATCCGGTTTTGCTCTGTTTCAATTTTTTTCAAGAGTTCATCAGACAAGTCTATACCTTTACGGAGGGAATACTTCATTGCAATATCAATGTTAATCAGAAAAAATTCGCCGTTTTCCAGATTAACAAAGCATTTCCCTTTCTTTTTCGCCGCTTTTATGGATACTATCTTAATTATTCCTCCTTGCTTTCTTCAGCGGTTTCTTCTTCATTTTTATCGTTTTTTTTCTTTTCCTGAGGGGTAATGGCTTCTCGTACTTTATTTTCCAAGTCTTCCATCAGTTTGGGATCTGTTTCAAGCAGTTTGCGCAATCCGTCGCGTCCCTGCACTCTTTCTCCTGCATAAGTGTACCACGAGCCGCTTTTTGAAATAATGCCGAATTCGGTGCCTACGTCTATCATATCGCCAATTTTTGAAATGCCTTCGTTGTACATAATATCAAATTCGACTTCCTTAAAGGGTGGAGCAACTTTATTTTTTATAATTTTTACCCGAACCCGGTTGCCGATGATATCCTGTCCGTCTTTTATAACTTCTTTGCGGCGGATATCGATTCTTACCGAAGCATAAAATTTCAAGGCATTACCGCCGGTTGTTGTTTCCGGGTTGCCGTAAATAACTCCGATTTTACTGCGTAGCTGATTGGTAAACATAACAGTGGTTTTCGATCTGCCGATAGCCGCATTGAGCTTTCTCATAGCCTGAGACATAAGCCTTGCCTGCGAACCCATCTGGGAATCGCCCATCTCGCCCTCGATTTCTACGCGGGGGGTAAGGGCGGCAACCGAGTCAATAACCACTACGTCGAGAGCGCCGCTGCGAACAAGGGTTTCAACAATTTCGAGAGCCTGCTCGCCGAATTCCGGCTGGGACAGCAGAAGATTGTTAAGATCGATGCCGAGACGCTGTGCATAATTAATATCAAGAGCATGTTCCGTATCGATGAAAGCGGCAAGTCCGCCGGCTTTTTGAGCTTCGGCTATTACCTGCAGGCAAATTGTTGTTTTACCGGAAGATTCGGGACCGTAAACCTCTACAATTCTGCCGCGCGGCACTCCGCCTATACCTATAGCCGCATCCAGCGACAGGCATCCTGTCGGAATAGCGTCAATTTTTATTACCTGCTGGTCGCTGAGGCGCATGATGGAACCTTTGCCGTGCTGTTTGTCTATCTGATCCATGGCAATCTGCAGGGCTTTCAGCTTTTCCCCTCCGAGCTGCTGTTTCAAAGAATCTTCGCTTTTTTCCAGTTTCTGTTGTTTTTTCTTCATGTTTTATCCTTATTAAATTTAAAATACATTTTTCATCTTTTTTTTTGTAGGGAACAAGTATACCTGTTCCCTACTTTAACCTTCCGAAGGTTTGAAACCTTCGGAAGGTGCCCCGCCCTAACCCTCCCCAAAGGGAGGGAATTCAATGATCTTGCTCCCTCCC
>CAZOBD010000166.1:0-8835 GCA_964577665.1 uncultured Hyphomicrobiales bacterium
AGTCTGTCAGTACATTTTTTTCATTCCTGTTACGTATTATTTGGAAAAGTTATGGGTTAATTTTACATTAAAATATTAGTTGTCGATTTTATACAAGATTTTTGTTATCTTAAATTAGATTTTGAATGTTTATGAATAATGCGGGTTAGATAGTGACTTTGGATTTGCTGATCATTATCACAGGGAGTATTCTTACCATTTTCCTATAATGGTCTATCTTCATTATATGAAAACGCAGGGCAAAAATGAATTTCAGCAAATTGAGATGGCACGTGGTTTCTTCGATACTGAAGAAGTTGCTGAACAATTGTATTATCCCGATTTAAAAGTTCATAAGACCGGAAACACCAGATGTATCAGCTATTTTATCTCTACCATTCATAAATTAAACAAGCTGCATCTTGTTCATTTGAAAGAAAAATCTTATAGAATGTCCTTGTTCGGATTATACATTATCACAGTTGTTCATGAAGAATACTTAAAAGGAATGGATTTAGGGAATAAGTATAACTACGCTTTTGAAAAGAATCACATATTCTATGAATTTGCCAAGAATGCAAGGGATTATGACAATACTCTTGTTTTTTTAAATACTTTGAAAAGGGATATTCCTGAGAATTACGAAAGCTTAATTAATAGCTACATCAGGGAATATTTTGGAATAGCTTCCAGTTTAATAGATGTGAAGCTAAATGATGAATATGAGTTTGTCGGTCTGAGGTATGATAAAAAGGAATTTGACAAGGCTTTTAATGAGTTATGGCGGCGAATTGAGCATGATAAAGAATATGATAATATATTAAATATAATAGAGTTTAAGTAATCCTTATTTTAAAATTACTTTGGTCGGTTTTTAAATTCTTTAAAACCTGCTGTAGTGATATTTAGAATAATTAATAGTATAAAAACACCATAACACCAGCCGGAAACGTATTAAAAGATAGAACTGCCCATTTGATAGTTTTATTCTTTCTTACATTTCCGGCATGGTAATATTTATTTTGGTTACAAAATGAACCGTGCCTAATTGCTCATTAATTTTTCCTTTTCGTTCTCCTCTTTCTGAATAATTTTTGCGGCATTTACGAAGCGTAATCTTTGTTGGGGATTGCAATCCTGGGATAAGATTTTAATAATGGTTTCTTTTTTGACTTCACCATTGGATTGTGCCATTTCATGAAGTTCGTCGAGAATTTTATGAGCTTCCAGTCGATTTTCAAGCAGTTGAATTCTGATAAGTATTTCTACAAACAGCTTACTATCATAACCTGTTACCAGATCAAAATACTGAACTTTTGTCAATACATACTCAGGTAATGGCGTGTTCGTATTGTCATCTTCATAATATATCATTGATGAAATTTCCGGGTATCCCATTGCTCTGTAAGCTATGTTAGTCAATCCTGAAAAAGTGGGTAAGTTGTTGATAAATAAATGCGGTAATGCCGGATAACAGCTTTTTTATTTGCAAGAAAAGCAGTATTTTTGCAATAAACCTTGCAAATAAAACAGTGGACTATCATGAAAGGCTACGGCAAGAATCAACAGCAGCAGAATTTTCTATATTCTGGATTACAGGAGACTTTAAATCCGAAGAATCCTTTGTATCAACTAAGTCATAAGATTCCCTGGATGGAGTTTGAAAAGGAGTTTACAGCTTTGTACAGCCACACAGGCCGTCCCGGCAAGCCGGTACATTTGATGACGGGACTGCTTATTTTGAAGCAGATGTTTGATGTCTCAGACGAGCAGCTGCTGGCAAGGTGGGTGGAAAATCCGTACTGGCAGTATTTCTGCGGAGAGAGTGAGTTTCAGTGGGAGTTGCCGTGTAATCCGTCCGAGATGACATATTTCCGGAGGCGTATTGGAAAAATTGGAGCCAGAAAGATTCTGGAAGTCTCAGCTAAACTGCACGGCCGGAAGGCTTTGGAGGAGGAAGTGATTTCCGATACAACAGTGCAGGAAAAGAATATAACTTATCCGACAGATACCAAGCTGCATATCAAAATCTTTCGTTTTTGCTGGAGCGTGCGGGACAAAGAAGGGCTAGAGCTGAGACAGAGTTACCGCGATACGGTTCCGAAACTGCTGTGGCTGACTCGTTACAGGAAAACTGTAAAGCGCAAAAAGGAAGGAGAGAGCGCGGCGCGTAAGCTGAAAGCAAGAGCCGGCAGACTGCTGAGAGATATTGAGCGGAAGCTGAGTGAGGAAGCATTGGAGATGTATCGCGAAAAGATAGACTTATGCCATGCAATACTTGATCAGAAGATTTATGACAAGAACAAGATTTACAGCCTGCACGAGCCGGAAGTCAGCTGCATAGCCAAGGGCAAAGAGCATAAGAAGTATGAGTTCGGCAGCAAGGTAAATGTATTAATATCAAAGAACAGCGGCGTGATAGTAGCGGCAGAAAATTTTCAGGGTAATCCTTATGACGGCAACACATTGGAAAAAACATTGGAACAATATTACGAAATATTAAACAAACAACCAAATGCAGCGATTGTAGATGATGGATTCAGTGGCAAAAAAAGAATCGGCGAAACAGAGATATTAAGAGTACACAAGAAGCGGGAGCAAGGTTACAGCAAATGGCAGTGGAAACAGCGTTTCCGACGGCGCGCCTCGGTGGAAGCAGTCATCGGCCACCTAAAAAGTGATTGCAGGATGGCACGAAATTACCTGAAAGGGGTACTCGGCGACGAAATGAATTTATTACTGTCATGTGCAGCTTACAACTTCCGAAAGCTGATGCGGGAGCTGCGTTTTTCTTTGCTCAAGTTAATTTTGGCTGTAAGATCCATATTGGCTAACAGAACAATATTGACTCTATATTATGGATGATGTGTTTTTCAGCATCGACTATGTTAAGGTTATCACAATCTTTTAACACCTGTTCATGCGATTTTCCGGTAAGAAGGGCTATTTCTCTGCTGCTGATATTACTCTTTTCATTAAATATTTCCATAAATATCACCTGTTAAATAATTAAACATATTGATTATATAAGATTTAGATTCATGCTGTATAAGCTTTGCTTTGTTGTTTGCAGCATGACAATAAATATCATCATAAAGTAAGTAAAACTGGATTTAATTTTCACTTTTAAAGGTAAGGAATTGGCTTTTGCCGATTCCCTTTTTACCCCCTTACTCTATAACATGTATTGACACGATTTTGAAGGTATTCGATGCTTTCTTCTTCTCTTACCTCTTCGATTTTATCCAATATGGAAACCCACAAATCAGGGGCGATTTTATCTTTTAGTATTTTTACATGAATGAGCTTAAGCGGTTTAAGCCCATTGTAATATTTATCCTCACACTCCCAGACCCAATAGTAAGAGCGCCCTAATATTTCTCCCATCTGCTTTTGAGTAAGCCCGAGTTCGGTTCGAATTATCCGTAAATCTACGCCGTAAAGCTCTGGAAGTTTCTGAAATTCGTAATTCTGTCCCATTGTAAATCCTTTTTTTTTATGAATAAATGAATTAGTTATGAAAGAAATTTGAAATTATTTAATTATTATTGATATATTTTATTTCTTTTTGGATAAATATTGATTTTATATTGAATTTTCATTGTTTTTTATCTGAACGCACTTGGATTATAACCATATATCCGTATTCTGCTCGAAAAGCCGCCATTCTTTTTTCAGCATTATAAGTTTGGAGCATTCTGATTTCAGATAAATTATCATATCTTTTTCAGTCGATTTCATGTACCTGGATCACTATAACATTTATGTGAGTGAAGGAAGTGAAGTGAATTCCTATTAAATGAAAAAATTTTTCGCTATTAATTAAAAATTGCTTCACTTACTTCACTTCTTCACCATGTGGAGTTATATCAACTCCTATCCATTCATAAGCGCCGCCGCTGCCACGTTGGTTTTCAAAGCCTTTTTCTTTCATCTTATCGGAAAACCGCCGTGCAGACATTGGTTTATCGCCAAATTGTTCACTCCATCTGCAATAAGATTCATACAAGGATTTTTGTTTAATTTTTAATCCTTCATCACAAACTGCGCTATCGTCCAAGAAGCTCTTTAAAATATCCTGCTCATTCCGGTAACCCGTCATTGCCTGATTTACCACTGTCGGAACTGATAAACCGTTCTCGTAATAATCCACCAATCCGGCTAAAGCCCAATTGAATATACCTGGCAGCTCTTTCATAAAATCAAAAAGCATATCACTCATTGGTCGCCGCTTTTCTTCCGGCACGGTATAAACAAAAGGTATCATTATTATCCGTCGCCATATACCTTCATCCGTACCGTTAATTTTAGGCTTGTGGTTACCGTAGAACCAAATTTTGCATTGCGGAGTAAATTCAAAATAATCTTTGAATAAGAATCTGGCAGTAATTCTGTCTCCACCGCTGAGGTCTTTCAATTTGCTTTCGTTGATTCTTTTTCCTTCAGGTATTTCTTGCAAGACGGCTACTCTCGCTCCTGCCAGCCGGGCAACATCATTTGAAACTGAATTACCATGTCCGCTATGAATTATTAGTTCAAGGGGAGCCTTTTGATAATAGTCGCCTAAAAGCATCGCCATGACAGCAAAGAAAACAGACTTGCCATTTGCTCCGCTTCCGTAACAGAAAATAACACGCTGCAAGTCGGTGTTTCCAGTTAATGAGTAGCCGACAAGCTTTTGAATGAATCGAATCAGTTCGTGGTTATCAAGAAATATTTCTGACAAAAACATATTCCATGCAGGGCATTCTGCATTCGGTTGGTAGGAATAATCAACGATTTTTGTAATCATATTTAAGGGATCATGTGCCTTAAACTTCATTTCTTTCAAATCGAATGTACCATTTTGCAGGTTTAACTGGTTTGGGTTTCCATCAAAATAATTTTGCAATGCTGCTACCTGTGGTTCCGATTTTGCTATCTCTGCTATGTTTGTATATGCGCTGTGTTTTAGGCATTTTCTATAAAAATTTAGATAGTCCTCTTCCTTACTTTTATCAAGAGCATGAGCTTCAGTCTTAATTATTTTAACTGTTTTCTTACATAACTCAAATATAAAAGCTTTCTCGTCTGTCTGCCATACTTTTCCGTTCCAAATAAACCAGCAACCTTCAGTGAAATTATACTTCAAGATTGAGCCGTAATGATAAATTAAACGATCAGCATTAGCTTGCTCTGACAAGCCGAAAACTTTAACTTCTTTGTCCATAGTTACCTGAGTAGAATAGCCCTGCTTTTTGAGATGCTTTGCGCAGGCTGAGAAATCCCCGTTGGCGTCGGGACTGAAGGTGTAAATATGGAAAATAAAAGCCAAATAATAATATATCAGACTGAAGACGGCAAGACAAAGCTTGATGTCCGTCTTGAAAACGAAACAGTGTGGCTTACCCAAAAAATGATTGCAGAGCTGTTTCAAACAACTTCACAAAATATAACTATCCATTTAAAAAATATTTATGATGAAGACGAGCTATCCGAAGATTCAACTTGTAAGGATTTCTTACAAGTTCAAATAGAGGGAAACAGGAAAGTAAGGAACACGCATGCGTGTTCCCTACCAGAAATGAGGCAAATTCATCCGATGACACGCAAGTCATCGGAAGAATAAATTTATTCATATATCATTTTTTTTTGCATATTAAACAGTTTTTTATTAATTTATTAAGTAAAAAGACAGTTTAATAAAAGAAAGTGCTGATATGCTTGCAGGAGGTTCTTATTCCAATTCCGTTCATTACAATCCGCTGTCCCAGCCGAACAACCGCACTTATTCGAAACGAATAAGGCTTGCAGCTAAAAGATTTTTTCAGTTCTCTTGGTTTTCTGAAGATTGTCCCGGAGATTTAAAGAAATTGTCCCTTGCGGGTTTTTCTGCTTATAAAAGTTTCAAGTCTATTGATTACGAAGCTAAGAAAGTGAAGACATGCCTCGCAAAGCCGCCGCCCTCCACTTTCTCCCCTCTTTCATTTATTAAATCTCTATTTAATATAATATTTCTTGTTATTACGCTTGCATTATCCAGCTCGTCCTTTCTTTTTTGCCAGAGCGGTATCAAAGTATATTTCGACACTGCGAACAGTATAAAGAGCCCAATCGGCATAAACACATGGAAAACCGGTTCTTTTACGCTAAAGACCTCTGATTATGATGCACTGAGAAATAAATTTAGACTTGATACTTTTTCATATAAACAAGAGTATAGATTCTATGAAGGAGAAGAAAATAAGATTCCCATAAGTGGAGATTTTGATAATGAGAAGCTCAATAAGTGGGATGCAGAATTAGATAAACAAAATAAGAGCATTACTTTTAGAAAAGATAAAGATAGGATTGTAATTAAAGATGGAGAGAATGTTAAGAGATATGTAGATGGAGAGATGGATAGTTCTGCATCTAATGAATATAGAGCAAAAATAGAGATATTTCCCAAAACTCAGGGAAATGATGGATATAATCCAGTAGGAGTAGAATTCCTCAAATTAGATAGTGTGATGATTGTTGGAGATACAATATTCACTGTTGGAAAAGAGCATTATGCTGTTTTTAGCACTCCAGATAGTGAGGCAAACTATGTGTTTGTCATGGCATCTATACTTCCAAGTTATGAGAAAAATTATTATACTGGTGAGGATACACTTTTTCCTCACAGTGTAAAGATGTATGAAAAATACGGTAGAGAAGGGAAAATGAGGTTGATGAATTCAATTGGTCAGACATTGGCTCCTGAGACAATAAAATTTTTATTTGCAGAAAGAGAAGGGCATGTTCATTCTTGGTTTAAGAATTACTCTGATGAAGGATATAAAAAAGCAATAGCATGGGATAGAATTAAGTTGAAAAAATCCACTTATGATTGGTATGATATGAAAGCTTATGTTATTTACAATAAGCCAGTACGTTTTTCATTTTCAGTTAGTGACAGTTTATATTTTTCAATTAGTTTTCTTGGTGTCAATATGGAACAGAATTCAATGAGATATGCTCATCCTGACACTACATTCAAAATTTCAAGAGGCGGGGTTTGGTTTGGTCCGCGTGGTCCTCCTTACCCAGAACCAACTTATGTATGGAAACCAAATATACACTACAAAGATGTAAGGATACACCTCACAGCCCTGGACACCCTAAACATACAAATAGGAATACCAGAGGATTACACATATATGAATTGGGGAGCAAGAGAAAAACAAACTCCAAGCTCTATAAAAGAGATTAAAAAGAATACTCTAACTATTTCACCAAATCCAGTAATAGAACAGCTCAATATATGTTATAAGAACTTAGACATAGAATATCCATATACACCAAAAGATATAAGCATATACAATATCTTAGGAGAATGTGTCCTTTTATCAAGTCATATTGAAAACGATTTAAGAAGTTTCAGTGTTAATGTTTCTGGCTTACCGGCAGGTGTATATATCTTACGTTACGGTTCAGAAGCTCATTTATTTATTAAAGATTAAGCAATATAAATCAAATAATGTGAGAGGTTTAGGTTTATGCAGATGCAAAAAAAAGAATTTGTAATGGCTTTGAATTATTCTCAATATCATCGTGTAATAATCTTGCTTTCTCTATTTTCAATAATATCTAACCAATCATTTTCTTCAAATTTTGAGGATAATAGAATCGCCCAAGGACCTTTTGATACTACTTTTTCCTTAAATAAAAATGCAAAAATATCTATCAAAGGCATAGTTGAACAGACAGGTGAGATTTATCTTGAGTATGTTAAATATGAAAAGAAAATTATAGACTATAAACAATGGATGACAATAAGCCTTTTTGGAGAACTCGCAGATAAGGAATCAATCAAATTTTATGCTTATGGACTTGAACAGGATGGAGATGGAAAAACATCAATAAAAATGAGGGCAGTTGATCCACTCTCAAAAATAAGAGAAATGGTGCTGGTAGATGGGAAAGCTCCCAGAATGTGGCTTAACAACTCAAAAGAGGCTCCAACTCAGCAAGATTGGATATGTAATGTTAAGATAGAGGGAGAAGATGTAAACATAAGAATAGAAAAAAATTATGGGGGTACTCTAATCAAACAAGGAGATGAGATAGAATTTCCCACAAATACACTTAGATTAGGATATGTGATAATGAATGGAGATCCTCTAAATTATGTTGAAGTATATGGAGTAGATTCAGTAGATGTAAGGATTGGAAGGGTTGTTGGAAATTTCAGAGATGAGAAATACGAATATAAGGATACTACATTATACGCAGTAATGATTACCAAAGCAACCGTTGGAAAAGGAGATAGCTCATATACAAATACAGATCTTATTCTAAATAATGGACCAGTCCAGAATGCAGATTATACAATAAACAGTATTGGATATAGAGAAGAATATAGAATGCCTGTGAGCTTAGTTAAAGTGAATGGGCAAGCAAATACTCAGAAAGGAACCTATTTTTTAAACCACTACAAAAAAATAGCATATGTAAGAATAAGAGGTAGTGTAAAGGACCAACAAGAATATAAAGCCAATACTATTCAATCAATATATCATTATGATAAAGAATATCAAAGAGCGGCAGAGTGGATTTTTCAACCAGATACAAGCACTCAGAAGATTCTTGCATTCACAGTATGCTATAATAGGGAGAACCATAGAGTCTTTTTTGAAGAGGGAAATCTCAAAAGAGCAGAACTCATAAATGGAGGCAATTATAGGGCAATAGGATATACTAAAGACACTTTGGATAAAAATGAATTCAAAATCAAAGTTGTCAGAGCAGGAGATCCGGATAAATCAGATTCTTTATGCATTTGGGACATGAAACCTGAGAATTTAGAGAAATTGGCATCTTTTGAATTGAACAAAAAAGAGTATGAAATAA
>CAZOBD010000167.1:0-3036 GCA_964577665.1 uncultured Hyphomicrobiales bacterium
TGGCTGGAGATTGCTTCGTCTCTTCGCTCCTCGCAATGACGAAACAGAAGGAAAAAGATGTCCGACATCTGGCAGATGTTGGACATCTGAAACGGTTGTGAAAAATTAACAGATGAAATTGCTGCTGTGTTTCTCATACGTGAGATTCCGCAACAAGTGCGGAATGACAAGATTTTTTAAGAATAGAGGAGTAAATATAAACAAAGGAAACAAATGAGAATTAGTTATTTATTAGTTATATTTCTTTCTGCCGTATTTTTTTTTCAGGGATGCCGCAACGGAGGAAGCGAAAACGGTAAATCTTCCGAAGTGTCAAAAAAAACTGAAAATAAGCCGGAATTTAAAATAACTCTGCCCGAAAAAAAGAATGTTAATCCCTCATTCTCACTTCCACCCGGAGATTTCGCCGTCGAAGTAATTAAAACATATCCACATCTTAGAAGCTCATTCACTCAGGGGCTGGAATATGTTGACAGATGTATCTATGAAAGCACGGGCATGGTCGGCTCCTCTGCGATAAAAAAGTGCGAGCTTGAAACGGGTAAAGTTCTTAAAAAACAGCAGATACCCGGACTTCATTTCGGCGAGGGATTAACCGTTTTCGGAAACAGGATTTTTCAGCTTACATGGCGCTCAGGCACTTGCTTCGTGTGGGAAAAAGAAAGCTTTGAAATGCTGACTTCTTACAATTATGACGGCGAAGGATGGGGCATCACCAACGACGGCGAACAGCTTATAATGAGCACCGGAAGCAATATATTAAAATTTATAGACCCCGACGGTTTTTCCGAAATTCGCCGCCTTGAAATTATGTTTCAAAACTATCCCTTGGATTATCTGAACGAACTGGAGTACGTCAATGGTGAAATTTGGGCTAATGTCTGGCAGAAAGACCATATATTCAGGATTGAACCCGAGAGCGGCAGAGTTCTCGGCAGAATAGACATCTCCCCTCTTTACAAATATCTCAAACCCACAGACACTCCCGACGTGCTAAACGGCATTGCTTATGAAGCAGAGAATAACAGAATTTTTGTTACCGGTAAATATTGGCCCTTTATTTTTGAAATTAAACCTATTGCAAAATGAGAAAAGAAGTTATTTTTAATGAAGAAAATCCCTCTGAAATAACAGTACTTGACAGAGTTTTCAAGAAATTTATCGCCAGCGAAGATATACTGAAAATTATAAACGATATTGCATCTAGAATAAACAAAGACTATGCGGACAGAAAACCGCTGTTTCTAATAGTGTTAAAAGGATCTGTATTTTTTGCTGCGGATCTTCTAAAAAAAATAAGTGTTGACTGTGAAATTGATACAATAGCCGCAAAGAGTTACGGCAGAAATATTGAAAGTTCCGGCACTGTTCATTTATCCGAATTGAGCGAGAACCTGTCAGGCAAAGATATTATTATAATCGAAGATATAGTTGACACCGGATTGACACTTCAATCACTAATAGAAAAACTTACCGAACAGAGAATAAACTCTCTCGAAACAGTTTCACTTTTAGTTAAACCTGCAAAGCTTAAATCAAGAGTGCCCGTAAAATATACCGGCATGGAAATACCTCCCGACTTCATTGTAGGTTATGGTATGGACTACGCCGAAGCCGGCAGAAATCTTCCTGACATTTACAGGCTGAAAGCGTGAATTCTCTTAATAAATACTATTCCAAAAACAATAGCCAGAACTGCAAGCACGGCAAAATGCCAAGGCTCAAAGAGAGGAATGATATATAAAGCACCTGCTCCCCCAGCCGGATCTGTGATAACACCCGGAATATTGTCAATGTCGCCTGCACCGTTGTCATAAACGGTATATTCTAAAATAGTTAACTGGCGACCCTGATCGTATGTTTTAGTATAAGGTATGTTTATTATCCACTGTCCGTTTGGTCCTGTCAGGTAATTATATTTAACCAGATACATATCATTTGGAATTGCAATATCGTGATAAATCAGCTTAATAGTTGCCTCAGACACCCCGATGATCTGGAAAAAAGTCAGGTTGAAAGGCAGATTATGCACACCTCCCGGAAAGTCGGTAAATTCATCTACATTGTGAAGCTGAACGCTGCCGTTGTTGGTACATTCTACGGTTACATAGCCGATGCCTGATCTGTATGTAGCTACGTGTGGCTGCTCGGAGTCAATAAATCCGTCATAATTGCCGTCGCCTCTGTTGGGTGCGTTGTCTTCTGCATTGTTTTTGCTTTTATTGTCGCCGTCGTCGCCGTATTCAAAAGCGCCTATATCATAATGTGTACCGTTGTCTGAGCGCAGGATGCCGCGCTGGTCAGTAGAAGGGGAACTGTTGTAAGGGGAAGGTATTTTGTTTACGGGAAGGCTGTTTTCGCTGCTTGTAGCAACTGTCTGAGTGAATCCGCCGTTCCATGCCAGGCTGTTTTCTAAGCTGGGGTCAAGCGGAGAAGCGGAAGTGCCGACCCAGTCATTATTTCCATTAGGACTTCCCGCAGGAAACTCAGAAGTAACTGTTTCATTATTTCCTATTATGTTATAGCCCTCGGTAGTGTAGGGATTATTCAAGCCCGCAAAACCGCCGAGATCATCTCCTGTATTATCAGCAGTATTGCCGGCAACAATAGTATTAGTAAGAGTGCAGCTACTGTTAGAAAGTTCTAAATCATCCACGTAAATGCCGCCGCCATAATCTGAATTGTTTCCAACGACTGTTGAGTTATAGATTTTTACATCTGAACAAATAGTTCCCTCTTGATCTCCATTAAACGGTCCAAGTTCCTGATCAATACAGCCTGCATAAATGCCGCCGCCGTGACCGTTATCATCACTATTGCCATATATGGTGCTGTTTTTAATAACGGCGTCGGCGCCCAGCAAATATATGCCGCCGCCGGAATCTCCGGAATAAGTTTCATTATTTTCTATAGTGCAGCCTGTCATGGTCAGTTCACCGGCAATTACGGCTATGCCGCCGCCCATATTTGCCTCGCAGTAATTTACTGTGCAGTCGGTTATTGTTAAATCTCCTATACATACAATACCGCCGCCTC
>CAZOBD010000167.1:3136-8833 GCA_964577665.1 uncultured Hyphomicrobiales bacterium
TCCGCCTAATGTTTCTTCTAAGCCATTTCCCTCACCGTTTGTGATTGTTACTCCTGAAATACTAACATCAACATCAATATCCCCTTGGGATAATAAATCTACTAAAATCAATGAATAACCGTCGCAGTCAATATAAAAGAGATTTGCGCCCGGACCGTTGATTGTAATATCGTCTTCAATGAATAAATAATCGCTTAAAGTCAAAGTGCCGGATGTGCGTATGTTTATTATATCTCCGTCGCCTGCCTGAGCAATTGCCCAGGGAAGTGAATATTGCGTTTGATCATCGCTGCTTGTGTTGTAAACGTTGTAAGTTGTGGAAAAAGCGGAATTTAATAAGGCAAATAAGAGAATAATTAAAAGAGATGAATACTTTAACATTGTTCCTCCCGAATATTAAGTAAATAAATCTATTGTTTTTATTAAGTTTATTCAAAATACAACAATATTGTTAGTGCAAATTAAATATAAATTTTTATAAATGGTATTAATATTTATTCATATAAAGGATTGTACTTTTTGGGTTATTTAGCTTGTATGAATAAGTTTTATTATTAATATTTAAAACTGAAATATTTAATACTTTTATTACAATTTTAACGCATGAAAAATAATTTTGTGCGTTTTTTTCATTTATTTTTAATGAATAAATGATGAATGAAAGGATGTTTTTCTTTATTTGACATATTTTATTTTATATATAAAGACTTAGAAATATATTTGAAACGTTTTGAAGGTCAATTGAAAAGAGAAGAATTAACAGGGAAACGTTTTGATACATGAAAATAACGTTTTGTAAATATTTTTAGATGCACTTTTATTAATAAATACGCTTCATTCGGTCTCCGTAGCCTTTCAATCGGTCTCCATAGCCTTTTAATCGGTCTCCGTTGCTTTAAAATCGGTCTCCGTAGCCTTTTAATCGGTCTCCGTTGCTTTTTGATTGCTTTTTATATTGTTTTGATATAGTTTCATATTTTTTGATTATTAATTTTCTTTGTTTTATATAAAAAGAAAATGAATATTATTAATTTTTTAGTTATTAAATTTTTATTTCTGTTTATTTAATAGCTGAATATCTAAATTTTAAATATAGTTTATTCTGCTTTTCTTGAGTTTTTGCAACAAGTTCAGCATGACAGAGATGCGGATTTTAAATGGTAAATACAAAATATAAACAGATGAAACATCCATGATTAAGGTAAACACACAAAGGGGTGATTATTTGAGAGTTAATCCAAAACAGAGTTTTGAAAGAAAAGTACATTCCCAAATCGGAGTTTGGGAATGAGATGCACCATGGTTGTCATTCTCTCCCTGTGCCGAAAGCTTGTTTCAGTATTGTTTCAGAATCTCACTGATGAGGAACACACCCCATAATCCACTCTGATGCACAGTATGGAAGAAAAAAGATGTCCAACATCTGCCAGATGTTGGACATCTGAAACGTGGAGTTAAATATAAACAGTTGATAAATATAACATCCTTTGCCGTAATTTCATAAGCAGCGTTTTAAAAATATTATTCCGGAAGAACTTCAGCTTCGTCACGGCAGAGTTCAAAGAGAGTTTTAACGGAAAGATTTAAAACGGGGTGAATGGCATCATGTGCAATTTCGGCTGCAGGCTCGAGAACAAAACGCCTTTCGTGCATCCTGGGATGCGGCACTGTCAGCATTTCGCTTTTTATTATTTCACTGCCGAAAAGCAGAATGTCAATGTCAATTTCCCGCTCGTGCCATCGGGGGCGCTCCTTTCTGCCAATTTGTATTTCTGTTTGTTTGCATACCCTGTAAAACTCCGAAAGAGATAGTTCCGTTTCCAGTAAAGCGGCTGCATTGAGAAACCAAGGCTGCTCAAGGAAACCTACGGGTTCTGTTTCGTAAAACTTCGATATATCTATCAGTCTTCCCGCTCCTTCATGCAAAAGTATTTCAAGAGCCTTTTCGATGTTTTTTCTTCTATCCCCAAGATTGGAGCCGAAAGAAAGCAGAACATTTATTTTAATATTGCGTGTATGTCTCATTAGTCGGGTTTGCGTTCCATTGACTGCTCGGCTTCTACGTATTTAACGACGCGGCGGATAGGAGCGTTCATTTTTCTGACGCGCACATTGGCTTTCACGAGATGTGGAAATCGCTCCATAGCCATATTTAAAATTTCGTTAGCTATTGTTTCAATCAGATTGTAGTTTTCGCCTGCAATAGCTTCTTCGATGCAAAACATTGCTTCTTCATAATTCAAAGCGTCTTTAACGTCGTCGTTTATGATTGCTTTTCTTGAGTCGTAGTAAAGCTCGAGGTCAACCTGATACTTTCCGCCGAGGTTCTGCTCTTCGGCTTTCACACCGTGATAAGCGTAAAACTCAGCGTCTTTTATTGCCAGTTTGGACAATGATGCAATTTTCATATATTTTCATTAATAATTTAACATGAAAAAAACAAAAATAAGAAATTATTGTAAGTAAAAGAAATGACTGCAGAAAAAGAAGCAGCCGCATCAAATAATCAAAGTACCAAAATTTATTTCAGATACAAATCCAAAAAGCGGAAGAATTCTCTGTACCACAGCAGTTTTTCCTGAGGGTGAATAACCCAGTGATTTTCTTCGGGATAAATAAGAAGCCGGGAGGGAACGCCTTTTACCTGAGCCGCAGTAAAGGCTTCGAGACTTTGAGTATAAGGCACACGGAAGTCTTTCTCCCCTGTGATAATCAAAATAGGTGTATCCCAGTTGTTAACATATTCGTGAGGAGAGTGCTTTTCATAATTCCGCTCCATGCCCGGCTGCCAGTAAGGACCGCCGATGTCCCAGTTGGGAAACCAGAGTTCTTCGGTGGAGCCGTACTTGCTCACCATGTTAAACATTCCGCAGTGCGAAATAAATGCTTTGAAAAGTCCCCGGTGGTTGCCGGCAAGCCAGAAAACGGCATATCCGCCGGCGCTTGCGCCAACGGCTCCGATGTGATCTTTATCAATGTACGGCTCTGAAGAAAGCTCTTCAACAGCGGAAAGAATATCCGTCATAGCTTTACCGCTGTAATCTTTTGAAATTGCGTCCACCCAATCCTGTCCGAAACCGGGTACACCTCTTCTGTTAGGCGCTAAAACGACGTAGCCTTGGGAAGCCATCGTCAGAAAGCTCCATCCGGTTGAAAAATACTGGCTTATTGCCTGCTGAGGACCGCCTTGGCAGTATGTAATAAGCGGATACTTTTTACTTGGGTCAAAGTCAGGCGGTTTGATTATCCAGCAATGCACCATGCCCGAGTCCTTACTTTCTATCCATGTTTCTTCGATTTTTGCTTTGTCAATGTCTTTCATCACGCTGTCGTTGAAATGTGTAAGCTGTTTCAGCATATTGCCGCTGGAAAGGTCCATCGTGAAGAGTTCGGGCGGCTCGTTGTAACTCTCGCGGGAAACGACTATGCTTTTTCCGTCTTTCAGCATACCGAGCGCCCTGCGCCCGTAGTCGTAAAAACCACCCGTGAGAGCTTCCCATCTGCCGTTTGAAGCGTTGATTTCGAAAATTTTCATTTTACCGGAATCTACCGAAGAAAAATACAGCTTTTTCGAGCGGGGACCCCAGACCATATTATCCACCCACTGGCCGAATTTATCTGTCAGGTCTTTGATGCGGCTGCTCCTGCGGTTGTATATCATCAGTCTGATACGGTCAGATTCAAACCCCGGGCGTTCCTGGCTGCGGAAAGCAATATCGCTTCCGTCGGGAGCATATAATGGGTCCATGTCGAATCCGAGATTCTCCTGAGTAATGTTTTTTGGCGTGCCCCCGTAAGTGGAAATGGTATATATATCAGAGTTGGTGCTTGCTTCGAAGTCTTTTACATTCTTGGCTGTAAAAGCTATTTCATTACCCTTGGGAGACCATGCTATCTGCGAGCGTCCTCCGAAAGGTTTCAGCGGGACGTCAAATTTTTCTAACGGGATAAGGTCTTTAGCCTCGCCGCCTTCAGCCGGAATCACGAAAAGATGGCTGTATTTTTCGTCGAGCCATTCGTCCCAGTGTCTTACCGGAAGGTCGTCATAGATGCGGGCGTTTGCTTTTTTCAAATCGGGGTAATTTTCGTCAAGAGTCTGCTCCATTTTTACATCGGAAGTAAAACATAGATGCTTTCCGTCCGGCGACCAGAGAAGATTAGCCGCACCGTTTTCCATATCGGTAAGCTGCCGCGGTTCGCCTGCTTCCATATTCATTATAAAAGCCTGAGGTTTGCCTTCTCTGTCGGAAATAAAACCGAATTGTTTTGAGTCGGGCGCCCATGTAGGATTGTAATTGTGTATGCCGCTGTAAGTAAGCCTTACGGGATTATCACCGCTTACCGATACCATATAAATATCCGAGCGCGATTTATTGTCCTGCATCAGAGGAGTATGCAGGGTAAAAAGTACTTTTTTACCGTCGGGCGATACTACTGCTTCATTGATCTTTTTTAACTGTAAAAGCAGATCGGCTGTCATCTTTTTTGCATGGAGTGAAGAAAATGATGCAGCCAGAATTAAAACAACGATTAGAGCTTTTTTCATGATAATATTCCTTAATTCAAATAACAAAACTATTTCAACAGCTTCCCTAAAAATAAGAAACATCTTCAATTTTGCCTAATTTTTTCATTTATTTTCTTTTTCGTAAATTTATATTTTATTTTTTCATTAATCCGGATGAAGTTTATGAAAACAAAAGGAATCATTCTTGCCGGCGGCAGCGGCACAAGGCTGTATCCCATGACGAGCATTTTCAGCAAGCAGTTACAGGTTATATATGACAAGCCGATGATTTATTATCCTTTGGCGATTCTTATGCTTACCGGAATTCGAGATATTTTGATTATTTCAACGCCCCAGGACACACCCAATTTTGAAAAGCTACTCGGAGACGGCAAAAAGCTGGGCATAAACATCAGATATATTGTTCAGGAAAAACCGGCAGGCATAGCACAGGCTTTCATTCTCGGCGAAGATTTTATTGGACAGGATCAGGTCTGCCTGATTTTGGGAGACAATCTTTTTTACGGGAAATTGGACTTTTTGAGGAATGCTTTAAAGGATAATACCGGGGGTACTGTGTTCGGCTACAAAGTAAACAATCCTACTGCATACGGCGTAGTGGAGTTCAGCAAAGACAATAAAGTGCTGAGTATTGAGGAAAAACCTAAAAAACCAAAATCAAAATTTGCAATACCCGGATTATACGTTTTTGACAACGACTGTGTGGATATTTCCAAAAATCTGAAACCGTCAGAACGCGGGGAATTGGAAATAACTGATGTTCAAAAAGAATATCTCAAACAGGAAAGACTGAAAGTAGAGCTAATCGGAAGAGGTATTGCATGGCTGGATACAGGCACTCCCGAAACTCTGCTCGAGGCGGGTACTTTTATCGGAGCGATTGAAAAAAGGCAGGGAAGAAAAATAGCATGTCTCGAGGAAATAGCTTTCTATCAAAATTATATTTCACTTGAAAAATACAAAGAAGCCGTGGATGCTCTGCCGAATTGCTCCTACAAGCATTACTGCCTCAGCGTTTTGGAAGATTTTTAAAAATATTTCTGCCGCTTGTACTTCTAAAAATATTCTGTTATTTTTTCAGTAGTTACTATTAATGATATGAAACAACCATGAATCGGTAAAACACACAAGGGGATGATTATTATTAGATAGATTTGCCATATATTGAA
>CAZOBD010000168.1:0-8829 GCA_964577665.1 uncultured Hyphomicrobiales bacterium
AAACAGAGTTTTGGAAGAAAAGCACATTCCCAAATCGGAGTTTGGGAATGAGATGAAAAACCAATTGCTATTTTCTAATTTCTGATTTCTAATTTCTGATTTCTAAAACCGACACACCCCTTAATCCCCTCTTGGGGAGATGATGCGCAGTATGGAAGAAAAAGATGTCCAACATCTGGCAGATGCTGGACATCTGAAACTGGAAAGTAAAAAAAAACTAATAAAACAGCATGACTGAAAATTTAATACTAAAAAAAATCGAAAGAATACTATCTGCCGAAACCGGGCTTGCTCCAGATTCCATAGGCTCCAAAAGCATAGAAAGCGCTGTGAAAAACATAAGCGCCGGTTTAAATATAAGTATAACAGAGCTTTCGGAGTATCTTGCCGGAAGTCGATCCAAACTTGATTCAGAGGCTGCCTGTCATTCTGAACTTGTTTCAGAATCTACAAGAACCTACATATTAGATAAATTAATACAAGAATTATCCGTCCCGGAGACCTGGTTCTTTCGCGACAGAGCCGCTTATGATTATTTGAAGAAATACGTAATACGGGAGCACCTCCTTTATCCTCTTCCGTTCAAAGTACTCTCTGCTCCCTGCTCATCCGGGGAAGAGCCGTATTCCATTGCAATAACTTTAGAAGAAGCAGGCATGCCGCGAGACAGATATATAATAGATGCTGTTGACATAAATCCCGCCGCTTTACAAAAAGCAAAATTGGGTTTATTCCGGAAATCATCCTTCAGACCCTTTGATGAAGCATTTATCAGGAAATATTTTCAGGAAGAACAAGATTTTTATAAAATTGATGAACGGTTAAAAAAAAATGTAAAATTTAAAAGGCAGAATATCATAAAACCCGAATTCCACGCCCGGGAAGAACTTTACAATGTTATTTTCTGTAAAAATCTGTTAATCTATCTCACCGAACATGCCCGAAAGCAGACAATTCGCAGCCTGAAAAGGCTTTTGAAACCGGGCGGAATATTATTTACGGGACATACAGAAGTACAAAATTTCAAGTCGGAAGGCTTTAAAGCCTCCGGTGAACCCCGTACATTTGCTCTAGTTCCGCTCTCTCATTCTGATCTCGATTCAGAATCTCATCAGGATGATATTAGAAAAGACTCTGAATCAAGAACTCTGATTTCAAGAAAAATTTCAGATACCCCACAGACTTTAAAAAAGAATAAATATATAAATCATGAGATTCTGAATCAAGTTCAGAATGACACTTCTTCAGAGATTCTGAAACATGCCCGGAATGACAAAATCCGCAAAAATGAAAAAAATAACCAAAATGCTGATCGTCTTAAGGAAAAAACTCTCACCCTCCACAGCATAAAAGTTTTGGCTGACTCCGGCAGTACGGCAGATGCAAAAAGGCTTGCAGACATTTACAGGCAGCAGTACCCGTCCGACCCAGAAGGATTTTATCTCAGCGGTCTAATCAATATTGCAGAAAACAATCCCGAAGATGCCGTAAAAAATTTCAACGCGGCAGTATATCTAAACCCCTTGCATTACGAAGCTTTGATACACTTAAGTCTTATCTTCGGAAAAAAAGGGGATACCGAAAAAGAAGATTTATTCAGACAAAGAGCTGTTAAAGTTTATGAAAAAAATAATAAGAAATAATTGCACTTAACATGAAAATAAACTATATTAACAGAGTCTTATTCTGAACATGTTTCAGAATCTCATGATTTGAATATTTATAGAAAAATCTGCTTTAGCTGTTTGTATTTGATTTTGTACAATAATCAAGAATAATCTATGAGAAAAAAAACTGACTTACCCGGAAAAACTCATAATGCAAAACTGCCTTTGTTTCTGCTTTGCATTATGCTTCTTTCAATCTGGCTCAGTTCCTGCACAACAACGAAACAGCAAGTTGTTACTTGGAATGTGGAACTTGAAGAGTCCGAACTGCCGTTGACGAACAAATGTGATCCCGACGTAAAACTCAATTCCATCAAATCTCCGGAAAAACCTGTATTCATACCGGAAACTGAGGACAGAGCCGCGAGAATCAGAGTTAAAGGCATCCCCTGCTCAGAAAATGAAGAGCCGCCCGAATATGAAGTACCTCTTTCCAGAGTGAAGCGCATTACTTATGTAAGCGATCCCCTCCAGCCGCCAAGTGAAATCAACCACGAAGATCTTCCTGAAATAGAAGGCTGCTGCCGTGTGAGAAAAGGTTTGTGGATATTCGACAAATTTGAAATACGGGGGGCTGTCGGATACCGCGGCACCGAAGACAGTGTAGTCTATCCTTCTCCGGGCAGTCAGGAAGTTTACAAATCCTCGTTTTTCGGTTTTGACAGGGGCGGGTCGTCAATAGTACTTGGTTTCGAACTGGCAGGGCTATGGAATGTCCCCTTCATCGACAAGTCCAAACATTTTCAGCTCGGAATAATTACAGGACTGTGGCCTGTGGACGCATCCCTCTTTATCCCGGCAGGAATTCACGGAAGATATACATTCAATCAATTTCCCGGAAGATTTTCCGATAACTGCAATTCCTGGTATCTCTATGGGAACTTCGGTCTGCCCCTCGATTTTCAGACCGAAGCCCCTTTGTTCGGTTCATCTATGGATTATCAGAGATATTTCTACGGATTCGGAATCGGGCATGACTGGGCAGCAGGCTGTGATATGGATTTCTCGATTGATCTTGGACTGAGAGGCATGAACCTCCCCCTGCCTCCGATTGAATGCTGTCCGACAACGCCGGAAGAAGACCGCAGTCCTTTCAGGAATTCCACCGTTCTTCTTCTGAGATTCGGTATTACTTTCTAAATATTCTGTATTTCTGAACCCTGTTTCAGAATCCTTTTTTTGAAATATGTAGTACAAATTTATTAGATAAAAAATGAAAAAAGAAAAACTCCTAATGCCCGCAGTCATAACACTACTTCTTCTGTCGGTCTTTTCTCCTGCTTTCTGGGGCTGCATGGAAACAACTTCTCCCGAAGACATTCAGGTAAGGAATTTGGTCGTACAGGCTTTCCGCGTTATTTCCGGCGGGGACAATAGAACTCCCCTTTCCGGAGTGGAAGTAAATGTTTATGATATAAATGAAGCCTCCCCCGCAGCTACCGAACTTACAAACCGCAACGGCGCTGCAAATATTAATCTCGAAACACCTTTGGCTGGAAGGAATATCAATGTTACAGCCGCTTATAATAATCAGGTGCAGAGTAAAACATCCATTCTTATCTGCAGAGATACCCTTTTGGTATTTCTCTTTGATACAACGGTTGTATCAAATATCGACTGTGCTAATCTTTCAGGAAGGGACAGCCTTATTTTTGTCAATGAAAACGGCTCACGTGAGCTTAGGCAAAACATGCCTGAAGGTATTCGCCGATACGAAAGATGCTGGAGCTTGACAAATTCTTCTCAGACCGAATCGATTACAGTCAGCATCCCGGCCGTTAATGCTCCTTATGATATTGAGGGTGTTTATATAGGCAGCAGCCCCACAGGCAGCAATCCTGTAACCGTTCCCCCAAATACAACCTTATCAATTTGTTTTTCAGCCGGCACTGAAAATGCAGGAATTTTCAATCAATCTATTAATCTCGGGCTCTCCTGCGAAGGCAGTCAAGGCACATATACATTAGACCTTTCTGCCGAAGTTGTCGAACCCGGATGCGATTGTGAAGAACTCGAAGAAGAATATATCGTGATTCTTCCCGAAAGTGTTCCCGTTGGCGGCAGTGAAGAACACACGGAAGTTGTATTTACGAATACATTGTCATGTGCAGTTGAAATTTCTAGAACAGGCTTTGACGGCAATGACGGATGGACAATACTTTCACCACAGTTTCCGCAGACTCTTCAGCCGGGAGAAAGTCTTACCATAGAAGCAAGATTCACACCTGTAAAAGCTCTTGAAAACTCAGATACATTAAACTTGAACATTCAACCCGAAGGTACTCAGAACAATTGTCCCTTCGATGTGATATTCTCGGGAGAGGGATGCTCTAATTCCTGCCCCTATCTCGCTTTTGATGTATATCCCCTGAGAATTTTTAACTCCCCTGTGCCTTATGACACTCTTTCAAACAGGGATGATAACCGCGTATTTGTATCGATAACCGACTTTGATCCGCCGTTTTTGTCAACAGTAAGCAAAGCTTATACAGTTTATAATCCGGACAGCGCCTGCAATGAAATTACAATTGACATTACTGCCATACCTCAGGATAATTATGCGGGTGATTACTACAGTATCAGTCCTCAAAGGATAACTCTTGCACCGGGAGATTCATCCGCGGTAAATGTTATCTTTACTGCACCGTCCTATCAAGAACTTCAACAGATAGCCGCTGCCAGAGGAAACACAGGACAAACCTCAGACAGTGCATTTACAATACGGCTTCGCCTGCAGGCCGGAAGCTGTCTTCAGGAGGTTAACATAAGCTCGGTAGTAACAATTTTTCCTGAAATCAGTCCGATAATAAACCTTAGAGCCTACAGCCAGAGAACTCCGCTGAAGCCCGAACCTGAAAAAGAAATATATTATCTCGGCGACGATGCAAGAACTATCAACAGAGGAATCAACGGAACTTGGGGCGAGTATCCGCCTGTTAACGGAGATATTTACATAGACGTCAACGATACTCTTGCCTCTGCTCAGCCTCCGCAGGAACCCATTTTGAAACTCATCGACCCGAATATAGAAATGAAATTGTGGAGAACACAAGTGCCCGAAGCAGATTTTTCCAATGTCTCAGCAATAGTTACTGAATTCAGCAATGATCCCGGACATTCTACGGGCTATTCACAAAATCCCATAACAAATCTGAATGTCGGCGATATTATTGCTTTTAAAATAAATGCTTTTACTTACGGACTGATGTACATCAGACGAGTCGATAACGGAACGGAATCGACCTCAAGCAGGCAGTCAGGCATTGAATTCAGAACCATTTATCCGATTTATATTCCTTTTTAAAAAACGCAGGAGTTAAGCTATGAAATATATAATATTTATTATCCTTTTACTTTTTATTGGAATTACTTATCTTCACAGCCAAAAAGATGACATTTTGGAAGGCGGTGTACTCGACGAAAAAGTTAACTCTGATTATGAAGATTACGGCTCCTACCTCATATACGGACAGGATTTCGACACCTTGTTTTTTACAAGTTCCCGTCCTGTTGCAAAAAAAGTGAAAACAGTTTTGAGCGCTGAACTGTTTTACTCCGTTCGTCCCGTTTCAGCCCGCAAAGAAGTCTTGCCTATAAACGAAGGATGGTCAAACGCCTTACAGTTTAAAGGCAGTACCGATAAAATACGCGATTATATTCGCGGCACTCAGGCTTTTCATGACGATAGGATAATTTTTGCGGCAGAACGCGATTTATCTCAAGGAAATACAGAAGGAACATCCTATCTGCTTGACCTCTGGCAGATGACCAAAAGAGGCGAAGGATACTCAAATCCTAAGCCCTTAAGTGAAATAAACGATCCGGACGCATGGGACTCGCAGCCTGCTCTTTCATTGGACGGAAAAATACTCTACTTTGTTTCGAACCGCAGCGGCGGCAACGGGGGCTTGGATATATGGTATTCCATACGGGATGCCGCCGGAAATTGGGGACCTGCCCTTCTTCTTCCGAACATTAATACACCGGGGGACGAATTTTCTCCGCACTGCGGAAGTGACGGGAAGTTCTATTTTTCAAGCAACTGGGATTTTGAGAACGACAAAAAAGGATTTGCAGGGAAAGACATCTACCGTACCGAATACCAAATAATAGCCGGAATTCAGTTCCCTACACATCCCGTCAAACTGGATGATGCGATAAAAGCCGACGCCGAAAAATATGGACTTGACCTTCCTTCTTACATAAACTACAACTCTGCGGCAGACGATGAATTTCCCTTCATTTCACCCGACAGGCGCTCGATATTCATCACATCAAACAGAACAGCAGACCTTCAAAAGAGGAATATCTACGCATTTTCACTGCCAAAATCAAAAATCAGGATACAGGTAAACGTTCGCGAAAGAATCCTCGATGCCGGCGGCAATGTAATACATCCTCCCACATACAAAAAAGGGCTGCCTCTCACAATAGAAGACCGAGCCTACGGAAATTCTTTCAATGCAGTTTCCGGTCAGGCTTATGAAGTCGAAGCCGGCAGGACTTACCGCATAACATTTTCTAAATTCGTGGAAGAAGAATGTTATAAGAATAAAATTGAAGGTCCCGGTAATTTGGAAATATTTGCAATGCAGCCTTACGGGCTCGATACTCTTTATGAAAAAGATGTTCTAATTACCCGTCAGAAAATCGAATTCGAACCGATTGTATTTCTGTCAACCGACACTCTTCCCTATTTCATAACCGGATATTGGGAGCCAAACACTACGGAAAACCTAAAGGAATTTCGTAAGCGTGAATCAGAAGGTTTTTTCAATGAGACAGGCTTTGTAGATTCCACCGGTTACGATTACGGCAAAGCTGCAGTTAGAATTGATAAAAGTTTCCAAGAAAAAATATATGAACCTTTGGAAGACAAGTTACCGCTTTTTCAGGATTTTTGCAGGGATACACTCTTTCTTAAAGTAACTGTTCACGGATACACCGACCCGAGAGGGCTTTCTGCCGGCAATGAACATCCTTACCGCCCGCAATCCCGATACAAAAGGAAATATCCCGGAAAACCCGTAATCGTCGGAGAGGATATCGACGGCACCCCCGTTAAAATACCGACAGGCATAGATATGTTCCAAAAATCATGGTCAGAAAACGGCGCGAAAATCACACTGCCGGACGAAGGAGAAGAAGGAAATGTACTTTTATCTAAGCTAAGAGCATATTACACATTTGAAACTTTTGATAAAGAAATGAGGCGAAGCTCTCCCATTTATGCACAGCTTAGGGACAACGGCAGGGTAATTCTCGATGCGGAAGGTTTCGGAATTGACAAGGAAGGATTTGCTGAAAGAAACCTGCGGGACGACCCCCAGAGCAGAAGAATTGAAATTTACCTCGACATACTCCGACCCGAAGAGCTTGAACAGCATAAACGTATGAAAGGCGGAGTGGTTAAAAAAATCAAATCTATTCTTACTTTGGATGAAAGAATACCTGCTGAACCTGTTGAGAAAATAACCCCACCGGATGAAGAGATTATTGCTAAAACCGAGCCTGTTCCTGCAGAGGGTATAGTAGTCGATGAAAATACCAAAATAGAGAATTCAGAGGTGAAAACCGTAAAAGATACTGAAAATATTGAATTTACACCCAAAACAGAAGTTAAGACCGAAGTAGTCTCTAACGAACCTCTGCCTCCTCCTGAAGATGAACCTGTTAAAATCGAAAAAGAAAAGGAAAAAGGCTGCTTTTCAATTGAGTTCAAGGCATACAAAACAGAAGAAGAGGCGAAATCTGCTCTGAAAAGAGTTCGTGATGCAGGTTTGAAGGAAGCTCAGCTTGTTGAGATGTTCGACATTTTCGGCAATAGAACATACCGCCTTCGTTACGGCTGTTATGCCACAGCAAATGAAGCCGTTAATCAGATAAATGATCTTCTGTGGGTGCCCAGAACACTTAATATTGATAAAAGACCCCTTATCGTAAAATGAAACAACCATGATAAAGTGAAATCACACAGGGGGATGATTATTTGAGGAATATGAAAAATTAAAAATCATGGATGACATTCCGGCTGGAGCGAAGCGGAATGCCGAAATCTCACGGATGAAGATCCCCTAACATAAGATGCTGAAACGAGTTCAGCATGACAAAGAAAAGATTTTCTAAGGTCAAAGAAGAAAATAAACAGATGAAACAACCATGATTAAGGAAAAACACACAAGGGGATGATTATTCTAGAGTTAATGCAAAAAAGAGTTTTGAAAGAAAAGCACATTCCCAAATCGGAGTTTGGGAATGAGATGCGAAATGTCATTCTCTCCCTGTGCCGAAAGCTTGTTTCAGTATTGTTTCTGAATCTTACTAATAAGGAAAATACTCCTTAATCCACTCTTGGGGAGGGGAATTGCTCCCTCCCTTACTTGTAAGGGAGGGTTGGGGAGGAATCAAGAATAATCAGATGAGAATACAAATGTTATGTCAAACTAATAAAAAAGTACAATTATGAAATACTCGCTTATTCTGATATTTTCTGCAATAATTTTGTTTTCCTGCTCATCCTATCAATACAGCGGAGAAAAGACCAAAACCGAAAAAGAAAAAAAAGTACAGGAAGCCCGCAGTGAAGAACCAAAAATAAAGGTTTCTAAAACGGTAACGATACCCTCAGACGGTTCCGCACCCATTGCAGGATACGAACCGGCGGGCGCCCCCGATACAGTACTGACATTTGCGGAAGTCGGTGAAAAATATAGTGTTTTGAAAGGACAGACCGTGAATTTTATTTATGACGGTATCGATCCGGAATCTACATTTATCATTTATGAATCTACTTTGGACGGCTACAATATCGAACTTGCTTACAAAACTGACCCTGTTGTTATAAATTTCACGAAGCTTTGCCAGATTTTCATTGTTGCAAGTCCTTCTTTCACAAACGTAATCGTGCCGGAAAATCTCCGTTACGAGCAGGTGATATGGACTCCCCGCGAAGACGGCTCATGGGAAGTAAGGATAGGTACGGTCGAAAGAGGCTGCCAAAGCACAGCCTTACAGAATCTGCAAAAATTGAGAAATAAGCAGTATGAAACTAATATGCCAAAATAATATATATTGAATTAATTCCGTGAATGCCGTTCTCTCATAGTGCTTTATTTGACAACAGTTTTGCTTTCGCAGCCTTAGCAAAATGGATACAAGAGAA
>CAZOBD010000169.1:0-8707 GCA_964577665.1 uncultured Hyphomicrobiales bacterium
CGATCCCTCCCCAGCCCTCCCTTTCGATCCCTCCCCAGCCCTCCCTTTCGATCCCTCCCCAGCCCTCCCTTACAGGTAAGGGAGGGGGATTTCTTAGATGGACTCCACTTCCAAAGTGGAGTCCATCTACTTAAGTAAGTAAGAAGACAGAAAATTGAAAATTAAGATGCAAATATTAACTCCCTTTCACCCCTTGTTCACCCGGCGCTCATATTCCATTGATTTTTAAGAGATTTTCAAGAATTGTTACATCTTTTTCAAGAATTGTTACATTTTTTCTTATATTTTTGGTATGCCTATTTGAAATAATCAATTCAAAATATCTTTTTTTTATTAATCAGGGGATGTAAAAATGAAAAGATTTCTTTCTTTCTTTGCCGCATTTTTTCTTTTTGGTTTTTCTAATTTATTTGCAGGAACGTATTCCGGAGGTTCCGGCACCGATGCAGATCCTTACCTTATTTCAAATCTCGATGATTTAAAAGAACTTTGCCAGACAACAGCAGACTGGAGCGCCACTTTTTCGCAGACGACGGACATTGACGCTTCGCAGACTCAGTATTGGGACGATGCTGACGAAAACACTAACAGCAATAAGTATGATGATCCAAACGATGCAACAGACACCGGAAATAATGAAGGTTTCCCGCCAATAGGTAATAATACCACAAAATTTACGGGTGAATACAGGGGAAACGGACATAAAATAAGCGGTCTTCATATTAACAGAGGAAGTACTGATTATATCGGTTTTTTTGGTTATATAGACGGCGCCTCTATATCATATCTCGGGCTTATTGAAGTTGATATTTCCGGTGATGACCGTGTCGGCGGTTTTGCCGCTTTTAATTCTTCATCAACAATAACCAATAGTTCGTCATCAGGTACAGTCAGCGGCGATGGAACTGTCGGAGGCTTTGCCGGTGAAAACGCTTCTTCCGGTAGGATATCCAACTGTTATTCCACCTGCGAAGTTTCCGGCGATGACGACGTTGCCGGCTTTGCCGGTGAAAATTCCGCTTCCGGCAGTATCGACAAATGTTATTCCGCCGGCGGCGTGTCCGGTAATGACGATACCGGCGGCTTTTGCAGCTACAATGCGGGAACGGTAAGCAACTGCTTTTGGGATACGCAGGCTAGCGGACAGTCTGCATCAGACGGCGGAACAGGAAAAACTACGGCGGAGATGAAAGACCTTGACATTTACACTGCCGCTTCTTGGGATTTTGATGATACTTGGATAATGGACATTAATATCAACAACGGTTATCCTGCTTTCTGGAACGGCTATGAGAACTCATACCTGCCTGTGGACTCGGATGCCGACACTTATATAAACATAACTAATATTGGGGCGCTAAGATGGGTTTCTGAAAGTTCAAGCTCTTGGAGCAAAAACTATGAGCAGGACAACGACATAAACGCCAAAACCACTCGGGGATGGAACAGCGGAGCCGGCTTTTTGCCCATTGGGGATAATAGTAATAAATTTATAGGGGAATACAGGGGAAATGGGCATGAAATCAGCAATCTGTACATTGACAGAGACGGGACTGACTATATCGGCTTTTTCGGTTATTTCGGCTATAACAACAGCAGTACTGTATCGGATCTCGGGTTAGTTGACGTCGATATTACAGGTCAAAATCATGTCGGCGGCTTAATAGGATGGTGTTTTGAGAGCTGTACTGTAAGCGGCTGCTATTCCTCGGGAACCGTTACGAGTACGGGAGACAATAATAATGAAAGCAATGTCGGCGGCTTAATCGGGTATTGTTCTAGTAACTGTATAATAAGCGGCTGCTATTCCTCGGCAACTGTTACCGGTGTCAATTATGTCGGCGGCTTAATCGGGGCTTGTTCTAGTAACTGTATAATAAGCGGCTGCTATTCCTCGGGAGCTGTTAGGGGAAGAGGCTCCGTCGGCGGATTTATAGGCAGATTATTTAGTCAATATAACTCTGTGAGCAGATGCTATTCTTCCGGAAATGTTACGGGAAGCATTGGCGAAGCCGGAGTTTTAGTCGGCGGCTTCGTCGGTGATATATTCAATTCTAATACCATAAGCAACTGTTACAGCCTTGGTGATGTTACCCGCTCTCAGGGTGACGGCGTAAGTTATGGAGGTTTCTGCGGAAATATCGATGGTCATGCAAGTGGCTCAACCATTGAAAAATGCTACAGCACGGGCAGCGTGTTTTACAACGGAGTCGGCGACCCGACAGACAAAGGCTTTTCAGGCGGGGATGGCGTAAACGTTACTTTTAATTATAACTTCTTCGACAGCGATGCGTCTAATCAAACTTCTGCAACAGGTGCCGCACACAAAACAACTGCCGAAATGAAGAACAGCAGTACTTTTACCAACTGGGATTTTACGCCCGGCAGCGGCACTTGGACCATTCAAAGCGGTGCATATATTTCATATCCTTATCTGCAGGTTTTAACTTACGACACTCCCGGAGCCGTGCCTGAGGTAAACCCCATACCGGGACTGCAAAAAGTTGCTCCTACGGTAACCACGCAGGCAGTAAGCAACATAGGAACTGCAGCAGCCACAGGAAACGGCAATATCACTGCCACAGGCGGGCAAAACTGCACGGAGCGCGGTATTATTTTCTGGGCATATACAGGCGGCGATAAAGAAATCGGCGGGGGCGGCGTTACCAAAGTGGATGAAACTACGGGAGGACCCTTTGGAACCGGGGCATTTACGGGAAATCTTACAGGGCTTTCATCCGGTGGATACCCTTACAGCGCAAGAGCTTATGCTATAAATCCCAATGGAACCGGTTACGGAGCAAGGGTTGAGTTTTGGACTGATCCATCGGTTCCTCCCGCACCGGAAATAAGCAGACCAACGGCATCTTCTTTGTCTGTTGCCGTCGATGGAAGCGGCAATCATGAATCCGCCGAATATTTGATAAAAGAATCGAGCGGCAGTTTCGTGCAGGCAGACGGCACGCTCGGCACCGGGGAGGTTTGGCGAACGCAGTCACAGTGGAACGGCGTTACAGTTTCAGGCTTATCTCCAAACACTCAATACGGGTTCTCCTGCAAGGCAAGGAACGGCAATAACGTAGAAAGCGACTACGGAGCTTCTTCATCAAGCTGGACATTGCCCGCAACTCCTGGCGCTCATCCCTCACCTTTTCAAATGATGGGGGCTCAGAACAATCCGCCCAAGATTGTGCTTTTCTTCCAAGCAATAAACCAGATTGCGAATTGCGAAGGATATCTGCTTGCTTTCAATGAATGTAATCCAGTTACGGGAGCGCCAAACAATTTTCAAAAATACAATGCAGGAGATAATCTGCCAAACGGAACAGGCAAGGTAAAAACGCTGATAACTGACAATTCAATTACTTATATCGAAATTACCACGGATATTACAAGCGGAAAAAACTATTATTTTAAGATTTTCCCATACAATTGGGACGGCAGTAATGATGATTCCTACATCTACAAAACCGACGGCAGTCCCGCATGGACAATCGGCAATACCAACAACCATGATATGGATTTAGAAAGAAACTTTGTTTATGTACAGACAACTGAGTTAAGCCAAGCATTGCGAAATATTTACATAAACAATCAGCAAAACAGCGTTTTCGTTGTGCCGGACGGCTCGAGCTGCACAATGGAAGCAGGCGAAAGTATTAAAATTATGCCGGGTTTTCGTGCATACAACGGCAGCAGTTTTCTTGCAAAAATTACGGGATGCGGTCAGTTTTCTGCAAGAAGGGCGCTTGCCGAAGAACAGCCAAATCCGATAAAGGGCTTGCCGCCTTCCGCAGAAGAAGAAGATGTAATCATCTATCCAAATCCGAATGAGGGCATTTTTACGATTGAAACAAATTTCGGGGAAGATGAACCCTGCAGCATAGAAATATACAATTCCCTTTCCGAAAGGCTTCAACACATAAAGGACATCAAAAGCAGGACACAAATAATAAATCTGCAAAATACTGCTCCGGGGATGTATTTTCTTAAAATTGTAAAAAACAATCAGGTAAAAGTCAGAAAAGTGCTTGTAAAGTAACAGCGGAAGCATCCAGATAAATTTTAAAGGGAGAATCAGTTTGCGGCAGATTACATCCCCGTTTTGTGTCAAACAATTAACTGATTCTCTCTATATTTATTTAGTTTTTTCATATTTTGAAAGCAGCTTTGTATCAGATGTCCGGCATCTGTCATATGTCGGACATCTTTTTCTGTTGCTTGGTCATGTCGAGGAGCTAAGAGACGAAACAGCCTCCAGCCTTTTTAAACCTCAAAAAGTGAAAAATTTTGAATCCTATTCAACTTCTCCGTATATTTAATATATTTTAAACATACAATTGCGAGAATATGAAAAATCTGATATTTTTATCAACTATACTGATAGTTACAGCCCTTGTAGTTCCCGTAACAACAGACGCTAAACCAAATGCTGAAGACGCCGTTACCGGACTTTGGAATACCGAACCCGGGGACAGCCGTATCGAAATTTACAAGAAGAA
Organism: uncultured Hyphomicrobiales bacterium; assembly: GCA_964577665.1. Lineage (GTDB taxonomy): Bacteria > Bacteroidota > Ignavibacteria > Kapaibacteriales > UBA2268 > CAYVTD01. The sequence continues at coordinate 4,503 of CAZOBD010000169.1, forward strand.
AGGCAAATATTTCGGAAAAATTGTCTGGCTGAAAGAGCCAAACGAGAACGGAAAGCCTAAAGTTGACAAGTCCAATACTGATAAAACACTTCATAAAAGACCGCTTATAGGCTTGCATCTCTTGAATGGTTTTGTCTATAATGATAACAATGTCTGGATAGACGGCGAGATATTCAATCCCCGTGCCGGAAAAACTTATTCCTGCGAGCTGACGCTTTTAGATGACGGTAAGACGTTGGACGTAAGGGGATACGTACTCGGCATGACATCTCTCGGTAAGTCTCTAAAATAGAGGGGAATGGAGTAAACATTTGAGTATGAAAATGAATCATGAAGAAAAACTGAAATTCGATTTTCTGTTAAAGCTAAAGTCTTTTACTTCTACTCTGAAGGATTATATAGCTTATGATAACAATCAATGGAGAATAAAAGGATTCATTGATGTCTTTAAGAATGTTTATACAATATCAACAGATACTAAAATTCTGTCCAAAATTTTGGAAATTCATATTTTCCCTAAAATATTTGAATTTGCGGAAAATAATGATTTTGATATAGTTTTAGCAGATCATCAGAATTATTATCCTGACATATCACTTGTTTCAAAAGAAAATCCAAGGAATAAATTTGCCGTTGACTTAAAAACAACTTACAGACTTGAAAAAAAGCCTGAATTTTGTAATGGATTCACCTTGGGTTCTCACGGGAAATATTTTATAGACAGGAAAAGCACAAAAAATATTCAGTTCCCATATAGTGAATACCTTGGACATTATTGCCTTGGGATCATATATTCAAGAAACATCATGAAAAAACTTGATGATATAAACATTTATACGCTAAATGATTTGGAATTTATCCCGTCGGTTATAAAAGATTTTGTTTTCTTTGCGTGTGAAAAATGGCAAATTGCAAGCGACAAGGGCGGAAGCGGAAATACGGCAAATATTGGCAGTATTAAGAAAATTGACGATATTATTAATGGAAAAGGTACATTTACTGAATTAGGTGAAGAATGGTTTGATGATTACTGGATGAATTTCGGTAAAATCAGAATTAAAGATGAAAAAGGTAGCACTAAATTAATTAATAATATTAAGAATTTTTTAATATACAGAGGATACAGAAACAAATATAATGACTAACAGAAAAATAATTGTACCGCCAATAAAAATTCAAGGAATTAAGACCAAACTGGTTCCTTTGATATTGGAAAATGTAAATATTTCAGAAAAAAGTAGATGGGTAGAACCGTTTTTAGGTTCGGGGGTAGTTGCCTTTAATGCTAATCCAAAGTCAGCTCTTCTTTGCGATATTAACCCGCATATTATTAATTTTTATCACAGCATAAAAGAAAGAAAAATTGACCATGGTTCTGTTTATCTTCACCTTTTGAAAGAAGGTAAAAAATTATCTGAAAAGGGCGATGAACATTATTATCATATTAGAGAACGTTTCAATAATGAAAGAAATCCTCTGGACTTTTTATTTCTTAACCGTTCGTGTTTCAACGGAATGATTCGTTTTAATAAAAAACTCTTTTTCAATGTACCTTATGGTCATAAACCTAATCGGTTTTCTAAGTCATACATTACAAAAATTGTTAATCAGGTAAAGAATGTTCAGCTTTTAATTTATGCTAATAATTGGCAGTTTAAATGCCAGGACTTTAGAAAAACTTTAGAAGAAACCGGAAAGAGTGACTTTATCTATTGCGACCCTCCATATATAGGAAGACATGTTGATTATTATGACAGTTGGGATGAAAAAGAAGAGCGAGAACTTTTTTCATTACTGCAGAAATCAGGAGCGGATTATATGCTTTCAACATGGGACCACAATAAGTATAGGGGAAATGAATATATTAATAAAATATGGAAGAATAATTATAAAATAAATACCGAGCATTTTTACCATATCGGCGCAAAAGAAAGCAACAGGAATTCAATGACTGAAGCTTTGATAACAAATTATGAGATGGCAAATAAAGAAAAAATAATCGAAAAAGTTGAACCTTATAATCAGGAAAATCTTTTTGAAAGCCAATTTTCGAAAATTGGAATCTAATATGGAAAAAGAAAAATTACCCGGAATTGATGACGTAAAAGAAGCCGCAGAGCGAATAAAACCTTTCATACACCGCACACCTGTTTTAACTTCCGAGCAGTTGAATAATATTACACAAGCTCAACTATTTTTCAAATGCGAGAATTTTCAGAAGGTGGGTGCATTTAAGTTTCGAGGAGCAAGCAATGCTGTGTGGTCTTTAAGCGATGAGGGAGCTAAGAGGGGAGTGGCTGCGCACTCGTCGGGCAATCATGCCCAAGCGCTGGCTCTGGCGGCAAAAATGAGGGGCATACCCGCAGCTATCGTTATGCCTGAAAATTCCCTTGTTGTTAAAAAAAATGCTGTTGCGGGATACGGCGCCGATATTGTTTTTTGCAAACCCACTTTGGAAGCACGGGAAAGCACTTTAGAGAAAGTAATCCAGAAAAACGGTGCTGTTTTTATTCATCCTTATAACAACTTTAAGATCATTTCCGGTGCGGGTACTGCCGCTATGGAATTGATAGAAGCAGTGCCGGAATTGGATTATGTCTTATGTCCGGTCGGCGGCGGCGGGCTTCTCAGCGGCACTTTGACGAGTATTTCTGCTCTTTCTCCCGGTACAAAAGTAATTGCGGCGGAACCTGAAGGCGCCGATGATGCCTATCGCTCACTGCAGGAAGGCAGAATCATTCCCTCCATAAATCCCAAAACAATAGCAGACGGTCTGCTCACTTCCTTAGGGGAGTTGACTTTCGAGATAATCCGCCGGCATGTTTACAAAATTGTTACCGTAAGCGACGATGCCATAATAAAAGCTATGAAGCTGATATGGGAGCGCATGAAAATTATTGTAGAGCCTTCGGCAGCTGTAACTTTAGGCATCCTGCTCGAAAATAAAATTAACCTGAAAGGGAAACGGATAGGGCTAATCCTTTCCGGTGGAAATGTTGATTTGGAAAAACTTCCTTGGATGTAAAAATTATTTGAATTTTTGTAAAACATATTTTATATTGAAATTCTAAAAATATAAGGATAAAAAAATGAGTAAACATCCTTGGGACGAAAATCATTGGCTGCCTGGAGTTCTATCCAGAAGGCAAATTAAGAAATTGACTGATAATGGCTATATTTTTGATTTTGATATTCCTGAAGATGATAGAGACAAGCATGAATCTTCAGTAGATTTGAGATTGAGCAATGAATACTATATATTGAAAAAAGGTTCATTAAAACCTTATGGAGGCTCTGCTTATAAAAAGATTTTACAAAACAGTGAATTTGCCGATAAGTATGAATTAAAGGATGATTCAATTGTTCTTAAATCAAAGAATGTATATGTATTTCGACTTAAAGAAAGATTGACTTGTAAATTGAAAAATATTTATGGTCAAGCTACTGCTAAAAGCAGTATTGGCAGATTAGATGTAATTGCTAGATTAATCGTTGACGGAGAATATCAATACGAATATTTCGATTCTAATCATTTATCCGAATCTAACGGCGAGATGTATTTGGAGATTATTCCAATCAGCTTTGATATTGAAGTTAATGAAGGAAGCACTCTTGCTCAATTAAGGTTTTTTTATGGTAGAATAGAGGATGCAATAATTGAAGATAAAGATTTTTTAAAAAGCATATTAATCGGAAGTAAAGAAGGAATGGGGTATCTATCAGTAGATACGACTAATATTCATTTTAAAGGTAAAAGGATATCTGCATTTCGTTCTAAAGTAAACTTGAAAAAAAATAATGAAAAAGAAGAGCTTTTACCAATACAAGTATATGAAAAATGTAAAAAATTAGATTATAAAATGTATTGGGTATCTGAAGAATCTGTAAATAATCAATATTTACAGTTGATACCTGATGAATTTTATATAATTCGTTCCAAAGAAAGAATAGCTTTACCTCCAGGAGTCGCTGTATATTGTAAAGCTATAGATGAATCACTCGGTGAAATGAGAATACATTATGCAGGCTTTGTTCATCCCAATTTCGGTCTTTTAAGAAGTGATGACAAAGAAGGAACTCCTTTGATATTTGAGGTAAGAGCACATAACGTTCAAGTCCAGCTAACCGATGGTGAAAGATTAGCAAAACTTATATTCTATAGAATGTCTGAATATGTTGAATTAAAACAAGATAGTACAGATTTA
>CAZOBD010000170.1:0-8686 GCA_964577665.1 uncultured Hyphomicrobiales bacterium
CTCGGCGGGAGTTTCATAGCTTGGACCGGTTACTTGAATATATGTGCCTGTATAAGGCATCACACCCGTTTCAATTAGTCTATCCTGTATTGAGCTAACAATATTCTGATTTATTAATATCTTTTTCCCCGGGAAAATGTTATGTATCTCTTTAGAAAAATCTCTGAAGGTGAAGTTCAGCATATCATTAATCAGCATTATGCCTCCTGTTTCAAAGCGGGGATTCAGCCCGCCCGCGGCATTTGTTACAATCAGTGATTTCACGCCGAGACGGTGCGAAATAATTACCGGCGCCAGAATTTCTTTAAAAGTTTTACCTTCGTAAAGGTGGAATCTTCCCGTAAAAAAGAGAGTCGGTCTGCCGTAATACACGGCGAGGATAAGTTCGCTTCCGTGTCCCCGCACCAATGGTTTCGGAAAACCGGGTATGGTTTCGTAAGGTATTTTTTTTAATATTTTTATATCGGACAGCGCATTAAAAATACCAGAGCCGGCAATAACAGCAGTTTTTGCCTCATCTCCCAGCTTTTTATTCAGAAATGAAACGGCTTCGGAATATAATTCTTCAATTATTATCATTTTTTATCCTTCGATCCAGATGTCCAACATCTGCGAGATGTTGGACATCTTTTTGTCCCATTTTTCAAGGAAATCAAATAGAATCTTTTTCAAAGATAAAACAACTATGCAGCACTTAGAAAATAAATTTAAAAATACAGAAAATTCTTTTTTTTATAGAAAATGAAAACTTATTTTTATTTTTATGAAGAAAATGAAATAAACTGATTGTTCATAAATAATCCGCCGCTATGATAAAAACAATTATATTCGCCTTCATATTCGCATTTGCGATGACCCTGTTGTACATCAATCTGAAAAAACTCTTTGACCTTTTGAAAGCAGGCAAACCTGATATCCGCTGGGATAATATCGGCGGAAGAATAGTACACACCATAAAAGTGGCTTTCTTCCAGAGCAAAATTTTCCGCGACAGCGCCGCGGGACCTCTTCATGCAGGCATTTTCTGGGGATTTTTAGTACTTCTTTTTTCAGCATCTGAATCTGTCATACAAGGCTTTTATCATGATTTTAGCTTGAGTTTTTTAGGTCCCGTATATACTCTTATTACGCTTCTTACTGATATTTTCTGTGTTATTATAATTGTGATGGTGATATTTGCTCTTATGAGGAGATTTGTTTTAAAAGTGGAAAGGCTGCGCGGAGACGCTTCCGAAAGAAAAGACGCACTGATTGTGCTCGGTTCTATATTTATCATTGTAACTTCCCTGCTGCTCGAAAAAGCATCGGCAAGGTTGATTTATCCGGTAAGCGGCTGGGCGTTTCAGCCCGTTTCTTCGGCTTTAGCAGGATTTTTTTCAATAGAATCCGCAGGCATTGTTTATGAAATTTGCTGGTGGGTGCATATTATTACTATTCTGGCTTTTATGAACTACCTGCCTTTTTCAAAGCACCTGCATGTTTATACATCTATCTTGAACGTATTTTTCTCGCCCATGGGTCCGGTGAATAAACTTGAAAAAATTGACTTTGAAGACGAAAGCGCCGAAAAATTCGGCGTTGTGGATATTGACGACCTAAGCTGGAAAAGCATTCTCGACGGATACACATGCACTCACTGCGGAAGATGTACTTCCGTATGCCCCGCAAACTTTACCGGCAAAGAGCTAAGCCCCCGGGAAATAATAGTTCAGATTAAAGAAAGAACCATGGATGCCGGTCATGCTCTTTTGAAAAAGAAAGCCGGAGGAAACGGCAGCGAAGAAGATAAAGGGCTGACTGAAGAAGAACAGAAAACTCTTGAAAAAACCTTTGTGGGCGGTTACGAATCCGTAGAGGCGCTATGGCAGTGCACAACCTGCGGCGCCTGTATGCAGGAATGCCCGGTTAACATCGAGCATGTGCCGGCTATAATCGGCATGAGGCGGAATCTGGTTATGATGGAAGCGAATTTTCCGTCGGAACTGCAGCCATCATTCAGCGATCTTGAGACAAATGCCTCTCCCTGGTCATTTTCCGCCGCGGAAAGAGCTGACTGGGCGGAAGGGCTGGACATCCCAACTGCTGCGGACAATCCCGATTTTGATGTTCTTTTCTGGGTGGGATGTGCAGGCAGTTTCGATGACAGGGCTAAGAAAATTTCAATTGCTTTTTCTAAGCTGTTGAAAAAAGCTGAAGTAAATTTTGCAATTTTAGGTACCGAAGAGCAGTGCAACGGCGACCTTGCCCGCCGCACCGGGAACGAATACTTAGCCGATATGCTTATAAAAATGAATATCGAGACCCTGAGCCGCTATAATGTAAAAAAGATTGTAACTATTTGTCCGCACTGCTTTAATACTTTTAAAAACGATTATCCCGATTTCGGCGGAAATTTTGAAGTTATCCACCACGCGACTTTTCTTAAAGATTTGATTGAAAACGGCAAAATTAAGCTGAAAAAAAATGGTATGAAAAAAATTGCTTATCACGATTCTTGCTATCTCGGCAGATATAACAATATTTACGACGACCCGAGGGATACTTTGAAAAAAGTGCCGGGTTTAAGCGTTATCGAACCGGAACGCACAGGCGACAGAGGCTTTTGCTGCGGAGCGGGGGGCGGTCAGATGTTCATGGAAGAAAACGTCGGCAAGCGGGTTAATGTAGAGCGCACTGAGGAGCTTTTAAAAACCGGAGCAGATACTCTTGCTTTGAACTGTCCCTTCTGCATGACTATGATAACCGACGGCGTGAAAGCAAAAGATAAGGATGAAGAAGTAAAAGTGCTCGATATTGCGGAGATTATCCTTGAAAATCTGGATGAATGAAATCTCAGCGCTGAAAAACGATCTTCTTGAGATTTTCCTAAGTCATAGATGTTTCATCTGTTTATTATGCCTCTGTTAATTATTTTCTTTCCGTTCCCAGATGTCCAACATCTTGAAGATGTTGGACATCTTTTTTCATGAGCCAAAGTAAACTAAATCGCTCTAAAATAAATACTGAGTTAATCTTTACCTTGTTAATGCACTCATAGTATTTGCAATTATCACCAATATTCAAATTCATAATAAATTTATTTAGTTATTCTATAAAAAATCCTTATATTATATATTGCTTTATTTAGAAAATATTATTTTATATTAATTCAAAGGATAAATATGAGGATTCGCTTACTGACAATAGCCTTGATGGCAATATTGACCGGAATGTTTATTATTTCCTGCGGAGATGACGATTCAAACGGTCCGACAGATTCCGAGGCTCCTAAGATAACGGAGATAATACCTGCGGAAACATCCATTAATAAATTAATTACTATCAGCGGTGAGGATTTCGGGGACAGTAGAGGCACAAGCTGGGTAGAGTTCAATGGAGATAAAGCCGATACCGACTATTACTTCAGCTCATGGAGCGATACCGAAATTAGAGTATTCGTACCGGAAAATGCACAAAGCGGTGAAGTGAAAGTTGTTTCGGGCGGAAAAAAAAGCAACGGTTTTCATATTACAATATCCGCAGATAAAGAAGAATTAAAGATTGTATCCCTTCAGCCGAATGAAGGAAAACCCGGCGATGTAGTACAGATATACGGTTCCGGTTTCGGCTCTGCCCGCGGAGAAAACAAGGTTGAATTTTGCGGCGTAACTTTAGACAGCGAGGAAGAGTTCGGCTCATGGACAGACACGCGCATTTCAGTGATTGTTCCTCAAACTGCCGTTACGGGAAAGGTTTATGTGATTGTAAGCGGCGAAAGATCTAACGGCGCCGATTTCACTGTGGAAGAGGTTAAGAATCCGCCTAAGATAACAGGGCTAAGCGCTCCGAAGGCAAAAATCGGCGAGGAAATAGAAATAAGCGGAGAGAATTTCGGAGATACAAAGGGCGGCAGTTTTGTCAGATTCAACGGCACTAAATCTTTGGATTATTCCGAATGGACGGATACAAAAATAAAAGTCGGCGTACCCGCAGGCGCGGTATCAGGAGATTTGTGGGTGGTTGTTGACGGCGTTATGAGCAATAAAGTCAATTTTACTGTCGAGCAGATAACGGACCCCGATGTGCCTTTTATAGAATACCTTGATAACAGCACGCTTATGCACGGACAGTCACTCGGCATTATCGGTTATAATTTCGGCAGCACTCAGGGATCATCCTATGTCGAGTTTGGAGGAATTAAGGCACAGACTTATATAAGCTGGGATGAAGAAAAAATAGTTGTGATGGTGCCTGACGAAGCCGAAGACGGAACCGTGGTTGTTTACGTTAACGGAAAGGCAAGCAACGGGAGAAGCTATACAATTTTGCAGCAGAATTACATTGTTGATGAAGTTAATATTCCGGCAGGTTCCTTTACCATGGGTAATAACAGCGGCAATTACGACGAAAAACCAGAGCACAATGTTAATATTACCATTCCGTTTAAAATGTCAAAGCATGAAATATCACAGGAAATATGGGAAGAGGTCATGTCGGGCTCCAATCCGAGCCACAAAAGCGAGCTCGGTCCGCAAAAACCCGTTAATCAGGTTACTTTTGTCAGGGCATGTGAATTTTGCAATGAACTCTCGAAGATGACTGACCTTGATCCCTGCTATACCATTGACGGAGATAATGTAACATGCGATTTTTCCAAAAACGGTTTCAGACTTCCTACCGAAGCCGAATGGGAATATGCCGCAAGAGCCGGTCATACAAATCCTTATTTTTCTGAGGAGAAAATACTTGACTTAGGATGGGTTGCCGGTAATGCAGACAAGCACACACACAATGCAGGAATGAAATCGCCTAATGATTTCGGTTTGTACGATATCTTCGGCAATGTGTATGAATGGTGCTGGGATCATTGGACGGATACTTACTATTCCGAAAGTCCCGCAAACGATCCCCGCGGTCCTTCTGAAGGATGGGGCGACAGGGTCGCACGCGGAGGATCCTTTATGAACGGTTACTCAGAGGCTTTCCCCTGGGTGCGTATGGAATTTCCCGGCACAAACGAAAATTATTTTGCAAATGTGGGGTTCCGCGTTGTGAGGAATAACAAATAATCTTTATGTCCGAAATCATAATAAGTGCTGAAGGTATAAAAAAAGCTTTCAAAAAGAAAAAAGAAACTGCGGCGGAAGTTCTGAGAGGTATTTCTCTTGAAATAGAAAAGAACAGCTTCTTAGCGGTAACAGGTCCCTCGGGTGCGGGCAAAAGCACCCTCCTGCATATTTTAGCCGCTCTTGACGATGCAGACGAAGGGAAGGTAATTTACAATATTAACGGTTCCGAATTTTTTGTTACCGATATGCAGGAAGAAAAACTGAACAAGCTGCGCAACCGCCATATCGGCTTTGTATTTCAGTTCCACCATCTGCTGCCTGAGTTTACTGCTCTTGAAAATGTCCTAATGCCTGCTCTTATAAAAGGAGAAAGCATGGAAAATGCAGGAAAGCACGCTTTGGAGCTTATGGAGAGAGTAGGAGTTGCCGGAAGAAAGCATCACAAACCAATGGAGCTTTCCGGCGGCGAACAACAGAGGACTGCCATTGCCAGAGCGCTTATTAACAATCCTGAGATTATTTTTGCCGACGAACCTACGGGAAATCTTGATGAAAAAAACACATCTGCAGTTCTGCATCTGATTGAACAAATAAGAAATGAGCATGACCTTACCGTTATTATAGCCACACACAGCAAAGAAATAGCAGAAAGAGCCGAAAAAATCATTAGTTTGAAAGACGGTTTGTTGATATAACGGGAGATAAAATTATGCCTTCTATCGGACTTGCAATGATTGTAAAAGATGCGGAACAAACCGTTGCCCGTGCATTACACTCTGCCAAAAGAATCTGCTCCGGCATGATTGTCGTTGATACAGGTTCATCTGATAATACATCCCGTATATGCAGGAAGCTCGGTGCTGAAGTACATTTTTTTCAGTGGACGGGAAGCTTTTCGGAGGCAAGAAATTATTCTCTTTCTCTTATGCGAACCGACTGGATTTTAGTGCTTGATGCCGACGAGGAAATTGATCCCGGATCTTTCCGCGATAATATCGCCTTGTTAGAAAAAGAAAAAGCCGGCGGCATTAGCTGTGAGATTGAGAACATAATGCAGGACAGCCGTGAAACTACCATATACAGGCACCGATATACCCGCATCTTCAGAAACCTGCGAAAATATTACGGAAATACATCACTCAGCCGCACTTTTCATTTTAAAGGCAGAGTACACGAACAGATTGCAGACTCTGTTACCGGCGCAGGTTTTGAAATTATTCCTTCCTCCGTAACTATCCGGCATTACGGTTATGCAATGAAAAACGAAGATAAAATAAATCGAAACAAGGCTATGCTTGAGGAAGAGATAGAAGATAAACCCGGGGACGACTGGCTGAAGTACCATCTTGCCGAAACCGAATTCGCCGCTTCAGATTTTGAGAAATCCCGCGATATTTACCGAAGTATAGCAGAAAGCCCGGCGCTGAGCTCAGGGCAGAAAGAAAAAGTCCGGCTGCGTCTCGCGCAAATTGCTTTAAAATATAATGAATTTGAAGAAGTTGCTAAATACACTTCTTTCAAGAGTGAAGATAAAGACCGCGAGGGGTTCCGGCGTTTTATACTGGGCATTTCACTCCTTGCCGCTAAAAATATTTCAGCCGCCGAAAAAGAGCTTTTTTCTAAAGACGTAGAGAATTCGGATTTGGTTGACAAATCGAGACTTATGCAAACCAGAGAAATACTGAAAGCTTTAAAGGCAGCAATGAAATAAACAGAAAGCCGGCTAATTCAACCTGAAAAGTTCGATAGAGATTGTCTTATCAATCTGAGATCCCGGCACCAGCCCTTCTCCTGACATTACCCGAATTTTAGAAATCCCACCCCTACCCTCCCTTTTAAAAAAGGGAGGGAGTTAAACACAATATATTACCCTTTTATTTATAAGGGTTAGGGGGAATTTTTATTTCAGAATAGTGTATATGTACTCTTTATTTTATTCAAAAACCACTATTTTGAGAATTTCAGGTAATGTCAGACCCCTTCCCAAAGATGAAGGGAGAATGATTTTCTTTTTATTCTAAAAGTCATTTCTCCCTTAGGAAAAAAAAATTAGAAAAGGGGGGTACTCTTCTATCGATTATTTTATAGTTATCACCCTGCTTTTAAAAGTCATAGCTGATCCTAATGATTGGATTGCAGCACCGTTTCTTAGGGCTTACATTTCATCAGCCGGTCATTCCCGAAAAAACACTTAAACAGCAAAAAGCAGATAATGTTAATTAATTATTAATATATTAAACGTACTAAATGCATGTTTGCATAAATTTTTATGTATCTGTATATTTATTATTATCATATACATACAACTTCTGCTGCGAAAATTATAATGTGAATAATAATTTTTTTAAATTATTCTTGTAACTTTTGCTATTTTTGTGTGTTATTGCTTGGTACGTTGTACTATTATGTATAATTGAAATTTACTATTTTTATATGTGCATATTATTTATAATTCACTCTCTTCATTAACTATATAGGAGGACCTATGGGTTTTAAAAAACTGTTTTATCTTATCGCTGCTGTTGTTATACTTATGAGCAGCATCTCGGTGCCTGCAAAATCACAGGCGCTGCCCCTGCTTGAAATGACCTTCAAGTCATTTCAGGGAAACTACGAACCACTCGGAAGTGCAGACTGGCAAACAAATATCAGTACTTACTACTATTATCCCCGGATAAATTTACCTTTCACATTTTATTATGACCAGCGCCCCAACACTTTTGTATATTTCGGCGCTAACGGTTATCTTTCGCTCAGTCCTTACGGATATAATTATTACGGTTACTATACCGGTTATCAAATTACACGAATGTACGCTGTTATCAAAGCATTCAGTATGTATTACGGAGGTCCCTACCCCGGGAGTATGAAATATAAAGTTCTGGGTAATGCTCCCAACAGGGTAGCCGTTTTTGAATGGAACGGACATGAGGCTTATTTTGGAAATTACGGAACAGGAAGTAATTTCCAGATACGTTTATATGAAACATCCAACAACGTAGAATGTATCTACGGAAAAATTGATTACAGCAATTTCTACTACTGGCAGAGCTATCCTTATGAATACCGCTACTACCGCGGACAGAACGGCTTTGGCGGCGCTGTACGCAACTATAGCTATCTAACCGGCACTTATATCAATGTACTTCCTAAAGAAGGCTATAATCACAGAGGCTGCTTCTCGAATGTTGAAGAAGACCGTCAGGCTCTGTATGACCACATAAAAGGCAAAAACAGGGATAATTCCTGGACATATATTAATTATGGTATGATAACAAACAATGACGACGCATCTACATATCAGCCCGGACTTACACTTCAGCTTACTGCTTTCCCAGGTCTTGTTGCTTTGAATCCCGCAAGCGGCGCCATCCTTGAAAGAGGCTATGTATATGACGAAACTACTGACCATAAGCCCGGTTTTGAAGTTGACAACTATCAAGGTACAGGCGGAGTTTACGTAACATATACCATTTCAGGACCTCTTCCGAAATCCGGTCCAGACTATCAGATAATTTACAGGGGCACTATAGAAGGAACAAACACGGAATATGAAGTTCCCGTAAATCAAAATGGCTGGACATATTTCACGGAATCCGACGCAAGTCTTCCGGGCGCAAAGGTTACGCCTATGAACA
>CAZOBD010000171.1:0-8664 GCA_964577665.1 uncultured Hyphomicrobiales bacterium
TATTATAGTATTAGGACAACTCAGAAAGTTGAGTTAACAAAATTAACAATAATTAAATTTACTCATAAAGGATATATTCACTTTTCTTTCCTCTTTTGTCAATTATTCTGAGTCTGAATCGAAATTGTCCGCTGCCGTTTTTGGGAGAAATCATAAAATGCTGGCGGTGAACGTTATCATCAGTTACTGTTGATCTGTTTGGAAAGTATTCCTGCCATTTGGCATTACCTGAAAGTTCAACATCCTGTATAAGATTTTTTTCACCTTTGTAAAAGCCGAAAGATTTGGTCGTTATAGTAACGAGGCGTTCGCCTTTTTCTTCTATGCCTGTAATGACAGGAGGAGGTAAAGGAAGCACCTTCATAGAGTATGTCTGTCCGATTTTTTGGTTATTTACAAATCTTTCCAGCAGCAAAACGCTGCCTGTATCGCTTTCAGAAGGGGAGAACTCCATTTTTGCCCCCTGGCGGCTGCTAACCAAAATAGAGCCTTCCTGAGATTTCAGTTCAGCTTTGACATCCTGTCCCGGCAGTTGAGGAAGTTTGGGATCAATTAAATAAGTGTTGCCCGGATACATTTCACTTGTGAATTCAGGTTTAAAAATCGGAGAAGGCACGACACTGAAATCGGCAGAAACATCTCTTCGGTCATATTTTCTGGTAAGTTTGAGTTTTACTCTCATATTTCCCGATATGGGCGCTGTTCCGCTAAGTTTGATTTCATTAGGGCCGATACCGGAAATATAAGCAGTTCCGTTTCCGCTTACTTCAGGTTCGGGAAGTTCTGCAAGATCTGTTTGAGGGTTAAGTCCTATAACAATTATTCTGTTTTCCCACTGTTGATTAGTAACAGCCCGCAGAGGGGAATGAACGGGATACATAGACATTTCTCCTGTCTGAACAGATGAAAATCCCATCGGGAATACCGATTCAGGTTTTTCGGACAATCCTGCCGAAAGAGAATCCTGATCAGACTGAAGATATACTATTTTACCGGGACGGTTGATGTAAACAGCAAGACGGAACTGAGCGCGTTTCACAATAGAAGGCACCCTTTCATCTGATGTTCCGTGAAGGCTGTTATCGATATTTGACGGATCAGCATAGGCAGTTATATTCACTATGTAATTTTTATTTTTTCTCTCGTAAATAGGAGGTTTCCAGAAAAATTTCACCAGATTGTTGTCAGAATTGTGGTAAAGGCTGAAATCGCCTGATCTTGTATCTTCATCAGTTTTAAGGACTATGCTGTTGTTAGTTTCTTCGTCAATGACGGTAAACCGCATCTTTACATCTTTTACCGAGCCGGAATAATGAATAGTATTTTCGGAATCGAAATCCGATATTCTCACCCCTGAAGAGTCGATATACAGCCTGCATGTCAGCGAAGGTTTTACCGGATTGATATAAAAAGGGACAATGGCAGCTTCTGACTCTGCATCATTTTCAGGGATATTTTCGTTTTTATCGGGTATCAGCAAAATCAGAGCAGCAAGATAAAGAATAAAATATATCTCGACAGGACCTCTTTTTTTTATAAGTTTGCGGCTCATTATTCTCAACTGATTCTGTCTGAAATAATTCTGTCCAGTTCCTTTTTAACGGCTGCTTCTATTTCTTCACGTCTTATTTTCTTTGCGGCATCATTGAGCATTAGAACAGTTTCGTTAAACTGCATTAATGCTTTGTTGGTGGATTTCATAGTTTCCAGCATTTCAGGATTTGGTGAAACGGCATCGGCTGTAGCATCAGCTATTTTTCTCAGAGTTAAAGCCAGATCTTCCTGACGGTTCAGCATTTGCAGGAAATTATCATTAATTCTTTCAAGCTGTATAAGAGCGCCGGCAAGGTCTCTTGCCACTTCGCCCGTTTCCGTGAGCAGTTCTGCTGTCGTTGCGCTTTCGCTGTCATTACCGTTTTCGGAAAAATCTTCTTTTGGAGTGAAGAACATAACAACGAACATAAAAATCAGCATTAGAGCTTCAAAACCGAGCGCGGAAAATATCAAAGTGTCGCTAATTTGGTCGCTGAAGCGCCTGACACCAATCAAAACAAGCAGAATTGCGGCGCCGAAATAAACGAATGAATTAATGGTAGAAAAATAAAATCTGTTTACGGTTTCCTCCATCCAAAGCCCTGTTCCCCTGAAAAAGCCCAAAGGATGCAGCACTGTAATATTACGGTTTAAATAGGCGGACAAATCTTTTTCAAAAACGGCGATTTTCCAGCAGTTTACCAATGTGGTAAATGCCCCGTATTGTCTGTGGTAGCGCAGTTCTTTGAATATTTCGGTCATCAAAGCTCTGCCTTTAATCGAAGACATTGTGTCTATTTTGGCTGATTGAGCCGTTTCAATATTATCCATTATAGAATCTTTTATTTAAGTTTTTGTTTTAAACAATACAAATATTCCGAACAATAAAAAAATAATATTTGCCATCCATCCTGAAATTACGGCATCTAGTTCGGCTGCATACCCTATTGTCTGGCTTACTTTGGTAAATACAAGATATAAAAATGAAATAATCATTGCAGCGGCGATCTGTATGGCGAGACCGCCTTTTTTTCTTACTGATGCGAAAGGGACTCCAAACAGAACAACTATGAAATTTGCAAAAGGGAAAGCAAAGTTTCCATGATATTCTATCATTTGTTTTCTTACATCTTTTCCGCCTGTTTTAAGAAGTGTTATGTATTCTCTAAGCTCGTCGAATGTCATCTCGTCGGGAGCGCGTTTCAACCGGACTATTTTGTCGTGGCTTATGTTAAGAATAATTTCCAAAGAGTCAAATTTTTTTGCATGGATATTTCCTTGTTCAAAATTTCTTTGAATGCCGTTAATGGCTGTCCATGCGTTTTTTTCAGGTGACCATCGGAGGTAAGCTGCTTCAATCCTTCTTACCATACGCGGCTTTAGTTCCGAATCGTAATCTTCAATTGATACGCGGTTGGCAGTTTTACCTCTTTCGTCGTAATAACCCATAGTAACTATCCGCAGAGGGTTGTCACGGAAATAAATATTGTAAAGAGCCATGCCGCCGGAACTTTTGTTCAGGAATTTTCTTTCCATTTCAATTTTTTTTGCATTTGCACCGGGCACTATCCACCCGTTGAAATAAAGCTGTGCGAAACTTAAGGCAATACTGAAAAGAATAAGGGGTATCATAAGCCTGTAAAGACTCATGCCTCCCGATTTCATAGCAGTGATCTCATTTAAATTGGATAATTTGCCAATGGTAAAAAGAGTTGAAAGAAGCATTGCTATGGGTGTCATTATAGATAGTATGTATGGAAAGAAATTTATATAATATTCGGCAATGCTAAAAAATGCGGCGTCATTGTCGAGAAAATCATCAAGATTTTCCATCAGGTTAACAACTAAAAAAATAACACACAGTGCCACAAGGGCAAAAAAAAGAGTAAAGGCTAACTGCCTCAATATGTATCTGTCTATTATATTCATCATTAACGGTATGCCGTTTATGTCTAACTGCTTATTATTTCAATATTCCATTTTATGACGTTTTTATCGGTTACAGCTTTTATTACTTTTGACTTTTGAATGTACCCGTAGGATTCGGAATATAGATACTCCTCTATCTCGGGTGATATATCCTCGAACTCGAGCTCAACGATACTTGTATCATTTCTAAGTATCAATTTTTTTCCGCCGCTGCCGTATTCACAAACAACATCCGGGTGCAAATGAAAACTCATGGTTTTTTTGCCGGGCATTTCCAATACATCCTCACCTGAAAGAGCACTGAGATGAAATTCTATTTTTCGGGTGTGCAGTTCTCCGTAGCCTTTATGTTCGCCGGTAAAATAATTGTTACCTGTATGGACTGCGCGAGCTTTGGAGCGGTCCTTAACCATCCAGAAAAGATCGTCTTTATCTCCGCTTTCCCATAAGTTTTGTTCTTTGTCATCAGGAAAAAGAGTATTGTGCATTTTAACAGATCGGAACAAGTTGCGTTTTTCGTGTAAAGGTGTATAAACATAGGTTCCCGGGTCGGTAAAAATATTATTCCCGCGGCAATACAGACAGATTGACAGCTGATCGTTGTGAGCATGCCCTCCCTTGCCTTTTTGCCCAATGTATCCGCACCGTATATATGCTTTATAAAAATGAGTATTATAAATATAAATACCAAATTCCGGAAATTGCTTCAAGACAACTCCCGCATGAGAAGAACTTTCCCCAGTATTACCCGCACCGGATTTTTTTTGAATGATTCTGAATTGTTCGGGATCGTCTATCTGCATTGCAGATGTGAATTCACTTTCCCGGGGCAGGTTTCCCGAAAATACATTTTCTAAATTTTGAATAAAATCTTTTTTAGAAGTATTTTCTGCGGCAAATAATTTACATTCGCTGCTTTTTACTTTTTTTTCAATGTTGAGATATTTGCTGACTTGCTTTTTATCTGTCAGGTAATAAGGATTATGCAGTTTTAAAAAACATCCTCCGTCGTTGTCGCCTATTTGGGGCACTTCATCTTTTCCAGTAAAAATACTATTGGTAAATTCAGATATTTCTCCCAATTTATCAATTGTTTGTTTTGGAAATACAATTGATTTCTGCATTAAATCTATCTCATACTTCTGCTTAACTGGAGAATACAGGGGTCTGAATGACTGCCATTTTTTATGGTTGTAATTCATCAAAGAGAGAATTTTATTTTCCGGCAGAGACAGTATGAAATAAAAGCACCAAAGAGCAGTTTCATAAGTAAATAAATGATAGTGCAGCGAAGCTTCAAAATTGCCTCCGTCACGCAAAAACTGCCAGTTTAGTTCATTGATGAACTCCTGAATCGAAAATGCTAAAGTCTGAGTAGTCTTTTCGCTTTCGGGCAGATATGAGGAAATAATTAAAAGTCCTGCTATATTGATGAAATAATGATTGCCTCTCATACCTGATGACCATTCAAGATTGTCGGTTATGAAATTAAGGTGGTCATAAAGCGAAGCGGTGAAAGCACTGCTGAATTTTTTGTCTTCAAAAAAACCAAGATAGCGAAACATATCATAAGCTGCCAGCCAGCTTGCGGCACGCTGTGAAACTTCCATAGCGGTCATCCACTGTACACCGAACCTTGGCGGGTTGGATGCAATGAAACAGAGTATCTGATTGCGAAATTCGCGGTAATACTCTTTAGGTGTTAAAAAGCCGCCGGCGCCTTTCAGAGACAGCCTTGCTGCATAAGCAAGTATGGGGAGGTATTGCATTCTGCCAAGTTCCCACGGCATTTTAATGTCTGCGCCGGGTAGGTTGCCGTATTGAATATCCTTGTACCATACATTTTCATCCCACCTGTAACCCGATTTTATGTCCATCTGCCAGTCAACCGGCTTAAATTCATCATCTGTAAGCTCATTTATCTGAAGAGCTTTTTTATAATTTTCGGGAGATAGATGAGACTGCAGCCATTTCCTGCGGTCGAAAATTCTTTCTTCAAAACTATATTTGTAATCTTCCAGTCCGTCTGCTTTCATGCCCATGCTCAGCTTAGTCCAGCCGGAACCGAGAAAATTAAATTTGTGTTCAAGAATTAAGCGGCTTACTTCTCGGATGCTGTCTTGGTTTTCATGTAAAAAATTGTCATCGGGTATCTTGAAGTAACCGTAGGGGAGAGCACCCGTGTCTTCCGGCAGCTCCGTATATGTTGAACTGCGCATGTCTGACAGTTTGGCTGCCGAATTAAGATACATTCTGCGGGAATAATCCCACAATTTTTTCAGCGCTATATCGGGTGATAGCCTCAATCCTTTTGAAATGAGCGAAGTTAAGCTCAATAGCTTCTTTCAGACTGTTCTACAAAATGTTTATGTACGAAAAACTAAAATATATAAAATTTTAGGAATTATTAAAATTTATTTCTCTTTGATTAGTCTAATAAAATTCATTAGTCATGTTAAATTTTAAAAATTGAGGAAATATGAGTTTCGAGAAATCTACGTCAACAAATATCGACGATTATGAAGTGCTTATAAGAAGACGCGGTGAAACTGAGTATGCTTCATACTGTCCACAGCTCAATTTTATGATGAAAGGTACTGTGCACGAAGAAGTTGCCGACCGCATGAAAGAACACATACAGCAGTACATAGAAGAAATTAAAGCCAGCAGAAATTAAATATTTACAGTTCGAGTGCGGGCTTCCCCAAAAAGGAAGTCCGCTAATAATGGATATTAGACAGTGCCGGAAAAACTTTTTGCCCGATGGTGGTTCAGAATATTATTCTTTCTTGCCCTGAGCATTTTCTTTGCTCTTATCATCAATATTTCTCATTTTATTACAGGATATTATTTATCCTCAAACGCATCTCTGTTATTTCTGACTGCTGCGGTGATATTTGCATCAGGCATTACGGAATCCATGCGTCCTGGGGGAGTATGGTATCTTTTTGGACTCAATACGGATAAATTTGCATTGAAGCATTTTCTGTTCGGAATGACTATGGGTTTAATACCTATGATTCTTTTTCTGGGCATCTTTTATGCAGGAGGAACCGAAATAAGCATTACAAGCTATTTTTCCGTTAAATATTTTTTTAATGGTTTTATATTAATACTGACTTTATCTGCACTTGAAGAGCTGTTTTTCAGAGGAATCATTTTTCAGGCTCTTGGAGAAAAGTTCGGTTTTGCCTTGCCGGCAGTAGTCCTGAGTCTTATTTTTTCATCTCTCCATTTTTTTTCTTTTGAATTCAAATTACTTCCTTGTTTGAATACTTTTCTTGCCGGCGTTTTATTTTCAATTATGTATGTGCAGACCAAAAGCCTTATTCTTCCCATATCATTTCATTTCTCATGGAATTTTTTCCAGACAGCGCTGCTGGATTTGCCCCTAAGCGGGAATTATTTGAATTTTCATCTCCTTGTTTTTGAAAATCACGACGCTTCCAAAATTTTGTTTGGCGGATTATATGGTGTGGAAGGGGGGCTCGTTACAACTTTGTTTTTGCTGATTCTGACTGCCTTCACTTTTAAATTGGATGCCTCTCCACGATTAACCTCAAAAATTTTCAAGAGAAAGTACGCTGAATCGTCCCTTATTTCGTAATAAATATTATCATCCTGAATTTGATTCGGAATCTCACTTATGATGTTAATCTGACTTGAGATGCTGAAGCAATATTAGAATATTTGAGATTTGGTAATAAGAATATAGAAGAAACAACAATGGTAAGGTAAACGCACAAGGGAATATTTATTTGATATAGATGTATGACCCCTTCAAGGTGTTTGACATCTGTAAATCATAAGAAGTCCCCTCCCCAAGAGGGGATAAAGGGGTGTGTTCCTCATCCGCGAGATTCCTTGGGCAAGTGCGGAATGACAGCAAAAAAATGACATTTTTCTGAGGTTTTTTACAGAAATAAAATGAAATATATAAACTATATTAAGTCCCTATTGCTGATTTTGGCATTTTGGTTAACAGGTTCAAAAACCGCAGAGGCTCAGTGGGCTATTCTGGAAGCAGATGCAGATTCCCTGCTTCGTAAGGGCAGCTACTATATTTACAATGTCGAATTTGACAAGGCGTCTGCATGTTTTTCGGAGGTGATAGAGCGTTATCCCGAGCATCCAGCGGGGTATTTCTTAGATGCAATGGTGGAGTATTGGAAAATAACTCTTTACCGCCGCACAAAACGTTTCGATGAGGCTTTCCTTGAAAAAATTGACAGAGTAATAGACCTTTGCGATAAACATCTTAAAAAAAATCCTTTTGAGATTAAATATCTGTTTTTTAAAGGCGGTGCACTGGGGTACCGAGGAAGATACTATGCAATGAGACGAAGCTGGCTTAGTGCCGTCAGCGACGGGAAGGAAGGATTTGACATATTAAGAAAATGCCACCAGATTGCTCCCGGAAATCATGATATAATGCTTGGAACGGGTACATACAATTATTTTGCGGAAGCTTTGCCTGATGATTATCCTTTTCTGAAACCTCTTATGATGTTTCTTCCGAAAGGTGATAAGACAATCGGCAGGCTCCAGCTTCATGCGTCGGCAGAACATGCCCGCTACGCAGGAACGGAAGCTGAAGTTGTTCTGCTCCAGATATATTACAATTTTGAAAAAAACGCCCAGATGTCAGTAAGAACGGCTGAGAAACTGCATGAAAAATATCCAGATAATCCTTATTTTCACCGTTATCTCGGAAGGTCTTACGTAATAGCAGGCAACTGGGAAAAATTGGAAGAAACATGGAGGGAAGTAGTTAAAAGGTGTATTGCAAAAAAAACAGGCTATGATTTCCTTACGATGAGGGAAGGGTGCTATTATGTAGGTACGGCATTAATGAGGAAGGGAGACTACGAAACTGCTTTGAAGTATCTGAAAAAATCTGTGGAAGGCAGTGAATATTTGGATGAAGATGATGAGGAATCAGGATTTATGGTAAAAGCTAATCTTAAAATTGCAAGGATTTACAAAAATATTAACCGGCATGATATGGCAAAAAAGTATTACCGCAGACTTCTTGACATGAGAGATTACGGTGGGTCGCACAAAGCGGCAAAAAGATACCTCGGGGAGTAACATAGCGATTTTCATCTGTTTATATTAAGCCCCACCCTAAACCTCCCCAAAGGGAAGGAATTCAAAGATCTTGCTCCCTCCCCTTGGGGAGGGCCGGGGCGGGGTCTCATA
>CAZOBD010000172.1:0-8656 GCA_964577665.1 uncultured Hyphomicrobiales bacterium
GTCCATCTTATCTCATGGCATATCTTCCTAAAATAATCATTCCCTTGTGTGTTTTATTGAATCATGGATGTTTCATCTGTTTATTTTTTACCTTCCGATTCAGATGCCCGTATTTTTTCCTATCCTCTTTGCGTGAGGATTACTCCGGTTATTATAAGGCTTCCCCCGATTACGAAAAACATAGTTAGGTTATGACTGAGAAAAATAATGGAGAGAATGGTTGTAAAAACTGCCTGCATATTGTTAAATACAGCCACCTTGCTTGCTTCTGTCTTAGTTAGACCGTAATACCAGATTGCATAGCCCACAACGGTAGTAATCACGGCAAGATAGACTATTTGCACCCAGTTTGTCAGGTTTATCTGAGAAAGCTGAATTTCAGCAGGCAATAGAAAGAAAACGGGGATATAGAGCAGGTAACCCGTAAAAACTGCCATCGCGGTAGAATAGATTGCTCCGTATTTTCTGGAAATATTTTTACCGATAACAGTGTATAGCGCCCATGAGAAACTTGCAGTCAGAACAAGTATATTTCCAAGAAAAGTCTTGGAAGTGAAATCAAAGCCCTGTTCGTAATAAACGATAAAAACTCCCGAAAATGCAAGAATAAGCCCGGCGATTTTTTTCCATGAAGCACTTTCTTTTAAAAAGATGATGGAAATGAAAAACACAAAAGCAGGAGAAAGCGCATAAGCTAAGGCAACATTAGGAGCGTAAGTCATTTCGATGGATGTAACGAACAGAAACTGATTGACGGGTATGTTCAACGCACCGAGGACAATTAGGACTGGTATGTCTTTTTTCTCGAATTTGATGAGTTTTTTACTGCGGATGAGCACCCATACAAAAAATACCAGTGCGGAAATACCTGCCCGAAAAAAAAGTACTACGGAAGGCTCGACCATTGAAGTCAGGTCTTTGGCTATCACGTGTGACCCAGAAGCAATAAGCTGCTGCAACACCATCAAAAAATACATTTATTCTTCCGCAATTTTCAATATTTTATTTATCTGATTCTCATAAGAGTACTTCAGGGCAGCTTTATTGCAGGCGGCAAGAAAAGATGCTTTTCTATCCCCGCGGCAGAGTTCTTTCAGAGCTGCGGCTATTTGTTCCGGAGACGATTTGCTGCTGAGAGCAATACCGGTGTTTTCTTCATCTATTATCTTTTTTATGGCAGGCAGGTCGCTTGCCAGTACCGGGATACGAGCCATAATATATTCAAAAAGTTTATTGGGCAGTGCAAGCTGATACGAAAATGAAATCGGTTCGATAAAACATAAGCCTGCATCGGCTGAAGATGTCCATTCGTGAAGCTCATTGTAAGGCACTGAACCCTTAAAGAGAACTCTGGCGGTGAAATTAAGCCTGAACGATTCCTCTTCAATCCTTCTTCTGAAAGGTCCATCGCCTATTATGCATAAAACGGCATCATCAAAATACTTAAGGCTCTGCACTACGGGAATTAATCCTCGTCCGTCGAGCAGAACGCCCTGATACAAAATGATTTTTTTATCACCGGGAAGATTAAAATACTCTCTGATTTTCCGGCTGCCTGCCGGTTTTTTGTAAAAGGGTACATTCATTATAACATGAAAGGGCTTGCCGGTGCCGAAATATTTTCTCAAATAATCAGCGTCAAGCTTTCCCGATACGATAAATTCATCTGTTTTAACTATCCACCGTTTCTCGAGAGCGGAAATGATTCGCTGTTTTACAGGTGTTTTGGCGGCTGGGCCCAAAGCTGAAAAAATTTCGCGGGAATCGTAAATAACTTTTCCCGTAAAAATGTCTTTCAGCCGAAGCGCCGCCGGCAGTGAATACAAATCGGATGCCCAGTAAGTTCGTGCATGGACGGGATACTTTTTTGCGGCATTTAAAAAAGACAGCCAGCGTTTCCACATCCGCTTTGATTTTTGAATACTCACAGGGCATAGTAAAATTCCTTTTAGGCTGAATGTTTCTTCAACACCCGGAGAGGCAATTGCGATAATGCAGACACTTTTCCCTGCATCAGATAACGTTTGAGCAATGTTTACTGCTCTTGCATCCAGCGTGATCTCATTAAAGACTATTATGCAGGCATCAAAAACTTCCTCAGGTTCTGTTAGGAATTTCCTGCTTAGATTATTTTTTAAATATCCTTCGGAATTGTTTTCTGTCATTTAAAGCTGTAATGATAAGTGGAACGTAGTATGCCCCGGGAATAAAACCGCTCTTTAAATTCAATAAGACTTAGCGCGGGAGTCATAGGATCTTCAGCGGCAGTATCCTGAGAGACTCCTATATCAACCCATTCATAGCCGTTTTCTACTGCCCAGCGTACTGTTTCATACATTATAAGATAAACAGGTCTTAATGATTCGTAATCATATTTCAGCATATTGTAGAAACACAAGACTACTTTTGAATTTGCCAGAAAAAGCAGTGAGCCTGCAATGGGTTTTTCATCATAATATACCATGTTCAGACGAAGATGCTCGGGGAGAAGTTCTTTCAGTTTTAACATGTCTTCAAGAGAGTGGGTCGGCTTAACGTTATGCTTTGCTTTGTTTCCAATAAGTATTTCATTGAAAGAATCATAATCATCGCTTTCGCGAATATGTATTTTTTGCTCACGAAGAATCTTCCTGATGGATTTACGTGCTGTTTTGTCAAAATACTGAAAGAAATCTTTACCATGCTTAAGGTCTATAGCATGTGAAATGTAATGCAGCTCAAAATCGAATTTTCTGTACAGCATTGCATATTCTATATGCTGGTTATAATTTTTATAATACAGCAGGGGCGGCGGAATAAGATATACATCTTCAAAGCCTTTTTTTGCGGAAAAATCCATAAAGGCATCGACCATATCGAGCGCCTGTGCAAAATGAAGGTCATTTGTAACAATGCTGCCGTAGCTTGCCCCTGCGGGTGACCAGAAGCTTCTGCCGCTGTCTTTCAATCCGCCCGGCAGCACCCCGATCAGTTTGCCGCTTTCAAAAAACATCAAATGGTAAAAATCGAATCTTCCTTCAGGATGGTAGTCCAGAAAAGCCTGCTTGTGGAACATTGTTCCGTTGTTGGAATTTTCAACGAAATTGTCCCATTCTTCTCTGAAAGAATCATTATATTCTTTTATTTCAATATTGGACATATATTTTTTCGAGAATTACGTTAACTTAAACATGCAAGATAAGTAAGTCAGGCGTTAAAAAAAAGATGTTTCATCGGTTTATTTTAGCCCCACCCTAACCCTCCCCAAGTGGAGGGAATTCAACGATCTTACTCCCTCCCCTTGGGGAGGGGAGGGCCGGGGCGGGGTCTCTTCCAGTTTTTAATCGCAATACGTTTTTTCCGTCAATATATGGTATCTCTGCGGAAAATAATCATCCTCTTGGATGATTTTCCTGAATCATGTACCTTTCATCTGTTTTTATACGATCCCTCCCCAGCCCTCTCTTACAAGTAAGGTAGGGAGAAATTCCCCTTCCCAAGAGGTGATTAAGGGGTGTGTTCCTCATCCGTGAGATTCTGAAACAAGTTCAGAATGACAAGATTGAAAATTTTTAACTCTCAAACAATCATCCCCTTAAGTGATTTCCCGAATCAAGGGTGTTTCTATTGAACAAAATGAGTTAAACCCATGGAGTATTTATAAATCATCTTTTAGGAATAACATTTTTCCTGCCAATGGGATAGTACTCGTACCCGAGTTTTTCCATTTCATTCAGGTCGTAAAGATTCCTGCCGTCAAAAATGAGAGGTTCTGTCAGCAGTTCTTTCACTTTTTTAAGATCGGGATTGCGGAAGACGTTCCATTCCGTGGCTATTATAAGGGAATCTGTGCCTTCAACACAGTCCAGAGGGTTCTTTGCATATTCAATTTTACCGGCGAAACGCAGTTTTGTGTTATCCATAGCTTCGGGGTCGTATGCTTTTACGGATGCGCCTTTATCCAGCAGGAATTCAATGATACGGAAAGCGGGAGCTTCGCGGGTGTCGTCTGTGTTGGGCTTAAATGCAAGTCCCCATAAGGCAAATTTTATACCGCGGATATTATGATTATACCTGTTATAAATTTTTTCAAGGAACCTTTCTGTCTGACGAAGGTTTACTTCCCATGCAGAACGAACAAGGTCAAGCTGCACACCAACTTCTTCGGAGCTGTGTATAAGCGCTCTTACGTCTTTGGGAAAACAGGAACCGCCGTAGCCTGCTCCGGCAAATATGAACCGCTTGCCTATACGGCTGTCCGAACCAATACCCATGCGGATTTTCTCGATGTCGGCGCCAACTTTTTCGGTATATGCGGAAAGCTCGTTCATAAATGATATTTTCATCGCAAGAAAAGAGTTTGCGGCGTACTTTGTTATCTCAGCGCTTTTTTCATCCATAATGTAAATGGGATTGCCGCTGCGAACGAATGGCTGGTAAAGGTCTTTCATAATTTCTGCAACATAATCGCTGCTTGTGCCAATTACTACCCTTTCGGGTTTCATTGAGTCTTCCACCGCAAAGCCCTCACGCAGGAATTCCGGATTGCTTGCTACGAAAATCTCCTTTTCAGGAACGATGCGTCTGAAAATGCTTGTAACTTTTTCGGCTGTTCCGACGGGAACAGTACTTTTATTAACAACAATTTTTTTCTCGTCGATATTTTTTTCTTTTATTATGCCTGCTATCTGCTCGGCTACATCCGTTACATGATGCAGGTCTGCCGAACCGTCTTCATTTGGGGGTGTGGGAAGGCAGAGAAAAATAACGGAACCGTGCTCTACCGCCGCCGCCAGATCGGTTGAAAACTTAAGTCTTTCATCTCTTATATTCCTTGTCATTATGTGGTCTAAGCCCGGTTCGTAAATAGGTGTTTTGCCTTCCTGCAGAGTCTGAATTTTTTTTTCGTCTATGTCTATGCACAGCACTTTGTTGCCGGTGGCGGCAAAGCTAGTTCCCGTTACCAGACCTACATATCCCGTTCCGATAATACTAATATTGTAAGACATCTTTCTCCAAAAATTGTTATACCAAAGAATACGAAATTACAAATATAAGGAAAAAAGTTTAATCTGAGAGACACAAATAAAAAAAAGGCAGCGCCGTTTTGGGCTGCCTTAGCTCCTGAGCACGGACTCGAACCGCGGACCCTCTGATTAACAGTCAGATGCTCTAACCAGCTGAGCTACTCAGGAATTTTTTTTTACTTTCTTTGTAGGTTTTTCAAATGATTAAAAATAAAAGATTTACCATTTTATACAGTAATTCTATTTTTTACAGGATTGAGCAAATTACTTTCCCCTACATTTTTTCTTGCCTCTATTTAGGGTCATTTTGCTCTATTTTTCCTACAATTTTCCCTACATTTTTCAGTGTACATTATCCTCTAAAATTTGCTGCATTATGTGCAGGTTCTCACGGCTGTACATCTTTATCGTCGTGTTGATGTCTTCATGCCGCATCAAGTTCTTCACTTGATACGGGTCTATGCCTTTATTAAGCAATTCCGTTGCAAACATCTTGCGAATGCCGTGAAATGCCCTGCCTTTTATCTTTATGCCAAGTATATCTTCGGCGTTACTTAATCGCCGTACAAGTCTTGACATAGACGATGTTTCCCATGTAAATATTTTACCGTCTGTGTTTTTATTCAGCAATTTTATTTTGCTTAATGTTTCTTTTATATTCGTAGTCAACGGCAATACGTCGTAATTGTCCGTTTGTGTTTTTTTTCGGTAGCAGATAACTCCACTTTCGTAATCCACATCCTGCCACCGGAGCGACAACGTCTCTTTTATCCTGCCTCCCGTGTACCTGAGAAATTGCAGAAGAAGATAAAACTGCATATCCGGCTTTATGGTTGTTTGCTCTGTTTGCCTGCCTTTTAGAAATACTTCTGCTATGGCATTAAATTCATCCTGCGAATAAGGCAGCACCTCTTTTTTGCGAACTTTCCGTCGGTACGGCTGATAAATATTGAAATGAGAGATACCGACCTTGTTTGCCGCCCATGACACAAAAACTTGAAAACTACGCAGATATATGTTTATCGACGCCGCCGACAAAACATCACGTTTTTTTACTACAAATGCTTCTGCCATGTTTTCAATATTTTTTTTACTAAATTCAATGTTTTCATTATCAACAATCTGTCGATACGCTAATTTATAACTTCTCAGCGTATTTTCCAACAATAATTTTTCAGATTTTTTTAAATACTGCTCCCACAGCGTTTTTATGCCCGCCTTCTCCGTATGCTCAAGCACTCCCCGCTGCTCTAAGCGTTTTTGGGCTGATTTGTCTTTCAGCCATGATATAAGCATGTTGCGCTGCTCTTTGTCTTCTGCTTTGGTCTCGCCTATGCGAACCTTTGAAGAAAAGCACTTCCCCTGATATTCAATCCAATAGTACGGCGAGCCTTTGCGGGTATAAATAGAACCCTCGTAATTTTTTTGTTTCTTTCCCATATTTTTACCCCATAGATAAAAATGCCCGGCAAATATAATCTTTTGATTGATTAAACATAAAATTAATGGATGTTAGCTCGGGGTCTGAAATTTTTGGCTTTCCATTTGATTTTTTATACTCAAAACAAAGTTGTATTTATTTTTAAATTTTTTTGTTGATATTTTGCCTTTTGTGTTTTCAAAACAACATAAATATACAAAAAATCGAGGAATTATCCAAATATACTCAGAGTAAACCATCATAGAACAACGATTAAGCCTATCTTATTGTCGAAACGGATGGATTTCGCTCCACCGGAAATTCCTTAATCACTGGCTTTGGGAACATTCCGGCGCTTATTCGTATGCAGAAGCATGGCTCTATCTGCTGATGACGGCAGAATACAAAAAAACACGGGTGCAGTTTGCAGGGAATAATTACGATTTGAAAGAAGGGCAGATTATTGTAAGTCTGCCGGAACTGGCAAAGATTTTTCGATGGTCTGTAAAGGAAGTAAGAACTTTTTAAACAACGGAGTGAAATATTTCAACAAGGCTTCTTTTTTTTAGAATGAAATACAAGTGAAATCGAAATTTTACTTTGTCGGCTATCGGGAAATAAAACTTAAGCAGACAATTAAGCAGTTAGAACCGCATAAAGAACCTGAAAAGGATTTGACTGAAGAAGTTAGCGACAAACTAAAAGATGAAATAAATAAATTCAAAAGCAAAATAAAAGCAAAAAAAGGAAAAAACTTATAAAATGCATTTAACAGAAGAATATAAATTGATTATTAGCAGATAGTTAAGGGTTAGAAAATGTTTAATGAGCGTTTAATCTGTCGTAAATTTTTAAACATGGCAGTTAAAAAATTAATCTGCGGTTAAACACAATCGGTAAAAAATTAATCTTCAATGCAAAGATTTTAAACATAAACACAAGGGGAATGGTAAAAATTTGAACAAAATTCGCATGTATAACACACAAAAAGGTCGAAAAAATGATTGATTTGAACCAAGAACAAACTGTATTGAAGGTAACAGGATGGGAAATGGAGCAGATGTATGAAGCTCTCGGAGCAAAAAAGAAGAAATTGACGGAACTGGGGCTTACACGAAGCGCATTTTACCAGAAATTCAATATCGGATACTCCGGTAAAGAAGTTTTGAAGCCGATTGAATACTATGGCATTGTGAAATTCATAGAGGTAAATCTCGGCAAAAAAGCTCTGAAAGATATGGCAATAAAAAGTATTATCCAACCTTATTAAAAGAAATATTTGACTATATTGATATATTTCAAAATTTGCCGATTAAATTTTTTCAATACATAATATACCACTTATTTCATATGATTTGAGCAATTAGAGTAATACTGAGCTACTCCCCAAAAAAAAGGACAGTAGAATAAGGTGGAAAAAAGTTAAGTTGCATAAGAAAGGAAAAAGCAATATTATTACCATGCACTGCCGGAAGGATGGAAGTAGATGGGATACAATGATTTTCTGGAAGTACGGCGGAAAATGATAGCGAAGGTTACAAGGGACGGCTTTGAGAAGCTGGGAAATTAGGATTTCGGGAA
The DNA here is from genome assembly GCA_964577665.1 of uncultured Hyphomicrobiales bacterium. GTDB lineage: Bacteria > Bacteroidota > Ignavibacteria > Kapaibacteriales > UBA2268 > CAYVTD01. Next base: position 8,008 of record CAZOBD010000172.1, read on the forward strand.
TGAACTTTCTCTGCAAATATTTAATCCATGACGGGATTGAATAATCCTAAGCCCGTAACACGCGGAGCAGAATATGTCATCAATACTATTTTGCACGAACAAAATTTTAGCGCCACATGCCAGAACGCCCACTGCCATAATAGCAGGGATTGAAGCAGCCACAGCGTGCAAGCTGGGTTATGTGGATATGTGCCTTTGCACACAAGGCTCACTCAAAATCTTTGGCAAATTGGCAAAAATTTATGGTGGTGAGATAGTTTATAATGAATCAAAGGGATTGTTAATACTCGATATACTCGCTGATGAAATATGTGTGTATATCTGAGTTGTGCGGATGTCTTTATGTCCAAGTATTTCCTGAATTATTCTAATATCTGTCCCATGTTCCAGAAGATGAGTTGCAAAAGAATGCCTAAGTGTGTGTGGAGTTACTTTTTTCTTTATTCCAGCATTTTTGGTTGCTCTCTTGACGATTGTTTGTATGCTTTTCGCAGAGTATTGGGGCTTGCTCTGTCCGTTAAAAAAATATTCATAGGGCTTGTATTCCTTCCAATAATTCCTCAGAAGGTCAAGCAACACTTCAGAAACCGGCACGTATCTGTCTTTAGCTCCTTTGGACTGTACGATTTTAATCAGCATTCTGTTTGAA
>CAZOBD010000173.1:0-8635 GCA_964577665.1 uncultured Hyphomicrobiales bacterium
GGTGCGCTTCCCATGCGCTTTGCGCTTGCTTTTTGACAGGAACTTCCGATCTAAAACTCTTATTGAGTTAGCAATTCTATCTTCTTCGTAAATATCGGCATAATAATAGCGCTGGTCTATTGCATAAAGAAGATTTTTAAGCGTAGTATCTGAATCTATAATAAAAGACCCATTTTCCATTTTTATTCCTGATTTCTTTTTTGCATAATTAATTAATTTTTTCTTTTTTATTTCATTTAATTTTTCAAATTTTAAACCTATATCTGCTATTCTTTTTCTATTATAAACACCTACTGTAATAAATTCAAAATCAGAAAGTTTTATAAAGCTATTACCTAAAAAATTATTTACTTCTGGCTGAGTGGCTTCTCTATGAAGGTTATCCATACCAGGAAAAATGTATTTGATTTTTGATATACTTTTGAAATATAATGTATCAGTATCATTCTTATATACAGCATCAGGTTCTAATCTTATCTCAATCTGTTTCCGATGCTTTTCAATTTTAGGAGTTCCAGCAAAATCTAATACAGTACGTTTTCTCACAAAAAGAGAAGGAGTTATCCTTTGAAAATGACGTTCAGAATTAAACAGAATACAAATATTATTTATCTTAGAAAAATCTTTGTTTTCAATCTGAATTAAACTAGCCGTACTAAAATCGCTGTGACATACGTCAATAAAATATTCTGTACTTGAAAAATGTTCAATTTTAAACCATTGATTTTCATCTAATTTAAAATTGGGATAAAAATCAACAGCTTCTATAGTAGATAATTCAAATTGATGAATAATATCATTTTCTTGACTGAGAACATTTCTAAATTCAGTACCAATTTGTGCAATTAAATCATTCATTTTATTTAGCTTTCAAAAAATGTAAAATCATTAATTCTTCCTGCTTGTATGTTTATAAAAACTCCTGGATCCTTTATTTTCCTCTTTGTTATTAGCATGATTTTAGCATTGCTTTCTAAGAATACATAGTAAAAATTGTATCCAAATACTAAAAAAATTGGATTAAAGTATGATACTCTTGAAACAAAAGTAAAAATAATCGTAATTAGGAAAACAAAACAAAATGTTGTATAATCATTGATGCTTAAAGCAACAAAAAAGAAAGCTAGATAATTTGCCAGAAAGTCATTGTTGGACGGTTCAATTGATTTTATTTTCTTTATAGAAGATTTGGATAAATACCTGGATAAGTATATTGATAACTTTGTTAAAATAAATGGGAAGAGAAAATAAATTAAAAAAAACATAAAAGAATAATTTTCTAAAAGACATTTAAATGGTATTTTTTTATTATGTACTAAAAAAACAATAATAAAAAATGAAACTGAATTAAATGTTAAAACAATCTAAATAGAAAGTTCATTCATATCTCCAATAATATATTAATGGAAAAAATAGATGATATTCATTCGATATATACTCTTGTAGCTAGTTTAATCGAAGTATTTTTCTTGGTCTGCTCATTACCAGAAAAAAGAGATATTAAACTTCCGTCTTTATGAATGGTGACTGAATTAAATTCAATGGCAATATCTATAGCTCCTTTAAAATCATTAACTTTATCAGATTTCAAATCTTTAATTATCTTATTAAAAATCTCTGATACCTGAAAACCTGGCTTATACTGTTTTTCTGGCATTTTCAGCTCCTTTTATTTCAACTCCAATATCTGGATCTATTTGACCGCTGAGATTAATTTCAATACTCCCTTTTTCAGATAAAATTATTTTATCCGATTCATCCATTTCACATTTACATTTCAATTCAAAAACAATATTGCCTGACAAAGATGCAAATGCTGCATTAGTATCGTTTTCAGTGGCTTTTGCTGTATCTCTATTCACTCTGCTTATTGATTTTTGTAATGCAATAATAAGGCTGTCCAGTGTAAAATTAGTCTTTTCCATCAATACTTCCTTTATCTTTTGATTCGCTATTAAGCTTCTTGATAGAATCTTCAATATTTTCAGGTACTATTTTCGTAACTCCAAGAGTATCCATGTAATTTCTAAGCGTAATCTCATTGTCATTAGTTAAGTTATATTTAACGCTCGCGTGCATTGAACCCTCAGATGTTGACTGAGACATAAAACCAAACTCACCGGAAGCCTGTACTGGACCAATGCCAAGTCCTAAAACAAATTTACCATCTTTTCTGTTGATACTTGCAACTCTCATGCTTAGACTGAGGGATATCTGGGCTGTCATTTTCCAGGTAGGAGCAATATCAAGATGTTTATCAATAATTTGTTGTTGTGCATTAATATCAGCTTTCTTCACAAGAGCATTGATATCTTCTAACCACTGTTTCCAGATAATCCTTTGCGCTTTCATTGAATCAATTGTAGCAATAGATGGTGCAGTTAATAATGTAGTAATCATAGCACTTATGTCGCTATTATTTTCCATAGGAACCTCCAAAGATAAAATAATAAAATTTACAGTTATTAAATTTAACTTACTTCAATAGTTCTATACCCAAGCAAATGTTTTTTGGGATAAGATGAAATATTTACGGCATTTTTTTGATTCCCACCAAGCGTTAGAATTTGAGTCTTTGTTTTACTATGGTAAAAACCAACATGACCCTGCCAATTATTATTACCTCTCTCAAATATTACAATGCAACCTTCATAAGGAATATCAATCTTTTTACCCCATTTCAACCAAGATCTGGCAGCAGCAGATTTTGTACCTTCATGTCCACTTTGTTTCATACACCAATTAACAAAACTGGAGCACCAAGGAGTTTCGTCATCAGTTGCCATTAGAGTTGTTGCGGTATGATACTCAAGAATTCTGGGATTATGTTTCGCTCCAGCAATCTCATTCACTCCTTTCTCCAGTTCTTTCAATGCAATTTTGTACCATTCAGGAAAGTCACTATTTCCCATTTCATTTCTACCACTATCAGGTTCTTCAAAAGGGATATTTATTGACTTACCGGCATAAATGACATTTTTATTTTCAATTTGAGGATTAATCTCTAATAATCGATTGATGTTCGTTTTGAATTTCTTACTGATTTTTCCAAGAGTATCGCCCTCCTGAATATGATAAATAGTAAACATAATGCGTCATCCTAATAGCTATTTGTAAAATACAAATAAATTATCAATATAGATCAATATAACTGTATGTAAATACAAATGATTATATAATTAAAAAGTTGACATAATTCTATTAGATATACGTTGAAAAATTTCATTAACATGTTTCTTGTAAGAAATTGGAAGAAAATTCTTAATCATTAGAGCTATTTGACCAGAATAATAACGCCTATCAAATATTTCTATTAAACGAAAATTATTTTCTTTTATATTCATTGATCGTTCTCTAAATTGCAACCAAGAAGCTTTAAAAATTCTCTTTGCATCACCTTCATTATTATAATCATCAGGAAATCTATTATATAGTTCTCTTGATATCCAAGAAATTGGTTTTTTATTGGGAAGTGGTACTAAATTCTGCACCCTTATAGCTGTTCTTCTTGCCTCAGGAGTGAACTGACCTAAAAAACCACTGATTGTTCTTTCCGCCCTTTGTAGAATAATAGTATTAGTTATTCTTTGCATCACTTCATTGATTCTAGGGTCGATATTGTTGAAATCTAAAGAAAAATTTCTTATAGAAAAATTTGAAAATACTTTGTCACTTAAAGAATTAATCAAATCATCCTTACGATCACTAAAAGGTATATTAGAATGTTGGGCTAATAAATCATCAATATTTAGAGAATTAAAAGCTTCAATTATTTTTTTTAAATCAGTATTCTCTTCAACAAAAAACATTACGTCTTTTTCAAGTAATAAAGCATGTTCAGTTTCAATACCTAACCAGTAATAAGGTTTTTCAACAGTATGATTCAAAGGGATAGACTTATTTGGTATTATAGTATTTAATGAATCTGACAACCAAATTAATCTTCTTATTGAATTGCGAATTTCAGGTCCACCAGAGGAATGAAAAAATAATGAAGTTGTTGACAGATTATTGGTGTTTTTTAACCAATTATCAATTTGCTTTTTTAAAAGCTCAGTAACGGTTATATCATGTTGATGGGATATAAAAATTCTCGAAATTTCAGGTTTAAGACTGAATTTATCAGTTTCATTTAGTAATTTTGATATAAATTTAGCAAAACCAACAAATTGAGACACCCACTTAATTTCAGATTTAATAGAATTCAAAATTTGATAATCTTTTGAATTATATGCCATTAGTACATTTCTTAGTATAATTAAATTATCTAAATTATCTCTTGTGCAATCTTTGTAAAAACCATCGTATAATCTTTTGTCAAAGTCATTCTTAATTAATTTGAATTCATCATGATAATGTTCAGTAATGGAGGTAATTCCAAGTAATTTATACAGTTCATTAATAAAATATAGAGCATAACTTCTGGCATATCTAGCCGTCAGTATAATTTCGGATTTTTCCTCGAAAAAATTACATAGAAATCGAGCACTATGATCATTTAATTTGTCCTCTTTATATGCCTTAAAATAACTAATCTGTGGTAGGCAAGCTTCATATTTAGTCTTTATAGATTCCCCTAATGTTTTTTCAACATCATGAGCTCTTCGAAATACATCTTCTAATCCAAGATGATATTCAATATCATAAAAGAATTCACCAACATCTTCTAAATATCTATTAAATATAAGAGATGTTTTTAGATTGAGTGTATTAATAAATTCTACTTGATTTTTAATGTATTCTTCTCTTCCCAGTTTTGAAAAAGAGTTTCTTGGTAAATTTGGATACATTGCAAGGTTAACAGTGAAAGTCTTTCCCCTGATACTCAAATTGTATTCTTCAGGCAATACATAAACAGGAACAGGACCAAATCTGTGAATTGTTAACCGAACATTTGGCAAAGAAAGAACACCTTCGGCAATTTTATTAACAATATTTTTAGATGATGCTATATTTCCTGAAGCTTCATTAATCAATCTTGAATACAAATTATTATATTCTATTAACTCATTTTCATTTAATACACTCTTTGTTCCTTTAAATAAAAGAAGGTTCCTATATCTAGAAGTATTAGGAAATATTTCGTAAGTTAGCCAACAAGGATATACATTGTTTTGGTACTCAACTCTATGTCTATAAATACAATCGTCTTTTCTCGGTAAAAGGATTTTCATTATTCTACACATATAGATCTCCAATAATAAAAAGAAATTTTGAAAAAAATACAGAATTAACTACAAACTATGTTAGTAACAATTTCATCCTATTATAAAATTATTAAAGAAAAACATAATAATTTGAAAAAAAGCGCCACCTCAGATGATCGAAGTAGCGCATACATTATAGTATAGGTACTTTATTGCCCCAAATGGGTTTACCGTGCCAGTATCAGACACTTTCATCTCTTCTTTAAGACGCAACTCCGCGGCTAAATATCATCTTGGCGGGCTACTACCTATCTATTAGATAATATAGCCCTAATAAAATATTTTGTCAATACAAATAATATTTGTTGGTAAAGGCAAAATTTGTTACTTAAATAATTCCTTAACAACAATAATGATATTACCTTCAAAATGGAGTTTTAGATAAGAACCTACATTTTATCATATCCAATTAGTTTCTTAAATTTTAAATATTTAAGAGATAGAAGGAAAACACAATTTGTATCCGTTAAACAACATCGTAATTTCTGTTGGTTTAACAAATCAGCATAGCAAAAAATATATTTTGGTCTATACCAATAAAAAATACAAATGGTGATAACATGTCTTAACACAGTCAATAAGTAAAATCAAAGAACAAAATTATTAAATTTTATAACTTCAAATCAAAAATATGTAAAAGAAGGTTTAAAAAAAAATCAAAACATACAGACAATATTAAGAAATCCAATTTAATAAAACAAATAAAAATATCGTGTTACTTAATGTATATTAATAAGATATGGTCGTTATTATTAAAATATTTAACACATTTGTCAGTTATTACTATAAATTTTTAATTTATATTATCAAAAATATCAATATTTTATAACAAAATTTAATAATATTTTCATCAATATATTTAGCATTTGAATATAATTTCAAGATTAATAAATGTTTTTTTCTAGCAATATATTTTTATAGAAAACTTCTTAAAATTAACAATGTTTACTATCTTTATTTCCTATAGGTAGATTAGCAAAAAAGTTTTATTGATTGAAAAAACCTCCTTTATTTCAGGAGGTTTTCTTAAAAAAGAACAAAAATCATTTAGTAACTGCAAACACTTCGCATTCGCAGTAAGGGCAATAGACAATATCAGACATTTCGTCTATTTCCAGTTGCATCAGGCACTTTGAACATTTCACCGTCAGTAGGTAGTCTTCTATAACTTCGTTGACCAACTTTGTCATAGGGATGCTTTGGCTCTTGGCTATCCGGTACAGTTTCGGGATATACTTTTCTTTGATTTTCGGGCTGTACATTTTTTTCTCCTTTACTAAAACATTGTCAGTTGTTCCGGTTGCTTGCTTTTCACTTTTTGTTGTATCTTTGGCTTGAGTATATCTACTTCAGCCGGACTCAATTCTCGTACCGTTCCTCCGTAAACGCTTCTTTTCGTCTGAAATACTCTTAAATATTCAACTTTTAAGGTATTCCCCCAAATAACAAAGCTGTTAAGATTGAAAAACAACATATTCAATGCGCACATCTTAACACAAGTCAAATCAACATCCTGTCCGACAAAGGTTGCGTCAAACAATTCAGAATAGCTCATCTCTTTACACAAAGAAATCAGCATAATGCCCGAACCACAGCAGGGATCAGAAATAAAGCCGGCTTTGGGTGACGCTATTTTTGCCATAAATTCAGCTATAGGCGCCGGTGTGAAAAATTGACCACTGTATTTGTTGGCAAGATTCCACTGCATGTAAATTTCACCGAGAATTTCACGACTGCTTTCTTGCATTGCTTTAAGCAATAAGCCAAAGGCTTGGGCAAAATAATCAATCGGTCTTTTGCCTTTTTCATGGCGCTCGTTGTCATATTTCCTGACAATTTCAAGGTATTTTTCATCGTTTCGCATTAAAGCGTAAAGCATTAGACTAAGCCAGTCATCAAAGACCTGCACCGGATTGTAACCGCACCGGCTTACGTTTTCCAATAATTTCATTGTTTCTTTCATTACTCCTTTTCCTTTCAATGATTTGTTTGTAAATGAACAATTATTTAAAATGAACTAATTTCAGAAAAGGATGTGAACAGTGATTAAAGGAGAGTTAATATAGGACATAGAATTAGTTACAGCCCGCTTCATGCCTCAGAGTTTAATGATTCAAAACAAGGGCTGTAAACTTGCCTTGCGGCGTAAACCACACCGGACGCTGCAATTGATAGAAATTGGGAAATATCATAAAGCGGTAGCGGTATTCCGGCAAACCGGAGCTTAACTTAAGCAAATGTAGCAACTGTTTGTTTAATTTGCTGATTTCCGGCATGACATGCGGACGGTGATACTCTTGGGGACGGCAAAAACAGTTGTAATCATGATTGGCATAAATAAATAACACTGTTAAAGGAGCATTGAAACTATACTTCTTGAAATTCAGCCTTGAAAATACTTTTTCATAAAGATAAAACTTGCCCTTTGCCAGGCGACTTGGGTCTTTTTTGCGTTCAACCTCAACTAAAAATATATATTTCTTGAAATTAGCTTTATGCTTCATCCTGATAATCATATCGGGCCTTATGCCTTCAAACCCGGCATTGTAGTCTATCTCAATGCCGTATTTAGGATAACTGCGTAAAAAAGACAAAGCAATGTCCCTGATCATGCTTTCGTGCATAATGTTATAAGGGCTTTTGGGAGTGCCTTTCCATTTATAGTCTTCCTGGCGGTCAACATACTTAGCTCCGAGCTTAGTAATATACCAAAACTGCTCCTGGGAAAGGTTGCGTACCCGCGTAATGGTCGGCAGCGGCTTTATAAGGTTTTGCCGCTTCAGTTCTTTAAATATTCGGCGGACATCCACCAGGGCGCCGGCCAGAGTGGAGGCATTGGGAGAATAGAAATTGTTTTGCGTAGCAATGCCTCCGAGTTCAAGAAATTGGTTAAGAATTTTTTTATGCTTATTCATATTTTTATTATGTGCAAATCTTGTCCGCAGGACGGCAAGCTGGTTTTTGCGAAACGGTTTATTTATGGAAGTGGAGTAAAAGCAGATTGCTGTCCTGTTTGGCAAGTGCTGTTTTTCAGCCTTAAGCCGAACGGGACGATGATTTGCACCCTATATATTTAAAGGTTTTGTAAAAATAGCTTTGGGGTGGAAAGGATTATTTAGTTGAAAATGTCAGGATGTGTATTTTTATCTATAATTTAATCAAAAAAAGCAGGCGTATTGACGGCTTTTGCCAGTGTGATATACTGATGGCAGTAACGATAAATATATGCCAAAAAGAGAAGTAAGCAACCAAGAAATACTATCCGTGCTTAACAACTTTGGGAAAGAGTTTAAAAGCATCAATAATCAGTTTGGAAAAATTGACAAGCATTTTGATAAGCTGGAAGGGAGACTAGACGGAGTCGATAAGCGAATGGATGGAATGGATAAGCGATTTGACAAAATAGATGGCAGGTTGGATGGAATGGA
>CAZOBD010000174.1:0-8629 GCA_964577665.1 uncultured Hyphomicrobiales bacterium
TTGTCATTCCGCACTTGATGAGGAATCTCACGAATGAATATTTCCCCTCTTGAGAAGGGAAAAAGTGGTGTGTTCTTCACAACGAGAGATTCCGGCATTCCACTTCGCTTTCGATAATTGGATCTTGTCATTCCGCACTTGATGCGGAATCTCACGAATGAATATTTCCCCTCTTGAGAGCGGAAAAAGGGGTGTGTTCCTCACAACGTGAGATTCCGGCATTCCGCTTCGCTCCAGCCGGAATGACATCCTTTCTGAACTTTCTTAAATAATCATCCCCCGATATCCTAAAGTGAATAGGCTGGTGATTTTTTCAAAGAGATGGTATAATGAGCAGATTTTCAATCTAAATCTGCATGGGCATTCCCATCAAGGGCCAGATAAAGTAAACAAAAATGCCGAGCACTACCATCAGCAGAAGACTGAGCGGAATGCCGTACATAAAGAACTCCCCTGATGAAAACTGCTTTGATTCATAAGCAATGGCGTTAGGAGCCGCTCCCACAAGCAGGAGGAACGGCATACCGGCGCAGACCAGAGCAGAAAACAGTATTACTTCGGGCGATACATTCAAATACGGCGCAATCACAAGAGCTACGGGCAGTATTATTGATATTGCAGCTACGTTCATAATAAGATTGGTCATAATCATCACAAAGAACGATATTGCCATGACGAACACGAACCAGTTTGCTTCCTGGAAAAGAGTCAGCCAGTTTACGGCAAGCCATTTTGCCGATCCGGTATCCCACAGACAGTAACCTATGCACATAGCCCCGCCAAACAACAAAATGATGTTCCATGGCACCTCTTCCAAATCATTAATATTCAGAATCTTAAACACAAAAAAGGCAATCGTCGTAAGAAGCAGAATGGCGCTTTTGTGCAGTGGTTCGAATGCCGGAATGAATGAACGCATACTGAGCACAAAAATAGCTGAGAAAACAAGCACAAGCGTTAAAATTTCATTTTTAGACATAGGTCCCAAATGATTCTTAAGAGTTTTTACGCGCTCTTTCAAACCCGGTATTCTTGATTTTTCAGGTTTGAACATAAAAAGGAATACTACCCAGATAAGTATAGTCATCACTACACCTACGGGAGCCATGTAATAAGAAAGCTGAAAGAAAGAAATCTCTTCGCCTGCCATCTGCTTGTAAAACCCTAAGGCAATAGCGCCGCGTGCAGCTCCGAGCAGGGTAATAATACTCCCCGCTCCCGCTACATAAGCCATGCCGATAAAAAGTCCCTTGCCGAAACGTGTCTGCTTACCTTCCTGATCATAAAGATTATAGATGGTCATCAGCAACGGAAAAGTAGCCGCGGCTACTGCTGTATGAGCCATAATAAGGGTTAAGGCGGAAACCATAACGAAACAGCCCAGATATATCATCGACGTTTTTTCTCCGACAAGACCCAGCATATTGTAAGCCATGCGTTTGGTCAGTCCCGTCCTTGAAAAAGCCAGACCGATTATTATCGAAGCAAAAATAAACCAAACACTCGGGTCCATAAAATCGGTAAAAGCTACTTTGGCGGGCCTGATAAGAAACAGAACCTGCACAACCCCGATTACGATACTTGTAATACCGATAGGAACTACTTCAAACACCCACCATGTAGCCGCCAGAAGAAAAAGCCCGAGAGCCGCTTTCCCCTGCGGACTCAGCACGAATGCTTTCCCCTGAGGGTCTATTGCATCGGGCCAGGCAGGAGAGAAATAAACTATTGCAAAAAGCACAATTCCCAGCAGCATAAAAAACAGCCTGCGCCAGTCAAATTTTTCTTTTCTTTCTTTGCTGATATATACTTTACTCGGTTTTGTCGGGAGTCCGCCATGAGCTTCAGATTTTTTTGCCATAAAATTCCTTATTACTAAACTTTAATAAAATATATTACCGACACATATTCTTATGATAATGATAAAGAAAAACTAATCAATTCCTAATATCTTTGCTATTTCGTTCATCACCTCAACTGTTCTTACTACACCGGCGACCACACCGTCTTTCAAAACGGGCAGCATGCTCATCTGAGTTTCATTCATTTCGTAAATGATTGTCATAATGTGGTCGTCGTGGTTCAGAGTCTGTTTAAGCGGACGCATAATGTCTCCAACCTGTTTTTTTGCCATTTCAGGCAGGTTTTTAATCAGAGCTTCCGAAGACATTTCCAGCAGATCGGGATCAGATTTTATTTCATAGATTTGCTTTGAGTGGTGTGCCTCTTTCATGTTTCTTTCAGGATTAAGACCGCTTAGGATGTCCCGTCTTCTTGCCATTCCGAGAAGATTGTACTCCTCGTCAAAAACGAGTACTGCACGGGCAAGAGACTTCCTGCCTTTTTTTTCGATTTCGGAGTGGTGCATCATTGCAATAGCTTCCCTGATGGTAAACCAATAGGGTATGTGGGGGTAGTCGTCCAGCGGTATCATCAAGTCTTCTGCCGTGTGCGATAGCATTGTTTTATTCCTTTTATCAATTAAAAATTTTCTTTACAATTAAAGGATAAAAATAAAATATTTTTTTTAATTTCACAGAAAATATCGGAATTATGTATTCTTTAAAATTGATTTTACTTTATCTTCTTTAATACCGGTTATTTGCACGAGCTGCTCGATGTTTTTGCCATGCTTCTTACGGAGATTTTTCAGGTACTCGATTTGGAATGCTTTTTTTGCTTTTTCATAAGGAAGTGTTGAAAAAATGGCTTCTATTTTGTTGATGCGCCGTCTTTCTTTCTGGTAAGCGAGGGCTTTTTCAATAGACTCTATAATTCTTTCTTTGCGAAATGGTTTTAATATATAGTCCCATGCCCCTAGTCCGACAGCTTCGGTTGCAGTGTCAATACTGCCGAATGCCGTTATAATTATCACTTTTTCAAAGCGGTTCTCCTCATGAATCATTTTTAAAATGTCCATGCCTTCAATTCCGGGCATCTTCAAATCGAGCAGAAGCAAATCATAAGTGTATTTCTCGAGTAATTCAGGCGCCTCTAAGGAATTGTTTGTTGTATAAATTTTACAGCCGCTCCTGCCGGCAATTATTTTTTCAAGCATCCTCAGGATGGCGGGTTCATCGTCTATTGCAAGTATTTTTTGTCTCATTACCTGTGCTTCGATAGTATCATACTTCCTATTTCATTTTATTTTTTCATATATTCGCAATTTTCAAATTTTAATTATATTATCCAAAAATTATTTTTACTGAAAAACATATTTCATCATACCTGTATCATATACTTTAAATCATTGATGTCCGATTAAAAAATAAATAAATTCAATTGATTGCCCGTGCTGTTATAATTATTTGAAATAGAAAAACATTTAAACCGTATCTAATTCATCAATTTTATAGTTTATTTACATGAACGTATTTTGTCTAAACCTGGCACTAATAACAAAAGATTATAAATAAAAATGAAAAAAAGAGAAGACCTGCTGAACGGACCCATTGACGAAAGCCTGAGACGCTTCGCCTATCCTTTAGCGGTCAGTTTCGTGATTCACATTTTATATTCATGGGTAGATACTTTTTACGTAAGCAGACTCGGCTCGGACAATATTGCAGCGGTAGGCTTCAGCGAAAATATCATTTTTTTTATTTTTACTTTGTGCAGCGGTTTTGGTATTGGTTCGGGCATTGTAGTTGCAAGGAGAACCGGTGAGCTTAACCATTCAGAAGCCGACAGGACGGCTACCCTTGCAATAGTATTCATGCTTGTCTTTGCATCATCGGTAATGCTTCTGCTCTTTTTTACTTATCCTCTTATTTTGAATATGATGGACGTGCGGGGAACGGTCAGAGACCTCGTTAAAGAATACATGGGTTCGGTTATTTTCGGCATTCCGGGTATTATGTCCATTTTTCAAATAAATTCGATTATACGTTCTTCCGGTAATTCCAAAATACCTATGATGATTTTGATTTCATCGAGCATAGTAAATGCAGCAGTCTCGCCTTTCCTGATTTTCGGCTTTTGGATTTTTCCGCAGATGGGGATGTTCGGCGCCGGACTCGGAACAGCCATTGCTCAATGGTCAGGAGCGATTTTTGCTATGTATCTGCTTAAGCGCGGCGTAACTCCGGTTAGTATAGTGTTTAAAAATTTTAAATGGGACTGGAGAATAATTGGAAAGATATTCAGGATAGGCTTTCCCGCCGCATTGCAGATGTCGTCGGTAGGTGTGAACAGACTGCTTCTTATCACTTTGGCAAATACTTTCGGCACCGCCGTTGTGGCGGCATACCATCTCGGTCTGAAAGTAGATCTGTTTGTTTTTATGTCCGTTTTTGCGGTTGGTGTAGCCATTGAGATCATTACAGGGCAGAACCTCGGAGCAAGAAAAGTAAGAAGGATATACAGATATTATTTTTCAGCGTTGAAACAGCTTTCATTTATTATGATTGCGTTAGGCATAGGCGTTTTCTTTTTTGGTGAATATTTTGTAAGAGTATTCACTAATGACCCGGAAATAATATCAATTGCCGAAGTGTATTTCAAGATAACTGCATTTATTTACGTGCCATTTTCAATAGGTATTATTTCCACTAGGGTTATATCCGGTTCCGGAGACACTTACCGCAGCCTGAAAATAGTGGCAGCCATTCTTTTGCTGGTGCAGCTTCCGATTGCATATTTTTTGTCTGTTTATGTTTTTAACAGTGAAACGGGTATTTGGCTGGGCGTCCTGATAAGTCATATCAGTTTCGCAGCCATTGGATGGCAGAGCTTTAGCAGCAGAAAATGGGTTTATACTAAAGTCTGATACGTGCATGAATATGCTTCTATAAACAATTAAAAGAATTGTATCTTCTATCCGTTCTTAACATTTATGAAACGCTTCAAAAACATACGTACGGCAATAGCTGCCGTTTCTGCGTTTATTTTTGCAGTTATATTTGCCGGCATGCAGTCCTGCACAAATCCTTTTGCACCCGGTATGGCAGATGAAAATGCCGGGGGAGCGGTTCTGGGCGACCAAACAACCATAGAAGGCTTGTTTAAAAATTTCCGTTATGCTTACATATTCAAGGATACTCTTGTTTACGGAAATCTACTGCACGATGATTTTACCTTTATTTACCGTGATTACAATCAGGGTGTTGATAAATCTTGGGGCAGAAACGAAGACCTAATAGCAACAAACGGAATTTTCAATAATACTCAGAGCCTCGATCTTATCTGGAACGAAGTGCTCATTTCCATTGGAGACTCTGTGCTGAAAGATATTTCAAGAGGTTTTACTCTTACCTTAGTTTTCAATCCTTCCGATCAGATAAGGGTTCAAGGCAGGGCAAATTTCCGGATTACGCGCCCCACTGCAAGTGATGAATGGAAAATAATACGATGGCGGGACGAATCAAATTATTAACCATTATATCAGACTATTGGCTCATTCTAACAGGAATACACCACTTATCTACATTTCGAGGCAAGCTCCGGCGCTCTGCTTTCTAAAGTAAAATCCCGAAGATAAAAAATCACCTGCTTAATAACAGATTTCTTATGTGTAATTTATCCATAGTTCTCAATTTCATTATATAAACTCCCGACGGCATCCCGCTCAGATTTATTTCGCAGGAAGGATTGTTTGAGTATTTTCTTTTATAAACAGAGCTGCCGAGTATGTCGAAAATCTCTAAGGAATAATCGTTCGTACCGTTAACTTCCAAAGTAAAAATACCGTCAGACGGGTTTGGATATATATTAACAAAAGTCGAATTCTGAACATCCCGGTCCTCCTTGGAAATTCTCGGACTGCCTCCGCAAGGGCTGCCGTCTATAAAAGCGTGAAAGCTGCTGCCGTTTTTTACCGTAAAGCCCGGTTTCAGATTTATTCTTGTGTAAGCAGTCATAGTTACGTTTCCGCCTGCAGAGCCGTTTCCGTCTATATAATAAGTGGAACTGCTTCCTGCCGCGGTAATAGTGCTTGTGGAAAGATGAGCTTCGGTTTCTCCCTGCCTGACAATAACGTCTTCAAGTGTCTGTCCGTTTTTATATGTTTTGGCATAAGCGCGGATGCAGAGATCGTATTCAATGCCGGTTCCGGTGCCTATTGGAGTCCATACGCTTCCGTTACTGCTTATCCAGCAAACTCCGGATTCAATATCCGCATCGGAATAATCCGTGTAATCATATTCAGCGGGTATAGGGAAATTATGGGATGGTGTATTATACCGAATCATTACATAAAAATCATCGCCGGTGCAAAGCTCTATGTATTCTGACAGATCAAATGTATAATAACCTGCATAATCACAAGTTATTCCAGTGATTGAAGCAAGTTCATCCGAAAGAGAGCCGCCCTGAAATGTATCATATACCCTTATTTCAAGCTGGGCGCCTGCGCCGGGAACAAAGGATGATATTTTTGTAAGAGCCTGCGTCCCGGAAGCAGTGAATTTTGCAAGTCCGTATCCGGTATTTGAACCATAACCAATAGAGCCGATATAACCGAGTTCATCATAGTGGTAAAGCTCCGCGTCAGAGTAATAATATCCCGCGTCGGGCCAGAGAGCTAAGGAATAGTTTATCTTTGAATCATAATATGAAACGTAGAAGTAACCGTTTTCACCCCAGCCTGAACCCCAGCTGTTTTTAATTATCCAGGCTCCGTTACCTGGCGCTCCCGGTATGGATTTATTGTCGTCCCACCCCACAAGAGTAACACCGTGATTGGGGTCAGCCGCTCCACTGTAATAGTAAGTATTGTAGGTCGAATTGAAATATGGACCATCAAAATACATACCCGAAAAAAGAGCGCCGTACTCCATAATCAGATTTTTTATCAGATCATCGTCGTTTACGGGCAGGAACCATGCTTCGGTTATTGAAATCATAGGAGTATGTCCTGCAGAACAAGCGCTGACTAAAATATTGTAACCGTCATCGGTTTCTAAAAGCGGGGAGCCGTTATATGAAGGAGTCGTTCTTCTGGTCAGATATGCCGTTGCCATTTCTTCGTTGCCTCCGGAGCAGTGTCCTAAAAGGTAGCCATGGCAGTTTTTCATATTCTGTTCAGAACCGTCATAAGTTCCAAGTCCGAATGTCAGCGCTGTGGATTCCATAGAACCAAAAGATGCAAAAGTCCAGCATGAGCCGCAATCTCCCTGATTTTTTACTGAAGTTAACCTGCCGTAATCACGAAGATCGTAGCTCGCAGGCGGGTCTGCCATTATGCCGTCCTTTTTTGTTTTGGAAAGCAAATTAGTATTCATTTTATGAGGAGGAGGTATTAATCCAGAAGGTATTTCCCTGCCTTCACCGGCATTAACAGGCTTCATACTGCTGCTTTCAAGCCATTTTATATAATCAGGATTCAGCGGAGCCCTTTCAATATTTTGTGAGTAAGATATAATAGTTGAGCAGAAAGCTGTCAATATCAGTATTATAAGTTTCTTCATATTTATCCCCTGCAAAATTTCCTATTCAAAATTAACAGACAATTGCAATATATTAATTATATTTTAATTTCCAAATTAATTTTTTCAATCTGTTTCAAAACTTACTGAAAAAGTAAATGACATGTCCCTGGCGAGCTGTGTTCCGTTGTAAAAGCTGTAAAGGGGATAGCCGTAAATTGCCGCGAAATTCCACCTGCCTGCGGAAATATTAACCTGAGGAGAGATTATCACCATATTACCACCCGAGTCGCATACTTTGTTTCCGTTTTCTAAGTCTTTTCTTCGGTATTCATTACGGATTTCAACAGCTCCCGTCAAATTCTCCAAGAGTGGTTTTACAAGAAAAATTGAATTAACTGAAGAATGTCCGTATTTGTAAGCGTCTTCATTTTCGGTGTTGAGTTCAGTCCTGCTAAGAAAAAAAAGAGACACACCCGCATCCTCAAAGCCTTTATAAAGAAAAATATGCAGTATGCCTCCGAAAGCACCCGAAGAAGGTCTTACGTGCATGGCTAAGTTTTCGGAATTATCAGGCAGGGGCATTCTTACTCCGGCGCCGGCTGTTATTTCTATACTGTTTTCAAAATCATAGAAAAAATTATATTTTCCAATCAAAGAAATGTGTGAAGGACCTCTGCCCATAGTTTCAGAGCCGAATATTTTTTGTGATTTATTGATAAAATACCCGAACTCTGCTTCTGCCGTGAACCTGCGGGAAATGCCGTATCCGGCATTTATGCCGATATAATCTGATTGGAAACTCTCAGCATCACCGGCGCCTTTCTGCATGTCGTAAGTGTAGTAAGTATCACCCCGCGAGTGTGTATAATAAACAAAAGCCCGTATATTTCTTTCTCTCAGAACCCCGACATTAGCAGTTCCCGCCGCAGGAGTAAGCCCGCCGACTGCTGCTCCTGCCCCGCATCCGCACTGAGCATAGACTTCGGATTCGGCAGCAATAACAATTAATATTAGTAAAATGATCTTTTTCATCTGTTTATTTTTAGCCCCACCCTAACCCTCCCCAAAGGGAGGGAATTCAATGATCTTGCTCCCTCCCCTTGGGGAGGGCCGGGGTGGGGTCTCTTACGGTTTTTCATTTACATTAGGTTTTTTCAATATTTAGGATCTCATTCCCAAACTCCGATTTTGGAATGTGCTTTTATTTCAAAACTCTGTTTTGCATTAACTCTCAAATAATCATCCCCTTATGTGTTTATCTT
>CAZOBD010000175.1:0-5377 GCA_964577665.1 uncultured Hyphomicrobiales bacterium
CTCCCTCCCCTTGGGGAGGGCTGGGGCGGGGTCTCTTACGGTTTATCATTGCACTATGTTTTTTTCCTCAATATATGGCAAATCTACCTAAAAATAATCATCTCCTTGAGTGATTTTCCCAAATCATGTACGTTTTATCTTGTTATTATATTGCCGGAGTTCTTGTGGCTGCATCAAAATTATCTATTTGAAATAAAACTTGTTTACTCAAAAATGCCTTCTGTTTCACCTCTGTATCCCTGTAAAAAATCTTTTATTTTCATTGCTCTCTTTCCCTGAAGCTGAATTTCCACCGGTTCAATATATCCCTTTGAAGTATGAATAAGAAATCTTCCGTTTTCTATTTTCCAGCTTCCGGGGGCGCCGCTTCCGCATGAGCAGTAATTTGCTCTAAAGATTTTCAAACGCAAACCGTCCCACATCGTCCATGCACCCGGAACGGGGGATACGCCGTGGATGAAATTGCGCAGGTCTCTGGCGTGCATATTCCATTTTATTCGGCAGTCATCGGGAAATATTTTCGGAGCCGGCGTGGCTTTGCTGTTATCCTGCTGAAATCTCTGAAAATTTCCCGATAAAAGAAGTTCGGCAGTATTCAGGGCAAGTTTTGCCGCTTCGGGCATCATCAAATCATGCAGGTCGCCTGCGGTTGCTCCTTCGGGGATGTCTAAGGAATTTTGCAGCAAAATACTTCCCGTATCTACTTTCTCCTGTAGAATAAAAGAAGTAAGACCTGTATATTCCTCGCCGTTTATTATTGCCCGGTTTATCGGTGCAGCACCCCTGTATTTTGGCAGCAGGCTTGCGTGGATGTTGAATGATGCAATTTTTGGTATGGTGAAAAGTTCCTTTGGCAGTATTCTGAAAGCAAGGACAATAAAAATGTCTGGTTCGAGAGATTTCATCTCCTTTAAAAACTCTTCGTCTTTCAGTTTTTCCGGCTGGAAAACGGGAATATTAAGCTCTAATGCTTTTGTCTTAACAGCCGATGGCAGCAGTTTTTTCCCTCTGCCGCGGGGTTTGTCCGGCACGGTTACTACTGCTTTCACACCGAATTTTTCGTGTACCGCCTCAAGGCTCGGTACGGAAAATTCGGGTGTACCCATAAATATAATATTGCACATATTAAATTATTTTTTTTGATATAATCTTTTATAAGTTGGTACAACTCTTCTACAGGGTGTATTAATATATTTACCATTTCTTCGGTAAAATCATATAAATCTGCATAATCCCCTTTATGTCTAAGATTAAATAAATTTGAATGTATTTGACCGTATTTCTCATCAAAAATTTTAGTTTTAATGAATTTTTCATCTGTTTATTTTTAGCCCCACCCTAACCCTCCCCAAAGGGAGGGAATTCAATGATCTTGCTCCCTCCCCTTGGGGAGGGCCGGGGTGGGGTCTCTTTCGGTTTTTAATTTATTTTTTTTTAATATTTTTCTTCAATATATGGCAAATCTACTAAAAATAATCATCCCCTTGTGTGTTTTTCATAAATCATGGTCGTTTCATTTGTTTATTTTTTACCTCCCGATTCAGATGTCCGACATCTGCCAGATGTTGGACTTCTTTTTCCTATTGTTGTTGTTGCTAAGTCATTGCGAGGAGCGAAGCGGCGAAGCAATCTCCTGCCTTATGCAGATTTCTTTGAGATTACTTCGTGTTGCTCGCAACGTCATTTATTTATCAAATAATCATTCCCTTATGTGATTTCCCTTTATCATGGATATTTTATTTTTTTCAATAAATCACAGTTCCTGCACTGCCTCCGTCCGCAATGGAAAGAATCTGACCGGGGATAGTGCCGTTAATAATTCTTGCCGTCTCTGCGCCTTTTTCTAATGCTGTTTTGCATGACTCTGCCTTGGGAATCATACCTCCTTGAATAATACTGTCATCAATCAGCTTACTTATTTCTTTTCTGTCAAGCCTTTCTATGAGAGAATCAGGATCGCTTTTATCTCGCAGCAAGCCGTTTACATCTGTTAGGACAACATATTCTTTTGCTTTTAGTGCCCCGGCAATGTGTCCTGCAAACATATCGCCGTTTATATTGTAGCCGTCGCCTTTTTCATCTGCCGCAAGGCAGGCAATCACAGGAATAAAATCGTTTTCCAGCAGCACGTTAAGCAGTTTCGTGTTGACGGATTCCACATCGCCGACCTGTCCGAGGTCTATCTCTTCCGATTTGCCGGAAACCACCCTTTTATGCATCCTTTTCCTTGCAATTACAGTTCTTCCGTCTTTGCCGGAAAGCCCCGCGGCGCTTTTTCCCATAGAATTTATTAAACTTACTAGCTCTCCGTTCACTTTTCCTTTAAGTGCCATTTCTACATATTCAAAAGCTTCTTTTGTTGTCTTGCGGTGCCCGTCTATAAATTCCGATTCTATCTTTGCATGCTCGAGTGCCTCCTTTATAAAAGGTCCCCCGCCGTGTACAATGACAATGTGATAACCTCTATCCTGCAGAGCGGTTATGTTTTTTAATACCTGCTTCTTCAAAGATTCGCCGGTCATTGCGTTTCCCCCGTATTTAAACACGATTAAAGGCTTTCTCGCTGCTTTATGTTCCGCCATATTATCACTTTATTCATTTTTTATTATAATATTTGTGATTTCTATATCTTTATATGCAAATGATGAATGCATTCATATTAAATGCCCTATTCAATAATGATTTTCACACACTTTTTTTGCATATTTGGTAATTATTCATTGAAATATCAGAAGATAATACTGCATTTCTCCTTATGAAATAACGCACCATAAGCATTTATTCTTCTTGTATGGCAGTTCTTCGTTTCGATTATTTGCATGAAGCTTCCTTCGACAGTCTCTTTATATAAATCAAATATCATTATAATAAACCACACGGCTTAAACAGCCGAATATTTCCAAAAAAAGAAAATTAATGCATCATTATAATTAACAGCACTGCACTCTCCGCCGCTGAGCATACCCCATTGCTAAGCATTCTCTGCCGGAACGGGCACTTTCACATAAAAAGTAGTCCCAATGCCTGCGTTAGATTCCACATCTATTATCCCGTTGTGCTGATGCAGTATCCTTTGAGTGATAGGCAGCCCCAAGCCGGTGCCGTCCGCCTTCCTTGTAAAGAATGGATTAAATATTTTCCTCAAATCATCCGGCGTAATGCCGCAGCCATTGTCCTTAATAGACGCTGCCGCATAATTAATACCGCCTTCCCTGCCCGCTTTTTCCGTATAAGTCTCAATAATTATCTTACCCTTCGCCTTAATACTGTCCGCCGCATTCGTTATAAGATTTATAAACACCTGCTGCATCTGTTTCACATCCGCGTTAACGTTCGGCAGACCCTCGTCGAGCTTTAAATCTACCTCTATTGCCTTTTTCCTCAGCACGGAATGCACCAGCTCAAGCACCACAGGCAGCAGCGCATTAAAGTTCATCCCCTTTATATCCGGTACGGCAGGCCTCGAAAAATTAAGAGTTACCTCCACTATCTTGGAAATCCGTTCCACTCCCTGTAAAGCCGTCTGCACATACTCAAAATCGGCATCCTCCTTCTTTTTTTTCCGTTTCAGTATCTGAAGATTCAAATTCACCGCCGCAAGAGGATTCCTTATCTCATGGGCAATCCCCGCCGAAAGCTGTCCCAGCAAAACCAGCTTATCGGCTTGCACAAGCTTATCCGTAAGAGCGTGCTGCTCACTCACGTCCCTTGCTATCGCCTGAATTAACTTCTGACCCTCATACTCAAAAAATCGGGCGCTTACCTCCACCATCAATTCCACACCCTCGGCACCGTCCAGCGTCAGCTCGCTAAGCACCGTCGGAGAATTCGTCTTCGTCAGCAGCTTAAAAATACGCCTGAACTGCGGCAAAACAGTCCCGAGCATCTGCTCTTTGCTCGTACCCAGCATCCTTGCGGCGTGTTCATTCGTATCAAGAACGCTCCACGTATCCGGTTGAACGATAAACACCGCATCGGTAGCATTATCGAAAAACGATTTATACCACATCAGCTGCTGTTTAAGCTCTTCCGCCTCATTTTTGTTCCCTTTCTTCCTCTTTTTATCTCCCATCTGCTTTATATCATTCATTATCTTCCGATATTCATTCTTCATACATTAATATATTTTCCCAAACAGCAGCACATTTACCGTGCCAAATAAATAATCATTTGCTTACGCTGCCTCGACATCCACAAACGCTTCATCACTGTAAGCGCTCGTATGCTCGTCATTCTTCGCCTTAACCTTGAAATAATTTCGCTTACCATCTACGGGCACAACATCTGCAAAATTATCCGTAAACGTATCCAATAGATTATAATCCCCGCTCGGAGCGCCGATATCCGCCGTATCATAATACACATCATAGCTCTCGGCGCCATCAACCGCATCCCAGCCAAGATGAATCACAGCCGGACTGCCTCCAATATACTCCGCGGTAAGGTTTTGCGGTTTCGATAAACCGTGATGCTCCGCCGGATAAAGCAGATACTCACTCAATTTCGCCGGACTCGACGCATAAACAACCTTGCTCGCCTGATTAATATCCATCATATACGACCAGACGGCATTATATGCCATAACGCGGCTCTCCGTCTTATTCAAGCGGTTCATTTTCAGAATCTCTTGACTGGCATTCAGCGCATCAAGTTCATTCATCAGCGTCTCTAATTGCGTAATATCTCCTGCGGCATAACCTGTTGCCAGCAAAGCAGTTTCATTCTCCGGTTCACTGGCAGTTCTATGCCCCAATTCAAGCAGTTCCTTCATCTTAGTCTGCGAATTCCTCGCCTTTTTATACAAACTCTTTCCAAAACTATTCAATTTCGCTTCCGATTTAAAAGTAATCTTCACATAGGCATAAAGTTTTTGCAATGCTTCGCGGCATTCTGCCATTTTATCATCAAGCTGCTCCGTAATAATTTCAATTTGTCCCACCACTTCATCATCCGACGGTATCGCGTCGGCGTCGTCAATAGCCGTTTGAAAATCAGCCGCAAAAACGGCATCCAATGCCGGAAACGCTGCGGTAAAATCCGCCATATCAATAACAAAATTATCATGGAAAATCTGCGCTCTCTCAAACATTTCAAGATCATCCATATTATAATCACGCAAAATCGGTGCAGTAGAGGGCATAATCATCTCCCAATTATGAATTTAACATATCACAATATAATAAAATTTCTAATAAAAATAAAAATTAATAAATAAAAAATAAATAAAAAATAAAAAAATAAAAACTATCACTTATAAAAATTAAATAAACTATTTCTAAAAATAACAATACTACCTGTGAATATTAAATTACTTCTTATGAAAATAAAGTTTCGCCTTATGAAAATAAAGTTTCGCCTTATGAAAATAAAGTTTCGC
>CAZOBD010000175.1:5477-8586 GCA_964577665.1 uncultured Hyphomicrobiales bacterium
CTTATGAAAATAAAGTTTCGCCTTATGAAAATAAAGTTTCGCCTTATGAAAATAAGGTTACTCCATAGAAAATCATATTTCATAAAGCGTATATTAACATCTATAAAGCAGAAAATATCATATTTAAAAAGATAATTATTAAATAAACAAAGAAAAATATAAAAAATACAAAGAAAGATATTATATAAGCAGCATAAATCACCATCAATACAAAGAAATGCTTAAAATAACCAAAGAAAAGAAATAAAAAATAAGAGGAAATAAAAATTCATAAAAAGAAAACGACCGAAAAGCTGTTAATCATAAAAAGAAATACCCGCGAAAGAAACAGCGGAAGCCTGCTCTATTTCGTTCCACTGCCCGTATTTATAAAATTTGCCCCGCTTTGCGGGAAATGCCTTCAGCAAAGCATAAAAAGGCGACAACCCGCAAACTTTTCTTCTATCATTAACAGCGGCAATAAGGTCGAAAAAGCCGTCTGCATCGCACCTTTCAAGACTTTTGATAAGCTCTTCATCTTCTATCATCAGCTTGGGAAGTTCGGGTTCGGCATCGAAAGGATCGCCGAACTTCCTGCCAATATGAGCAAGGTCGCCGCTTGCAATGAACACCGGTTTTCTTCCTTCTTTTTTCAGCACATCATTTAAAGCATTAATAATTTTAATAAACTTCTCATCATCGGAAGGTTTTTGCCTATTCATAAGATATTTGAAGAACGACCCATTAAGAACGGGTAGAATCTTGAAGCTCTTATCCTTCAGAATATGCTTAAGAATGACCACCTGCAGCTCGATGGAGTGCTCGTTTTTATGAGCCAATTCATCAATGACCATCTCTGAGTTCAAAGAATCCTTAATCATGTCGAGGATCTTCCTGTCTGTTTTCACATCGCCGATAGGAGTTTTAAAATCTTTAGCAGAAAACATGAAATTATCCGAATTTCCATAGTGAGACGTCCCGAAAATGACATAAATATCGGCATCGGTATCCTTAATGCTGTGATATGCGGCGGCGTAGGAAGCAAGAGCATCGCCGCCGATACGAAAGTCAATGTGCGGAACCATAACTGCTCTGGCACCTTTGCTAACTTGGGCTTCGTCAAACATAGACATAAGGTTTTCAATCTCTTCGGCAAGCTCGACGGGGTCTGCGGAGTAAGTATTTCCGGCACAAACAGGCGGCCTGACTAAAGATTCGAGGTAGGAATTCAGTTCCTCCTTCAGCTGGCGGAACTTTTCGCTGTCCATAAAGCCTAAATGGTCTAGATATTTAAAAAGATTGTACAGAGGCTCGACGTCGTAATCCATGCCGAACTGAGATTGGAGAATATTCTCAAATTCACGGAGTGAAATGCTGCCGTTAAGCATTTGAAGGACGGGTAAAATCTCGATGGGGAGCTGAAGTTCGGCATCGGTATAGCCCTCTGGGTCAAATAAAATAATATCTTTCGGCTCCTTGCCTATAATTTTGTATGCAATATCTTCCCTAATCTTAGGGAGCATGATTTCTGTCATATCAAACTGCCTATTATTCTACATATTATTATTATTTTGCCTGGCAGTCAGCTTCCTTTCCATCGCATTAATAACAAAGAAAGCCGCCAGGCTGCCTGCAAGCAGCAGAGCCGCCGCAAGCAGAAGCCAGATGCTTTTAAGCATCATATAACTAACAAAGAACAAAATCGATGCCAGAATATTCATTATAACAATAATATTTCTGGCGGACTTAAAACTATTTTTATTTTCCGGCATAATGCTTAGCAATTCTTAAATAATCAATTTTCATATAATTTAACACTTGAAGCGGCAAAAAGCAAATATTTTGGGAAATTATTTTCATGCCGTGCAAAATATTTCTGTACCTAATATCAAGATATACCAGACAATAGGTCTGAAAATCAGCACTGCTCCATATCAGTTGAACTAATTTTCCATAGAAAAATATTCCAAATGAAAAAAATGTGTAGTGCCTGCGAAAAAGTTGACTATTATATATATCAATCTCTTAGCGGCTTTGCCCACGAAGCCTGAAAAATACATTCCGGGCGGAAAATTCTCCAGGTTAATTCTTTCGCTGTGTTCTCTTGCCGTCTGCAATTTTTTTTCTATGGATTATTCTTATTTTCCTGTTGAGAAAACAAGCTTGATGAAGAGAAAGCGAGCAAAATAATAAAGAAGAAATATTTCATGGCAGTACCCTTTCCAAATGAACAAAATTACTATTCTCATTTAAGTAACACTGACAGGAAAAAGGCAACAACTAATACAAAAATCCGAAAAGCCACAGCGGAATTGTGTTTTTATAGCCGAACTCAATATCATCCATGGCAATGCAGGAATCGGGCATGCCTTTTATCTGCCTGTCCGTTTTGTTTTTCCCGCCGATTTCAAAAGTGAAATGCTCATCAATTAAAAAATCCCCTTTTTTCGGTAGGTTCACTTTGTGATTCGCAGAAATTTGATTAAAAAAGAAAGTTTCTCTTAAGTTTCCTTTGTTTACCGCTTCTTTTGAAATAGCAAACATCTGATTAGTGTTATTCATATAAATTTTTTCAGGTTTAGTCAGCCTTCCTAGTCCTTTTTGAGGAGTGTTGAGATAATTAATAATCTGTGCCTGCTCCAAAAAATCAAAAAACATTAGAATCGTGTTCCTAGACACCCCAATTCTCTCTGCCAGCTTAGTAACATTTGCCTTAAACGGAACTGATGAAGAAATAACATAAATCAGTTTTTTCAGCTTGTTGATATTCTTATATTCAATAGGATGAACCGAGGGAAGGTCGCTCTCAATAATAACATTCAGAGTGTTCATAAGTTTCTGATGGTACAAATCTTTATTCTCTCTGTAGTAAGGATAGTATCCGTATTTCAGATAGTTTTTGAACTCTGCAATCGGTTTTATTTCCCTGCAAATATTACGGCTTATGTCAATATGATTATTTATTATGTCTTCTAATGAGACTACATGAAAATCAATTCCCTTTTCGAGCAGGAGATACTCCCTGAAAGACATACCCTGCATGAGAAAGCTTACCGCCCTTCTGCTGAGATCGGCATATCCCTTGTTTATATTTAAAATAGAAGAACCGGAAAAAACTATTTTCAAATTC
>CAZOBD010000176.1:0-8447 GCA_964577665.1 uncultured Hyphomicrobiales bacterium
GTTAGGTATAGCGCTTCGAAAATGGCATTATCAAATCTTGGTTCACCAAGAGGCAGGTAGAAAAATCCTGCAAAGATAATTCCAATTACTAATAATATTTTTCCTTCAGTTTTCCAGTTCATTATTTATCTCCCTATCTTACCACCCATCAAATAAAAATATGTCGTCGCCCAATTAGCAAGTAAAACAAATATTCCAAAAACAAAATTGCTTAAGCTCATCATACCCCAGCCGGACATGATGTTGCCGATGGAACAGCCTCCCGCAAAGGCGGCTCCCGCTCCTATCATCAATCCACCAATAAGGGCTACGAGAGTCTGCTGCGGGTCTTTGGGCAATAACTTCGCCTGCCCTGATAAAGCTGCGGAAACCCATGAACCAGTCATAGCAGCGAGAACGAGCAAAACAAGCCAGACATTAACTTTTTTCTTGGGTAGTGCTACTTCCTTTGGTTTATCTTTCGCGGCTTCAATTTTTGTTGATTTCTCTGGCTTCGATGTTACAAATTTTATGTTCTCATTTTTTTCAAATAGCACTAACGAATACTGATAAACGCCGTGAGTAGCTCCCAAAGGATAATTTCTTCCACTGGCATCAGATGTCAGATATGCAAAAGCACCCAGCAAACCCAGAGCAATGCCTGCCACCCATGGTTTCCATGAGCGTTTCAGCGGGACAGCGAAGTTGTATTTCTTTTTCTTTATAATGACGTATAATATCGTTCCCACTACAAAAAGTATGGCAAGTATTATATAAGGAATACCCGTTACTGAAAATAATGTCAGTGATTCTCCCTCAGCACCTTTTACGATAAATGATTTCATCCACAAGTGCATATTATTCAGAGGGCCAAGCTCTACAGCCGCAACTCCGAACGGAACCCCCATAAGAGCCATAATTGAATTTATATTCCCTGCTGCCCCTTTATACAACACTCCGCTTATACACCCACCGGCAAAGACCATCCCTACACCGAAGATAATACCACCAATTATAGAGCTGAACCACATAAATGGTTTTGGATTTACGCTGATCCATCCCAGATAATCAACTAATGACAAAGAAAGCATTGTTGTTACGATAGCCACCCAAAAGCCCCAAAGCTTAGCTCTGTCTTTGAACATAATCGCCTCGCTCATTGCCGAGGATGCGCATAGGTCGCCTTTTTGCAGGAAAAAGCCGAATAAAAATCCAATCGGAACAGCCGTCAAATACCATTGAGCGGTCGCTATACCGTAAATAGCAAAGAAAATTGCAGCTAAACTAAATATTATCATTAATGATTTTTTCATAATAACCTCTATTTGTTTTCTTTCAAAAAGCTGAGAGAATTGCTGACAGTATCGTTTACTGTTGCCTGTTTCATGTAACGGGCAACCATAACAGCTTCAACAATTTCTTCATTTGACACACCTTGTTCTTTTGCCATTTTTGTCCACATTTGGGTACAAGTGTCAGAGCCAATAATTGCCGCCGAAGCTATTCCAATCAAGAGTTTATACTTCACCGGAAGGCTTTGATACTTGGAATTCTCAAAAATTAACGCCTTTTCATCCATTTGATTCTGAGCGAATTCAGGCGCGAATTCTTTCAATAATTCCATAGGTTTTGGTCTTTCCATCATTAAATCCTTTTAAAAAATGAAATAATTTATATCTATGATTTAAGAATTTCATCAATTTTTTTCTTCAATTCATTTTCTAATTTTTCCTTATTCTGGTCTTTAAGATATGATTTAACTATCGAAGTAACATCAATAGCTTTGTCATTTTCTTTGTTGTAAATAACAACTGTCTGTGATTTGGCATTATACTTTTCAATAAGCTCTTTGTTTTTAGAGTCGTTCAATCTGATGACTTTAAAAGAGATGTCATTGTCTTTAGAATATTTGCTGACTGCCTTTTCAACGTCAGACTGCAGAGCATTGCAGGCTCTTGCTTTGCAGCAGGCAAGTTTAGCCTTGAAATACATTACTTCAACATCTTTGCCGGGATTTCCGAGCGCCGAAGCAGAAAAAATAAGTAATAAGGCAAGAAACATAGTGCTTTTTTTGAGTGATACCATTATTCTGTCTCCTTGTTTTTTGATAAAACATTTAATTTTAAATAAGTTCCAATAGGACATTTATTTTTTAGAATATTCAAATCCATTTCTACTGCTTTTATAACCAGTTCTTCGTCCCAACACTCCGGTGGAAGCCATACATACGAGTTTTTGTAATTTTTAAGAGCTTCCAAGACTTTAATATTATTCAAAGCAGACATTGCCAAAACTATATTTTCCGGAATATCAGGAGTATCCACTACTGATTTAAATGCTTTCAATCCGTAAATCTCCGGATATTTCGGATTTATAGGATAAACAATGTATCCTTCGTCAGCTAATAATTTTACCAGCTTAAACCCATAGCTGTCTTCTTTTGCCGATGCTCCGATAATGGCAAAAGATTTTGTGTTTCTCATTATTTCAACTGCATTCATGTTTCAACTTTCCTTAATTCTTAATATTTTAGAATGTTTTTTGTTATATAAAATCATATATACTACCGGTATAAAAATAAAAACCAATAATAAGCCAAACAATAACCCTCCAATAACAACTATAGACATAGGTTTTAGCATCTCTGTGCCATCACCTAATGTGAAAGCCAAAGGAAGCAAACCGAATAAACTATTAAGGTCGGTAATTAATATTGGACGTAACCTTAGTATGGCTGCTCCTTTAATCGCCTCTAATATTCCCTTGCCTTGTTCAATTAGTTCATCAATAAATGTGATGAGCAGCACTCCGTTGTTGATTTCCATTCCCGTAAGCATTATGATGCCAATCATAGCAGTTACGCTGAATGGTGTATCTGTAATGTACATAGCAAAAGATATTCCTGCAAGTGAAAGCGGTATGCGTATAATTATTATCAGTGGTTTCAAAAAACTTTCAAAGTAAACCACCATTACTGCATAGCCCAGAAATAATGCGAATAGGAGAATAATTGCCATTTGCTGCATGTTTTCCGCTAACATTTGCGAGGAGCCGCCATAGTTAAGGCGGTAACCGGCAGGCAGTTTGTACTCTTCGAGTTTTTCTTTTATTGCCGATGTGGCATCGCCTACGCTGATTCCTGCGACATTAGCTGTTACCTTGATAACCCTGTCTTGATTTTTTCGGTCAATTTGAACAGGACCTGTCGATTTTTCTACCTTCGCTACTGCATCTAAAGGAATTTTATTACCGTTCGATGTATAAATAAAAATATTTTCCAAATCTGCTGATGATTTGATATCTCCTTCGTCTCTGACTATACGAATGGGATAATAGTAAGCCCCATCCTTATAAAATGTCGGAATGTCTCCCCCAACGTAAGTTTTTACTGCATCTGCGATTTCCTGATAATCAATTCCAATATCAAATGCTTTTTCCCTGTCAACTCTGATTTGATATTCCGGCTTGGTTAGCTGAAGTGAAATGTCAAGTCCCGCAAGAAACTTGAGCTCTTTTAATTCTTTGTGCAATTTGCTCGCTTCTTGAAATATATTTTGCATGGATTTACTTCGGGAAGCCATCATTTCTAATTCTATGTCAAACTTGCCGGTTCTGCGAATACCTTTCATTTTGGTATGAAAAACTTTTATTGTGGCTCCGGGAGCTTTGACAGCTTTCATTACAGCAGGACGAAGTTTTTCCACGTACTCATCGGTGTCCATAGGTCTTTCTGAAGCGGGAACAAGCTGTAGGTTCAATTCTCCTTCAAAGCTTTTTTCTGTAGTAACCAATCCCCATACTTTACCGCCGGCAAGAGTGGCATAACCATAGATATAGTCCTGTGTTTCAATTATGCTTTCAACTTTAGCAAGTACTTTATCTGTTTCTTCCATAGATGTTCCTGTCGGCATAATGACTTTCACAGTGATGATGCCGTCATCGGCTTTTGGTAGGAATTCTGAGCCGGTTTTTTGTAAATAATAAAACCCCGGTATAAGCAGCAAAATAAACAGAAAAAGAGACAACCAACGTAGTTTTAATGACCAATGTAAAACGGGTTTATATATATAAATAATCCCATTTATAAACAGGTCAGATATACGAGCAATAAAAGAGCGCTTCTTCTTGATTAGTTTGGCGTCGGGATAGAAAAGTCCCATCAGCATTGGTGTTACAGTAAGGGAAACGATCATTGAAAGAGCAATAATAATAGCAATAGTAATGACCAATTCGCGGAATAATAAAGATGTCAGACCGGAAACTAACAAGAATGGAACAAAAAGAGAGAGAAATGTAAGCGTTGCAGTTATAATAGCGCCGCTTATTTGGATAGCCCCTTTAGTAACCTTTTTGGGAGTATCGGGTTCGGTTTCCTGAATACGGGTTATGTTTTCAAGCATCACCACGCTGTTGTCAAGCACCACCGTCATGGCAACTACCAATCCACCTAAGGTGAAAATATTGATTGAAAATCCCATGGTTTCCATCAGGAAGAATGTACCCAATAGAGTTACTGGCAAACTAAGTATAAGCGAAAGCACACGCCTCCAGCCAGATAGAAAAAATGCTGTGATCAGAGTAACAAAAAGAGCGGCAAGAAGCATGGCATCACGCACTCCTTCTGTTGCAAGTCTTACATATTCTGCCTGGTCATAGATCATCTCAATATTTGTAGAAGGTGGAAGTTCCCGGCTTAGCTCTTCTATCCGTTCGGCAATCATATCGGAGACTGTTACAGCATTTGCTTCTGCCTGTTTGAATATTGAAATACGAACACCTTCGGTTCCATTGTATTTAGTTCGGATACGCTGTAAATTATGATGGTCCTTTATCTGAGCGACGTCTTTTAATAAAACCTGACCGGTAGTATTTGATTTACGAAGGATCAGATTTTCAATTTCTTTTAATGATTGAAATTCCCCGTAAGTGCGGATAATATAATCTCTTTTATTGGTAACTACACGCCCTCCGGCTATATCAATATTTTCTTTTTTAAGTCTGTTGGAAATGTCATCAAATGTAATATTGTAACCCAGCATTTTCATTGGGTCAATGTGTACGCGAATTTCACGCAGCATACCACCGGAAAGTGCTGTTCCTGCCGACCCTTTTACTGATGCGAACTCTTCTTGAAACTCATTTTCCACCCAGGTTCGAAGCTGTGTCAAACTCATATTATCTGAGGATACTAAAAGTTCAACCACAGGGAGCTGAGAGGGGTCTGCCTTAAAAGCGACTGGTTCTAAAATGCCGTCAGGCAAATCCTTTTTAATCAATCCTAATTTGGCAAGCACATCCTGATAAGCTACATCGCGGTCAACGCTATAATCAAAATTTACAAGCAGTGTATAGACACCTTCTTCGGAGGTTGATTCGATGTAGTCGAGATTATCAACGGTAGCCATTTTTCTTTCGATGATCGTGGCTACTTCGTTTTCAATTTGCTCAGGGGTTGCTCCGTGCCAATATACATAAACTTTTACCATAGGGTAGGTTATATCGGGAAGCATATTAGTAGGCATTCTAAAAATGCCGGATATTCCCACCACTATTAACACAATCATCAATATGATAGTTCCTGCAGGGCGTTTTATGGATTGTGTCGTTAGTTTCATTTTACTACTTTTTTAGCTGTTTCAATAATTTTAACTTTGATGCTGTCTTTAAGCATTTCCTGTCCATCAATTACCACTTTTTCTTTTTCTTTCAAACCCTGAGTAATCTCTAACATATTTTCTGAAGAAATTCCTGTTTGTATTATCCGTTTTATAGCCAGAGAATCTTCATTAATTACAAAAAGGAAATTTTTATAGTCAGGCGAAGTCAACACAGCGTGTTCGGGTACAGCCACGACATTTTCTTTAGTCAATACTGGAATTTTGATAGACGCCATCATCCCGGGGAGCAGCGTTTTATTGAAATTCAATATTTTTATATCGAATTTAATACTGCGTGTCGTTGGGTCAACCTGTGGATATACAAGGCTGATTTTGCCTGTTAATGTATCATTCGGATAGGCATTTAGTATTACAGAAATTCTTTTACCCTGTTTTATGGCTTGGAAATATTTTTCGTTAACTTCGGCTTTTATAACCAGAGAATTCATATCGCTAATTGTTATTATGTTTTCGTTAGCGCTTACCTGGCTGCCCTCATCGAGCCATCGCTGCGTTACCAACCCGCTCATAGGGCAGATAACAGGAATGGTCTGATAGATATTTTTAGCGTACTCCAGATTGCTTTTCGCTTTGTCAAGTTCCTGTACTAATGTTTCGTATTTTTCTGAATTCTTATCAGCTTCTTTTACATTTTCTTCCAACAGCTCAACCTTTAATTGATTGCTTGATATAACAGCTACACGATCATTTGGATTGATTACCGCAATTATATCATCTTTTTCCACCATTTGATTTTCGCGCGCTCTGAGAGACTCTAAAATACCGTCAGCGGGCGATTTAATATCGGTAAATATGTTGGGCTGGATAGTACCCGTGATTTCAATAAAAGAAGCCATCTTTTTTTTCATAGCCGGTTCTACACTTACAAGGGGTACCTTTTTTTTCTTTGGTTGCTGCTCTGGTTCTTTTTCGCTATTGCATGAAATTAACAAGGCGGCAAGTGTTAGCAGCATAACTATAGTATATTTTTTCATCATCATCATCATATTTTTTATTTTTTCTCATTTTTAATTAAAAGGATAATTATCATTACCTAATAAATAATTCAGATTTGCGAGAGCCTGCAAATAAGCAATTTTTGATTTATCATGCATAATTATTGATTCAGTTAATATCTTTTGAGCATCAAGCACATCAATAATACTTCCCTGTCCCGCCTGATATTGCACCGAAGCATTATCAAGGGTTTGGGCTGCCAATTCAATTATTTTTTCGTTATTGGAAATTTCGCCTTTAAAATCTATAATGCTATTCAAAGTCAAGTCGATTTCCTTTTTTATATCATGCAGTATTTGATTTTTTTCATCCTTTAACTGTTCAATACGGTAATCGCTTTGAATCATTTCAGTTTTATAGCTGCTTCCACCCCAATAAGGTATGGTGTAGCGGATGCCAACGCCGATATTGTAATTAAAATTATTGCCAAAAGGAATGTAACCATCTTCCCAACTGGCAATACCATAAGAATAGATTTCGGGCATGTTTTGCAGTTCGTATAATTCTTTTTGTTTTGATTCTATATTGATTTCTTTATCTTTCATAGATAACTCCGGATGTTCATTAAGAATCTCGTTATAAAGTGAATCGGCAGAGAAAGACCGATTTTCTGTGTTATTATAAAGCTCCTTAGAAATATCTTGTATGGCTATATTCTCGTCTTCACCAAGATAGCAAAGCCGATTGATATCTATCAATTTGCTTTTGAAATCATTTTTAGCTTTCTGAAGGTTTTTTTCTTCTACTGAAATTTGGACATTTATTTTCAGTATATCAACCCGGGATACTTTACCAATTTCATAGAGATTGTTGGCGTATTGAAGGTGGGATTCCAATTGCTGTAGTGTATTTTGGCGAGCAGCGATCTCTGATTTTGCTTTGAGAGCTTCAAAATAGGTATCGGAAACGCCCCAAATTACTGTGTTTTTTATTTGGCGGCGTATTTCATCGTTCAGCTCAATTTCATCTTTAACTATAGCCTTTCTTTCTTTATTTTTTCCCCAATCATAAATGGTTTGATATACAGTAACATCAGTGTACATATCTGTAAGGGTTTCGCCAAGCAGCCTTTGCTTATTGGGTAGAAGAAATTTCCAGTAAGAGAAACTCAAAGATGTGCTGATCCTTGGTTGATAATTAGTCTTTAGTATCTCAATTTCAGATAGTTTTATCTGCGTATTTTTCTCATTTGCCTGTAAAAGATAATTATTCTGCAAGGCGCTATCGAGTAATTGAGTTAGTTTATACTCATTGGATTGCGCTTCTTCAATAAATATTATGAAAAATATCAGTAAGCTATATATAATTATTGACTTATACATTTGTTAATTTGCATTCTCTAATCTATGAGTAAAAGCTTGACATAATGATTTTTTCATATCATACCTTTCATTCTATCGGCTTCAATCCATTTGCCTGCAATAACGAATCAATTTCTTCCTCTGGATAGAATCCTTCATGCCTGTGAAATTCTTCGCCTTCGTCATCGAGAAATACCTGCGTAGGCATTACTCTTATTTTAAAAGGCTGTGCTTTTTCCCATTCTTTTTGAACATCAATAAACTGAACATCTAACTGCTCCTCACCGTATCTTTCCTGCAAAGAAGCCATAATCGGCTGCATTTTCTTGCAGGGCTCGCAGTAAGATGCACCAAGCTCTATCATGGTAATTTTCGAAATTGTTTCAATCGGCTCGGTAATACCCTTATTGCCGCCTTGACACGAAAGAGCCGCAATTCCGGCAAATATTATTAATTTGATGATTAGTATTTTCATAATAAAGTTCATTTTTTT
>CAZOBD010000177.1:0-8179 GCA_964577665.1 uncultured Hyphomicrobiales bacterium
ATATGGCAAATCTACTAAAAACAATCATTCCCTTGGATGATTTTCAAACTCATGGATGTTTCATCTGTTTATTTTTAGCCCCACCCTAACCCTCCCCAAAGGGAGGGTATTCATAATTTTTCACCCTCCCCTTGGGGAGGGCCGGGGTGGGGTCTCTTATGGTTTTTCTTCAATATATGGCAAATCTGCAAAAAAATCATCCCCTTGGATGATTTTCCTAAAATAATGGCTGTTTCATCTGTTTATTTTTACTTTCTGCTTCCAGATGTCCAACATCTGGCAGATGTTGGACATCTTTTTCCTGCTTACTGCTGAATGTAGAAAAAAAATTGAATTTTTTTGAGACGTTTTTGAGTTTCATGTGTCATTATAATAAAAGGCAGAACAAATAAAAAAATAAATTTATGAGCGCTCACAGAAAGAACATACTGCCTGCCGTAAAATCGGTATTGTTACCGGTCATAACCGGCATATTTTTATCGGGCATAATATCTTCATGCGATCCCTGCGGCGGAAGTACTGCGCCTGATGATGTTCATGTAAAAGGAGATATTATCTTCTCGGCAAAAACCGTTAATGACAGTGTTCCTTGCATATATACGGCTGAGTCAGACGGTAGAAATATTCATAAAGTCATTGATTACGGCACATTATTTTCTACTCCTTCAAGAAATGACAGAATAGCATATCTTTCAAAAGACAGTGACGGAGAAACAGTTCTTATGAGAGCTAAAACAGACGGCAGTGAAAA
Source organism: uncultured Hyphomicrobiales bacterium (assembly GCA_964577665.1). Taxonomy (GTDB): domain Bacteria; phylum Bacteroidota; class Ignavibacteria; order Kapaibacteriales; family UBA2268; genus CAYVTD01. The sequence continues at coordinate 752 of CAZOBD010000177.1, forward strand.
AAAGGATATTTCGCCGAACAGAACAATCGGATCATACGTTTTTCACAATCTGGTCAATCCGGTAATATCGCCCGACGGAAAAATAATCATTTTTTCTGCCGGAGACGGCTGGCTATGGGAAACTGCCTACGACGGCGGGCTGTTCTCTGACATATCAAATTATTTTTGCGAAGGTACTTTTCCATCCGTTTCACCGGACGGGAATTATGTTGCTTTTTATCAGGGACAGACAATAAATAACGCTCTCACCCTGCGAGTTGCAGATATTTCAGTTCAGCCTCCGCTCCCCGTTTCCTACAAAGAGTATTTATTCGGGATAACGAAATACCGAGGCGAGCCTGTGGTAAGCTGGTCGCCCAGCGGAAGTTCGCTTTGTTATATAATAACAAATGCAGGTATAGAAGATGAAATATACATCAACAACAAGCAGCTTAACAACGAAGATATTATAAACAGCTCCTCAGACGGCGCTTTTATGCCTGTTTACTCTCCTGCAGAGGAAGACAAACTGGTATTCTGCGGCAGAGACGGTAATCTGTATCTTCTTATTTATGCTTATCAGCCGAAGATTATTAAACTTACGAATACATCTCTGCCTGAAATAATACTATATCCTCAATTTTCCCCCGACGGAAATAAATTGGTTTATACAAGCTACTACGATGGTATAAAAGAAGATTTCAGCGGTGTAATAAAAATATTCGACCTGGAAGAGTTTTTAAGGTCCGGCAGCAGAAACACTACAGTAATACAAAATAACGCATACAGAGCATTTTGGATACATAAGGACGAATAATTGAGATACATGAAGCATAATTACTCTACATACAGCGATAAAGAACTGTACCACATGATGGGCGGAGCTAAGCCGGAATCGGAATCGGCTTTTTCCGAACTGTACGGAAGGTATTCGCAGAGGGTTTATGCTTACTGCCTGAGAGTACTCGGAAACACCGAAGACGCAATGGATGTTTTTCAGGAGGCTTTTCTTAATTTCTTCAAGTCATCTGAAAATCATCTGAAAATGGATAACGTCACTGCCTTTTTACTTACAATAGCAAGGAATCTCTGCATAAACCATAAAAGAGACAAAAGACCAACGCTGAACATAGAAGATTTCCAGTTTTTCAGCAATGAAAAAAAATATGAAGACAAAGAACTGCTTCAATTAGTCTCTACAGCCCTTGAAGTCCTCGATTTCGATTACAGAGAGGCTTTTGTTCTCAGGCTTTATCACGGGCTGTCTTACAAAGAAATAGCAGATATCCAATCAGATACAGTTTCGGCTGTCAGAAACAGAGTTTGGAGAGCTAAAGAAAAAATAAAAAATATATTATCACCTTACTTAGAAGATTTGTCCAATAATTAAATAGATGTTACAATGAGCTACTCAAAATTAATTCACGAATACCTTGACGGAGGGCTGAGCGCCGAAAGAGAGGACCTGCTCTTCGGCGAACTTGCCCACAACGGTGAGCTTCGTCAGGAGTTCAACAGTCAGGTCAAGCTTCATGCCATATCTCAAAATGACATGAACAGCATCTCCCCTCCTGCGGCAAGCAGCAGCGCCATTTTTTCAGCGCTCGGATTCACCATGCCATCCGCTGAATATGCCGGAGCAGCCGCTGTTCACAACGGCGGTCCTTCCTTAGGACAGAAATCCTTCGCTGCTTTGAAAAGGATTATGCCCAATCTTTTTACTGCAATATTCACCTCTGCCCTTACCGGTTTGATACTCTTTCTTTTGCTCGATGACAATTTCGACAGCAAGTTCAGCGTATTAGCTTCCGATATTAAAAAAGAAATACCTGTTTCCGAATCATACGAAAAAGCTGCCGTTGTCCCTTCAGCTAACGAACAGGATATGTCCTCAGATAACTTAGACTGGCTGAAAAAAGAAATTGCATCGCTTAAGCAGCAGCTTAGAAATAACAGAGAAATGTGGAACAGAGAGACAGCCTACTTAATTAATACTCCTGCTGAGAATTATGAAACGATCAATCCTCAGGAAAAAAGTAACATCACTCCCCGCAGTGAATATGATGATTTTTATACTGCCGGTACATTCCGAGGCTTTAAGCCTGATCGCAGCAATGATTTTAATCCGGGTATAAAGCCTTCGATCAATTATTTCCCTGCTGCCGTCAATTTGAGCAAAACCGAAGAATTTAACGATGATACAAAATGGGGCGTCGAACTTCGGGGCATTTCTTCAAAATCCGATCCCGGCATCAATTTGAACAATACATCAAGCCCATGGTTCTCCAATGTCAGCTTAGGCGCAATGTACAGACTTTCAAAAGAACACAGCATTGGCGTGGAAGGCGGTCAGGAAAAATTCGGCATGAGTTTTCACAACACGGAAAACGGAAAAGAATACCAGTATATGCAAAATCCGATGCTTTTCTGGTACGGGGCTTTTTATCGCTACTCCGCAACTCAGGCAGGCTTAAAAGATGTCCTTTATCCGTTTGCCCAAGCTTTTGCCGGGGCATCTCAGGCAGGTCCTGTCGGCAAACTAAATATAGGCATTGAATACCGCCCTGCGAAAAATGTATCTCTTTCCTTAGGTCTGGAAACCAAGCGTTTGTGGTATAACATTCAAGATAAAACATATACCAGTGACAAAATCGGAGTTAATTACGGAATTACTATACTTTATTGATGCTAAGATTAAATAAATACTTGTTTTTGCTTCTTTTTCTCGGAGCTTGTACATGCGTACCGGATATCAACACTCCAAAGGAAGTATCCCCTACTGAGTTTGCCAATGTACTTTTCGTAAATTCACATCCCGATATGGAAGAACTGAGGATTTCACTGAATAACAAAGTATTTATTGAAAAACTTAGTTACAAAAATCCCGATACGAATTACAAGAAGGCAGAAATAGGCATGAATGAACTTACAGCCGAAAATCTGAGAGATATTTCAGTCGCTTACCGGTCACTGGTCGATTTGAAGAAAGATATGTCTTACACCGTTATTTTCTACGGAGCGGAAAACCGTATAGACGAGCTTTATCTGGAAGACACTCTTTCCACTTTTATACCTTATAACAGCTATCTGAGAGCTTTTCATCTCAGCCCCGATGCTCCTGAGGTAATAATTGAATTAAAGGATCAATACGGTTTTTCACAGGAGCATAATCTTTCTTTTAGAGAAAGGGGCATTATATCTGCCTTCCCGACAGGTCCGCTTGAAATAAATATCTACGATTCGTCCAATTCGGAACTATTACTGAAAATGCCTAATATTCATTTTAAGCCGGGAATGCTTTACACTATCATATTGAGAGGTTATTACGAAATAGGCCACCAAAACAGACTGAACTGTCTTGTTTTAAGCAAGGTCTTTAATCAAAAATTCGATAATTAGAAATCGCGGTTTCTAATGCTTTCATCTGTTTATTTTTTACTATCCGATTCAGATGTCCAACATCTGCCAGATGTTGGACATCTTTTTTTCTTCTGTTTATTTTTTACTTTACCCTTAGAAAATCATTTCTTTGTCATGCTGAACTTATTTCAGCATCTCAAGTTAGGAATATCCCCTCTTGAGAGGGGATTAAGGGGTGTGTTCCCCTAACGTAAGATTCCGAAACAATACTGAAACAAGCTTTCGGCACAGGGACAGAATGACGCATCTCATTCCCAAACTCCGATTTGGGAATGTGCTTTTCTTTCAAAACTCTGTTTTGCATTAACTCTAAAATAATCATCCCCTTGTGTGTTTTACCGTATCATGGGTGTTTCATCTGTTTATTTTTTACTTTTTTCCCTCAATCCTTAGCTGTGCTTGGGATTGCAATTTTCTCGAGAAGTTAAACTTCCTTTGAAAATTTCCTTACCAAGCGCAGCTTAGTAAGGAGATGTAAAATAATCATCCCCTTGTTTGATTTTCCCTAATCATGGTTGTTTCATTCATTTTTTCTGCTTTAGCACAGCTTTTATTATTTCGGCAGCTTCTTCGGGTTTTATTCTTTTTAGGCAAACATTATCGCCGCGTTCACACGTATCAGGTAAAAAATACTGTCTGCAGGGCCGGCAGCTAACCTCTTTTTTTATTATCTTCACATTATTTCCAATTGGTCTTACTCTTTCGTAATTGCCCGGGCCCCAGAATACAACTGTTCTTTTATTCAGCAGATTGGCTGTATGTGCAGGTCCGGAGTCTGCACCTGCGAAAACTGAGCAGCCGGAAACAACTTCAATTAATTCTTTCAGTGAATCAGTATTCTTCAATTCAACATTATTGGGAAGTACCTGTCTTTTGAAAAATCTGTATAAGTCTTTGTCAACATCTCCTCCGAAGACCACCTTAATTCTAATATCAGCAATAAGTTGGAATAATTGAACGTAGTACTCCGGGAGCCAGCGTCTGGGAGACCATTTAGCCCCTGGATGAACACATAAATATGATTCACCTTTACAAGCTGCTGAATCAAACTTCATGGGTTTAATATCATAATCAAATATTTTAAAAAGAGAAGAGTATCTGTTCTGAACATGTTCATTTTGAGCAGTACTGTAAATATCATTATAGAAAAGACGGGCTCCCTTGAAAAGCTTTCCTTTCTCTATCATCCCTGCCTTCCGGTCTGAGTGGGAAAAACCCGCAAGATATGCACAGACGGGAACGGAACTGCATCCGAAAACTGCTTCGTAATAATCCGAAAGATGCTTCCCTGCAAAAGATTTCATGTCTCCTGTAAACGCCTTTGATAAATCCACCTTTATTATTCTGATATCAGGAAAAAAATATTCCCAAAACTCAGAAAGCCCGGCAGGAGCTGCTATATGCGGTATCATCCCTTTTTTAATAATGCCATTTACAAAAGGCGCAAGTAAAGCGGCATCACCAAGTCCTGCAAACTGAAGGAGCAAAACACGGCGATTGTCCACGGGATTTCTTTTTCTTTTCCACCTTGATATTCCCTCATAGATAAAGTACTTTTTTATCAAGGATTTATGTATTTTTAAGGCAATGCTCATAAATTACAATTATCCGTGAGATCAAACAAGTTCCTTAACTTTTTTGAGTTTTACGTCTTCCCCGTCAAAAACTGCATATAATGGTTCAGAAAGCCAGTCGCCGGTATTTATGTACCGTCCGCTGCCGAAATCAATGTCTGCGTGTTTATGCCTATGTCCCATCAAAACATAGTCAAAGCCCTGCTTTGTTTTTAGCCGGGCAAAATCTTCCATTCCTTCTACATTGCCATAATCCTTTTTTTCAGTATAATTTCTGCTCGATTTGGAAGTGGATGAAGCGAGCGATATTCCGATGTCAGGATGCAGTTTCAGATAAGCCCAAAGACTTAAAGGACTTCTCAGTATTTTTTTTAAAAATCTATACCCCGAGTCTCTATACGTTTTGCCGTCGCCGTGGGAAAGGTAAAACTTTTTTCTGTTGTGTTCGCGTTCGATATCATCGGGATATACTTCTATTCCAAGCTCCTCACGGAAAAAATCCACATGACCGAAATCATGATTTCCCATTAAATACTCAATCTTAATTCCGTGATCGGTAAAGTCTCTGAAAACTGCCAAAGTTCTGTAAAAATACCTCGGCACAACAGTTTTGTATTCAAACCAGTAATCAAAAAGATCACCCAGAATGTATAATACCTCGCATTTGCCTCTTATTTTCCTTAAGAATTCTAAAAGCAGGTCTTCACGGGTTTTATCCAATTTCCTTTCTTGAATACCAAGATGCAGATCAGAAATAAAATAAATCATAATAAAAGTACTGTACAATTTAAAAGTATCAAAACGGAGAAATATGCTAAAAATTATTAGAATTTACAATTTTTTTGTAATTTAGTCAGTCTATAAATAAATGAATTATTGTTATGACTTTTAGGGGAGCTCATGGATATAGTCAAGTATTTTATTGCAGTATTGCTGTTATTTACCGCCTCGGGATGCCTGAACTTGAGAACCGAATATCCCGATATAAAATATTACAGACTCAGTCAGGAAGCTTTAAACATTAAAAATGTAGAGAAAATTAAAGGTTCGCTGATGATAAGGCATTTCAGCGCCGATACTGATTTGGAAACAATGCGTATTATGGCTGTGTGGAATGATAACCATGTGCAAAGATATTATTATCACCGGTGGAACACAGATTGTGCTTCTCTTGTAACCGATTTTATTCTTGAGCGCTATAACAAATTAGATGCCTTCACCGAAGGAGTGATACAAGAAGGCTCCTTTATCATTCCAACTTATGTTATTGAGGGGCAGATAATGGATTTTTTTGCCTATAATCACAGAGATAACTCTCCAGATTCAAATTATGTATCGGTATCCCTGCATGCTACTCTAACCCAAAAAAGAGAGCTGTCGGTAGAAAGCAATCTTATTATGACAAAGACTTATAATGCTAAAGTCACCAGACCTGACAATCGGGTCGAATCAATTGCGCCCGCTTTCAGCAAAGCAACAGCACGTATTGCTGACCAACTGCTTGCTGATATATCAGAGAAATTGAACAATTAACGGCGGGTATAAAATGTTTTCTCCTGATAATAATACAAGTTATCGTTTGGCAGCAGATATAGGCAACAGCCGCTTAAAAATTTATGACGGTAAAAATTATAAAGCCATTAAATATGAAATTGACTGGCTTGAAAGAACAAAAAAAATTTTATACAGTATTTCCCCCCTGAAAAAAATTATCGCATATTCTTCTGTTAATAACGAAAAATTTGAGGAATTAAGATATTTCCTTAAAAAAAATGAAGATATAACATACATTAACGCATTGGAAAATGCAGAAAAAGATACGCTGCTCAAGTTTTCCCATATTGAAGGTATAGGCTCCGACAGAATATTCGGAATGCTGGGCGCATTAATTGACAATAAGCCTCCCCTTTTCACCGCTGACTGCGGAACGGCTGTTACAGTCAATGCCGTTGACGAAAACTATAACTGCATAGGCGGAGCAATTTTTGCAGGTGCGGAGAGCCAAAACTTTGCGCTTGGCAGACTTACATCTGCTCTAAATCCCCTTGCACTGGACTATACCGAAAATGCCGCGGGAGAAACCACCGCAGAAGCCATGAAAAGCGGCATCATAAGAAGCTGTGCAGGAGGTATCAGGCTTATCTGCGAAGAAATTAACAAACAGTTTTTTCATCTGGAAAATCCACCGCTTTTTCTTACAGGCGGTTCTGCTCTTATTATTTATCCTGCTCTGAGAAATGCCGGTTTAAAGGTTTCTATATCCAAATGTTTAGTATTAAAAGGTATTTACTCAGTTTTTGAAAATAAAAACATGCAGTTTGAAAAGTGATTAGTAAATTTGTAAATATTTTTTGAAATATTAATTGATAATAATTTTTATGAAACATCCGTGATTCGGGAAAATCACACAAGGGGATGATTATTTGAGAGTTAATGCAAAACAGAGTTTTGAAAG